>JAFYNQ010000093.1 GCA_017548065.1 Oscillospiraceae bacterium
AAAAACGCTGTCATTGCGAACCAGTGACCGATGTCACTGGTGTGGCAATCCCCCGGATAGAGGAGAAAACTCCAAAAATCCGGGGGATTCCCACGCCAGTGTTCCACTGGCTCGGAATGACAGCTTTATTCTTTGCGCATTATTACTTATGTGAGACAGCGCCTTTTTTATTTCAGCAATTTGGAATAGCCTTTGCCGTACTGCACACATTGGGACACACGGCACAAGGTGGCAGAAGACATATCCGTCTGCGCCATCACCTGGTTGTAGGTGTTGCCCTGCATGAGAAGCTTTGCGGCAAACACACGCTCTGCCATTTTCTCCAGCTCCTTGCGGGTGCAAAGATCTTCAAAAAGAGCACGGCAATCCTCAATGTTGTCCAGCTTCAAAATCAGCGCAAACAGCTCTTCCATTTTTTCATTTATCTGTTCCATAGGCTACCTCAAAACTTCTCATGAGCGCCACGCAGGAACGCTTTTGTCTTCTCACTCTGGGGATTCCCAAACACCTGCTCCGGCGTGCCGATCTCCTCAATCACACCGTCTGCCATGTACATGACCACATCCGCCACGCTACGGGCAAACTCCATTTCGTGGGTGACCACGGTCATGGTGCTGTCCGCATTTTTCAATCCACGGATAACACGCAGCACTTCACCGGTCAGCTCCGGGTCAAGGGCAGAGGTAGGCTCGTCAAAGCACAGCACCTGGGGCGACAGCGCCAACGCACGGGCAATGGCCACACGCTGCTGCTGACCGCCGGAAAGCTGATAAGGATAGCTGTCCAGCTTTTCGGACAGACCCACCTGATCCAGCAGCTGTTTTGCACGCTCCTCCAGCTCCTTTGCCGTCCCCTTCTTCAAAAGCTGGGGCGCCAGCATCACGTTCTTCAGCACGTTATACTGGGGGAACAGATTGAAGTTCTGAAACACAAGACCGAAATGCAGTCTGTTTTCACGCACCTGCTGTTCACTTAATTTCTCACTGCCGGAGCGAAGCAGCTTGCCGTCCACCCAGATCTCACCCACATCCGGTGTTTCCAGGAAATTCAGGCAGCGCAGCAGCGTTGTTTTACCGCTGCCGGAGGAGCCGATAATCGCCAGCACCTGCCCCTTCTCCAGGGAGAAGCTTACACCCTTCAGCACGTTTGTTTTGCCGAAGGACTTTCTGATATTTTTTACTTCCAATACTGCCATGGCTCAACCTCTGAAATAGGAAAGCTTCTTCTCCAAACGGGCAAACAGAATGGTCAGCAGTCCGTTGAAGATCAAATAGAATGCACCGGTGTAGAACAGCGGCCAGATAAGACCCTTTTTGATAAAGGACTCGCCTGCCCAAATGATCTCATAAACACTGATGATACGTGCCAGGGAGGTGTCCTTCACCAGGGTGATGATCTCGTTGCTCATGGGCGCCATAATGCGCTTGACCACCTGCAGCAGCACCACCTTGAAGAAGATCTGGGTCTTTGTCATACCCAGCACCTGACCGGCTTCATACTGACCCGTTGCGATGGACTCAATACCACCACGGTAGATCTCGGAAAAATAGCAGGCATAATTCAGGGAAAATGCCACGATGGTCGCCGTAAAACGGGGCAGCAGGGGCAGGTCAAACATAAGACCCGGACCGTAGAAGATCACGATCAGCTGCAGCATCAGCGGTGTACCACGGACGACCCACACCAAGCCCTTGCAGAGCCACTGAATGGGTTTAAATTTTTCAAAAAAGCTGTCTTTGGATTTTGACAGGAAATCCAGCGGCGCCCACTTGCTCATGGAGCCGAAGCAGATCACGAGACCAAGGGGAATGGAAAAGAGCAGTGTCAGTCCGAATACCTTCAGTGATTCCCAAAAACCCTCCAGCAGTGCATTGGTTACTTGCACAAACATAAGGGATACCTCTTTCGTTTATTTACATGGTAAAGGGGCTGTCTCATGGGGATGAGACAGCCCCAAAATTATTTTGCTCAGTCAGCCAGGGTCAGCTCGTACTTCTCTGCCAGAGCCTGCAGAGTGCCATCTTCCTTCAGCTGTGCCAGGAAGTCATTGAGCTTCTCGGTCAGGTTGGAATCCTTACGGAATGCAACGCCGTACTCCTCCTCGGAGAGGCTGATGCCCTTTGCCAGGTCAGCGTAGTCGGTGCCTTCACCGGTCATAGCGTTTGCCATGGTGATATCAATGACGCAAGCGTCAGCAGCGCCGGCAGCAACTTCCATCAGAGCGCCTGCCTGATCCTGCTTGGAAACGGTCTTCAGGCCAGCCTCGGTAGCCACGGACTGACCGGCAGAGCCTTCCTCAACAGCGAAGGTCAGTTCCTTCATGCTCTCAACATCGGCATACTGCTCGATCTTGTCAGCCTTCATAACAACGACCTGTGCGTTGATGACGTAGGGATCAGAAACGCTGGCGTTAGCCTTGGCTTCGTCAGTGATGGTCATGCCGTTCCAGACAGCGTCAATGCTGTTGGTGTCCAGCTCCATGAACTTCTTGCCCCAGTCAGCAATGACAAAGAACTCACACTCAACGCCCAGCTCTTCAGCAAACAGGCGAGCCAGCTCTGCGTCAAAACCGGTCCATTCGCCGTTCTCGTCCTTGTAGTCCATGGGAGCGTAGTCGGTGATGCCGATGACGATCTTGCCGTTGTCGGTGACCAGACCCAGGTCGCCGGTCAGCTCTGCAGCTTCAGTACCCTCGGTGCCTTCGGTGCCGTCAGCAGCGGGCTGAGTGCCTTCGGTAGCAGCGGGAGTTGTCTCGGGAGCGGTGGTTGCGCCGCAAGCGGCCATGCCCAGCACCATAACCAGTGCCAGCAGCAATGCGATCAGTTTTTTCATAGTAAATCATTTCCTTTCATGATGCCCCGGATGACCGGGGTGTTATTGATGATGGGCTCATTATACTTTAACAAACTAAAGTTGTAAAGAGGTAAATTGCATTTTCAGCGTTTTATACAACTCCATCTTCACTTCATCACTTTAGTTAGTGAAAGTATACAACATTTTCTGCGAATTCCCGGGATATTGTATTTGCATCACGGTTATTTTTGTGTTATTATGGTGTAAATTACAGAAAAAGGGTGTTTTTAATGGTTTTGATCGAATACTATACTCCCCGACACATTGAAAATATTTCCACCTGCCTGCGGCTGAAGCCGAATACCTTCTACCTGATCGGTGCCGCCGACGAGGCATCCACACCCCTGGATCGTTACAATGCCCTGCTGGAAGATCGCAAGCTGCCCTTCCGTGGCAAACTGGAGAATACCGTAGGCGACGATTTCGGCGAGCTTTGCGCTTCCCTTTCCAAGCTGCTGGCGCCGGAAGAGGAATATGTCATTGATCTGTCCGGCGGTGATGCCACCGCTGTTATGGCTTTGGGCGCTGTGTATGCCCGTCTGTCCCCGGAGAAGCGCCGTTCCATCCGGATCGTACGGTATGACCAGGATCTTGAAAACCTGCTGGACTGCACAAAGAACTACCGTCCCCTTCCCTATGAGCCGGTAAATCTTACGGTCAAGGAGCTGATCCAGCTGCATGGCGGCATTGTGATGTCCAATCTCCAGCAGCCGCCCAAGACCTTTACCGCAAAGCAACTGGAGCCGCTGTGGCAAATGGCCGCCGACCCCGAATCCGACTGGAACAACAAGCTTTCTGTGCTGATCCAGTTCCAGAGTCACAACACCTACGAGGACGGCATTCTGTTGGAGCTGGACTCCCTGGTGGGAAAGATCGCCGATTTTGCCGAGAAGGAAAAAGTCCTTCGGGATTTTTTGGGAACGCTGGACAAAATGGGCATCATTGAAGATCACAGCAGCTTTGACTACCTGGAATACCGCTACACCGACCCGGTTTTCCGCTACTGCATGGAAAAGGCGGGCAACGTGCTGGAGCTGAAGGTTTTCCTGGAGGCACGGGAGCTGACAGTCAACGGAAAGCCCTATTTCACCGATTGCATGATGAGCGTGGGCATTGACTGGGACGGCGTTATTCAAGGAAAAAAGGGTGAGACCCGCAACGAGATCGACGTGATCCTGATGCGTGGCATGATCCCCACCTTTATCTCCTGTAAAAACGGCACCATCGGCGAGGTTGAGCTGTACAAGCTGAACTCCGTGGCAAACCATTTCGGCGGCCCCCATGTACAGAAGCTGCTGCTTGCCACTGACCCGACGGCTGTGACCCAGGCGCTGTGGCAGCGTGGCTGGGACATGGACATTCTGCTGCGTTCGGACATTGCCCCCATGAGCCGCCAGGAATGGCGCACGCTGTTTACCCACATTGAGGAGGAATTGCCGTGAGAAAAGCCCTGACCGACCTGCTTTATCCTTTATATGACAAGCTGGGACTGGATACTGTCACCGAAAAAATGCGCATGCTGCGAAAGGTCAACAAATACCTGGAGCAGGATCGGGAGCATTTTGTAGAGATCGAAAGCCCGGAGGATCCTCCCTTTATTTCCGACCCGGAACGGGGTCTCATCGGCAAGCTGGCGCCGGTTGCCCAGCGGCAGACCATTGACGAGGATGACTTTCACATGGAGAGTGTCACAGAGACTGTCTCCGTAATGGTAACAAACGACAATCAGCTTCTGCTGCTTTACTCCATTGAACGGGCATATCTGTCCAAAACCGAAGACGAGTGGTCTTTCCGCTTCCCCACTTACCGCACCCTGGAGCCGGATCTGCCCACCGACGGCCTTGAGGTCTGCTCCCCCGAGTTCCTTCGTCCCATTGCCGATGCCCACTACTGGGATGCCTACTGCAAGGCCTTCTATGCCTTTGAGCGTCTCACCCGGCACATGCATCCTACCTATGTACCCCACAAGACAGAGCGTGCTATGATCGTTCTGAAGCATGCCAACAACGAGACACTGTTTGCAGGGGATATGGTGTTCCACGGCAAGGTCGTACCCCTTGCCATAGGCTCAGATCCCGTAGTTATCCGTGACGATGAGGGAGAGACCAAGCAAAGCGAACAGCTGTGTCTTTTGGTAGAGGATCAGGATGTCCGATATTTGATGAAGACCATCACCGCTTATACACCTGCAAAGAAGACACCCTACGGCAACGATCCCCTGGACATTTTTGATCTGCCCGAAGAAACCCAGACCAAGGAGACCTATCGGGAGATCCACCTGGAAGAGATCGATATGCAGCTGCTTTCCCTTTATAACTGACTGGAGGCCCCTATGGAAGAGAACATTATGTCCCTTACACAAATGATGAACGACCTCTATGACGCTCGCAGCGAGGAAGCGCCGGCACCTCCTAAAATTGAAATGCCCAAGCCACCGGATATCGGTGCCAGCATCCGGGAGGTCATGTCCCGGCTCGCCCTTTACCGCCCCGAGGACAATGCCCGTCATATTATTGAGAAGTTTATTACCTTCCGCATCCGCACAAAGGGTATGACCACCCCGGAGCAGCGGATGTCCCACTACAATCTTATGCTCATCTGTGAAGAACCCAACACCGCTGTTGAGGTCACCGAAATTTTCATGGATGTTTTGGGTGTGAGCAAGCAGAACGCCCGTATCTGCACCGAAGCTGAGGCGCTCCGCCGCAGCTCCCACCTGCTGAACCCGGAGACAAAGCTGTTGCTGATCTATGATTGCCAGGAAGTCCCCCGGCTGAATATAGACGGCAACGGCTCCGCCCGTGAGGAAAGCCGCAAACGGATCAATGCCTATCACGAGCTATGGGAAAAGGTTGCCGACCATGTCCGGGACTACCCGGAGACCATGGTCTTTGTCAGCAGCTGCGCCTCTGTTTACCGCAGCTCCCTGCGCCCCAATACAGCGCTGTCCCGCCGGCTGTGCGCAGGTCATGTGCATCTGCGTGAGCTGTCTGTGGAATCTCTGCTGGAGGAGTGCCTGGACAATTTCCGAAAAGGCAGCATCCCCTTCACCCCGGAATTTGAAGAAGCGCTGCGTGCCTATTTCCCCACTGCCTACCGTGTTTCCGACCTCCGTGGCAGAGCCTTTGTGGAAAACCTCACCGGCAGACTCTACACACGCTATTTCTGCCGCCCGGACACCACAGAGCTGACCCCGGAATGCATTCCCGATGACAACCCCAAGTTCCAGTCCGTGGAGGATGTTTTGGGTAACATTGACGGTCTTGTGGGTCTTCAGGCAGTGAAGGAAGAATTTTCCAACATGTACAAGCTGCAGATGGCAGGTCTTGCAGAAAAAGATGCCCATTACCACATGATCTTCGCAGGCAACCCCGGCACCGGCAAGACCACCGTGGCACGCATGGCAGCAGACCTGCTGTACAGCATGAATATTATTCAGAAGAACAAGCTGGTGGTGGCAAAGCCCAGTGACCTGGTCTCCGAATGGGTGGGCGGTACCGGCACCAAGGCCATGGAAGTGATCAAGCGTGCCTACGGCGGCGTGCTGTTTATTGACGAGGCCTACGGCATTGCCACCATGAACCGTGGTGACGAGCTGCTGAACGTGCTGATGCAGGAGATGGAAAACAACTCCCACAAGCTGGTGGTGATCCTGGCAGGCTACAGTGAAGAGATGCGTGCGCTGCTGAAAGCGAACCCCGGTCTGTCCAGCCGTATCGGCAGACAGATCCAGTTTGAGGACTACACCCAGGAGGAGTTGGCAGAGATCTTCCTCTCCATGTGCAAAAAAGAGGCCTTTACCCTTCATCCCTCTGCCCGTGACGAGCTGGATGACTGCATCGCCGCTTTGATGACAAAGGAATTCTTCGGCAATGCCCGTGATATCCGCAACATGCTCCAGGAGCTGAAGGAAGCCTGGAGTGAGGACTACTACGAACGGAAGCTGGTGGCCAAGGACGGTTCTGTCCCCATGACCAAGATCTTCTATCCCCGTCATTTTGAAAAGATCATGCCTCCCAAGAAGCAGGTGAGCATCTCCGACCTGGTGGGTCTTGACACCATGAAGAGCAAGCTGGAATCCTTCAAGCGGCAGGCGCTGTATCAGAAGTACCTTCGGGAAAAGGGCTTCACCGGTCTGTCCGATTTCTCCATGCACATGATCTTCACCGGCAACCCCGGCACCGGCAAGACCACTGTGGCAAAGCTCATTGCCGATGATCTGTATGCGGTGGGTATGCTGAAGACGAACCGCCTTGTGGTGGCAGAGCGCAAAGACCTGATCAGCGCCTACGGCGAGACCGGCACCCGGACGGCAGATGTGATCCGCAAGGCTGTGGGCGGCGTGCTGTTTATTGACGAGGCCTACTCCCTGGCAGACAACGGTCGGGGCGGACGTGGCAACGAGTGCATTGAGGTGCTGCTTACCGCCATGGAGGAGCATAAATCCGACACCGTGTTTATTTTTGCCGGCTATGTGGAGCAGATGCAGGATTTCCTTGCCATGAATCCCGGTCTGCGCTCCCGTATCGGCTACACCTTCCACTTTGAGGACTATTCTGCGGAAGAGCTCACAGAGATCTATTCCCGAAAGATGCGTGGCTACGGCTTCTCCGTCACCCCCAGTGCCCTGGAAAAGGTACGTACCATCATGGAATATTTCCAGGATGTGCAGAATTTCGGCAACGGCCGCTTCGTGGATCATGTGATCCACCAGACCATCAACCAGCGTGCCAACCGGGATTTCACCAAGAACTACCGCAGTATTCAGGTACGGGATATCCCCTCCATGAAGCTGCTGATCGACACTGCGCCCGACTCCATGCGGCTGTACGATCCTGCGGAGGTCACCCGGGAGCAGCAGTTCCGCACCGCCATCCACGAGCTGGGTCATGCCATTGTCATGGTGGCTACCGACCCCGACGTGCTGCCGGAACGGGTAAGCGTGCGTGGTCATGCCGGCTCCTACGGCCGTGTGACACTGCAACGAACAAGCGGCAACTACACCGAGGAGCAGCTGCTGAATACGCTTTGCGCCCTGCTGGGCGGTAAAAACGCAGAGCAGCTGATCTTCACCAGCCACGATACCGGCTGCTACAGTGATTACGAGCGTGCCAAGCGGCTGGCAGGTGACATGGTAAACAAGTTTGCCATGACCACCTACGGTGACAGTCCCAAGGCGATCCTGGAGACCGCTCACAAGCGTTCCACGGAGCTTCTGTCCCAATACAAAGACCGGCTGCCTGCTATGGCCGAGGTGCTTATGAAGAAAAAGGACCTCACCGGCAAAGAATTTGTAAAGCTGTTAAATTCCTGACAAACAGCCGGCGGAGTGGTTACTCCGCCGGCGCTTCTTTTGCCGCAAAACGCAAAATAAAGGTAGCAGAGCGAAGCGAACTGTGGTATTATGATTTTATAACGAAAAGGAGGGTGCTGCGGTATGGTCAGCTTTCAGAGAAAAACCCGTGACAAACTGGATATTGAAAAGAAGCCCCGTGTGTATTTTACCTGCCATCCGGAGGATTTTAATGCCTATTTTTCCAAGATCTGCCAGGATATTTTCAAGACCCATGACTGCGCCGTTTATTATACCGAGGACATGACGGAAGCGATCCCCCGGGAGCAGCAGAACACCGACCTGAACCACATGAACCTGGTGGTTGTCCCGGTGACCATGAAGCTTCTGCTGCAGCCCAACCGTGCCATGGACGAGGACATCGCCTTCGCACGTAAGCAGCAGATCCCCATTTTGCCCATTATGATGGAGCCGGGCATTGAGCCTCTGTATGCCCGGCCGGACAAATTTGAAAACCTGCAGTTTCTGACCCCGATCAAAACCGACAGCACCGCCATCCCCTACGAACAGAAGCTGAAGAATTTCCTGGAATCCGTGCTGATCAATGAAGAGCTGGCAAACCGCATTCGCGCAGCCTTTGATGCCTATATCTTTTTAAGCTACCGCAAAACGGATCGCCATCTTGCCAATTCGCTGATGCAGCAGATCCACAGCATCCCGGAATATCGGGATATTGCCATCTGGTTTGATGAATTTCTGACTCCCGGTGAAAGCTTCAAGGAAAACATTGAAAAGATCCTGGATGACTGCAATCTGTTTGCCCTGCTGGTCACCCCCCGGCTGCTGGAGAAGGTGACTGATCCGGAAAGTGGAGAGCTCCGGGACAACTATGTGATCTCCACGGAGCTGCCCCTGGCACAAAAAAATAAGGAAGAAAAAGGCACACAGATCCTCCCCGTGGAAATGGAAGAAACCGACAAGACGGCGCTGGCCGCTTTGGATATTCAGGACTGCATCCATTGGGAAGACCGCGCCTTCCGGGAACGTCTGCTGGAAACACTGTCCAAAATCGCCATCACCCCCAACCACACCCCGGAGCACAATTACCTCATCGGTCTTGCCTATCTGGAGGGCATTGACGTGGAAACAAACCGTGCCCTGGGTCTGGAGCTGCTGGAAACGGCAGCAGAGGCAGGTCTCACCGTGGCAATGGGACGGCTTGCCTCTTTATATAAAAATGTTGACCGCAAAAAATCCCACATATGGGCAGACCGGCTTTATCATCACCTTGTGGAGCTCCACGGAGAAGACCATCCCTTCACCATGACCATTCTTAAGGTTCTTGCCACCAGCGACAGCGACCTGGGAGATTACGAAATTGCCCTGGAGCGGATGGAAAAGGTGTATGACTGGCAATGCGATCAAGGCAAGGCAAACCACCCCGACACCCTGGACACCATGCATAATCTGGCAAATATTTACCGTCTTCTCCATCGGCACGAAAAGTCGCTGGCGTTGCACAAAAAGGTATATGCGCAGCGATGCCTGGATCTGGGCAAGACCCATATTGATACACTGGCAGCCTACAGTAGCGTTGCGTCTGCCTACGGTGACCTTGGGGATCACGAAAAATCCCTGGAGCTACTGGAGAAGGTATACGATCTGCAGTGTGCCCACGTAGGCGAGACCCACCCCACTACCCTTCTGACCCTGAGCAATTGGGCATCCACCTATAATGACACGAAAGCGTATGACAAAGCAATTCCGCTGCTGGAAAAAGCCTATACCCTGCTTTGCGATTCCCAGGCAGCAAACCAGCCTCACGCCATCATGGTTCTGAACAACCTTGCCTTTGCCTACGGCAAGGTCGGCCGCCACCGGGAGGCCATAGAGCGCATGGAGACGGCCTATAAACAGCTGTGTCAGGCCACTACTCCCAAGCACCCGGACGCCCTGGCTTTCCTGAACAATCTGGCTGCGGTTTATGAGAACAGCGGCAACCACACAAAGGCCATAGAGCTATACGAAAAGCTGTATCATCTGCGCTGCAGCGTGCAGAGTGAAAGCCATCCCGATAATTTGCTGTACCTGCTGAATCTGATAGATTACTGCCACAAAAACGGCAAGGATCAGAAGGCACTTGCCTTTTACGAAATCGTCTATGCCCAGTGGGAGACAATGCCCGTGGGAGATTACCCCAGCGCCTACTGGGAAATTTTGAGCCGGTTGTCCTGCCTTTCCGATATCTTTGGCAAGGATCAACGGGCATTTGCCCTTTCCAAACAGCTTTACGAGCGGCAGCGCAAAGCGCTGGGTGAAAGCGATCCTGCCACCATGACAGCACTGAATAACATGGCTTGCGCCTGCTCCAATATGGGCAAGCACCGGAAGGCATTGGATCTGCTGGAAAAAGCCTACAAGCTGCGCCGCAAGCACCTGGGTGAGGACGATCCCGACACCTTGACTACCTTAAGCAGCCTTGCCGTCACCTGCTATGAGATGGACAAAAAGCGCAAGGGCGTGGAGCTGATGCAGACGGTGTACCGCCTTCGTTCGGCCCGCCTGGGAGAAAACCACCCCGACACCCGGGATGCCCAGACCCAGCTGAAAACCATGCGGGAAAACGGCTGATCATTTTGCATTTCAAACCCAAAGCCCCCACCGTCGGACGCTGTGCCGGCGGTGGGGATTTTGCGGCTATGGGGAAAGTGGGAACAATCATGACCAAAAACAGTTGCTTTTTACATAAAAATATGGTATAATTCTAAAGGTTATGCATTTTAACGAAAGGAGTGCCGTATATGAAGCGGACACTGGCGGTTGTTTTGTGCATTGTGCTGCTGGCGCTGATGGTACCCAGCCAGGTCTTTGGTCAGGGACTCAGCAGTCATGAGGCAGTGAAGCAGGAAGTCAGCCGAATCTATGCAAAATGTCTGGAATCCGCAGGCAAGGAATCCTTTGCCGGTTTCTGCGGTCTTATGACAAGTCTTCAGCTGTGGCATCTCGGTGTGAACCGTGAGCTGACAGCCACCCATAACGGAAACGAGCAATTTGACGCTTACAAAGACGTGGCTGTGACCTCCGGCGGTTATCACGTTACGGCATATCCCGCAGAGATGTTCACATTGGAGCAGGCGCTGGCCGCCATCACACAGAACGGTACCCGGGATGCAGATAACATCCTGGTGGGTTTTGAAAGCACCAACACCGAGGCCGGCAGTGTGTACGGTCACGCACTGGTGATCCATACCATTATGGACGGCACTGTCTACTATGTGGAGAATTATTACACCTCCCTGGCAGGCCCCGAGGGCAGCGTGATCGCCTGCTCTATTGATCAGTTTGTAAGATTCTATCAGGACTGGACCGTGCTGGAAGGTGTCATCCATTTCGGTGACCGCCGCTATTCCGACAGCTGCCAGGCCTTTGGCACCGATCTTTATGTCCGTACCCGTTTCGGCAGCACCCTCCGTTCCCAGCCCTCTCTGATCGGCGAGAACGATTGCCGCCGCATCCGCACCCTGGCAGCCGGTGAGCTGCTCCACGCCACCGCTGTTTACATGAACAAGGATGGCGAGATGTTCTACTACATTGACGAGGGTCACTACTCCGGCTACGTTGCCGCAAAGGCAGTGAGCATCAGCCGTATGAACCTGGAGGCGCTCTCTGCCCGGGACATTTCCATTCCCGAGACCATGAAGCCCGGTGAAGATCCCAAGCTGGGCGGCATTGCCACCGCCTATGATTGCTCCATCAGCACCATGTCCGCCATTGTCACCGATGACATGGACAATACCGTGCTGGAGGCAGAGCTGGACACCACCGGCAGCACCTGCAATTTCTCCTCTCTTAATGAGCAGCTTGACCTCTCCCAGCTGGCAGAAGGCAGTTATACCGTGTCCCTCTATGCCACCGCCGCCTGCGTAACTGCACGTGGCAACGGCCTTGTAACAATGTACTCCCGACAGCTGATGGGAAGCGGCGCTTTGCAGGTAGGCGAAGCAGTGACCGCCCGTCGCAGCGCACCCCAGGAGGCAGAGGAAACCTTCCCCAACGGCTGGTCTGTGAAATCCGGGGTCTGGTACTACTACAAAAACGGCAAGCCCTGCACCGGTTGGTTCACCTACCTGGGTGTGGAGTATTACCTGAACAGTGACGGCTCTGTATCCACAGGCTGGGCAGAAATTGACGGCTTCCGCAGATACTTCTCCCCCACCGGCGCTGTATGCACCGGCTGGGTCACCGCCCCCGACGGCATCCACCACTGGCTGCCTGACGGCACCGAGGCCATGGGCAAGCAGGTCATTGAAGGAAAGCTTTATTTCTTTGACCAAGAGGGCATCCTGATCACCAACAGCACTGTAGAGGACGAGGGTGTCACCTACAAGATCGGTCAGGACGGCATTGCCGTAGAAAAGTAAAAACGCAAACGGTGAGTTGCAGCTGCGACTCACCGTTTTTATTCGCACTATTTTTGCATATACCCAAATTGCCCGATTTCATTAGCACAATTTTTGCATGTGCAAGGATTATTTTGCCCCTTTTCTTACTTTTCTTGACATTTCGGTCTGTGGGTGCTATAAAAAGAGAAAAACACGTAAGGAGCAAGCAGTATGAAAAAAGTAACCTTTGCTATTTTGGGTATGGGTAACCGTGGCACTGCCTATGCCGGCAGACAGCTGAAGTTCCCGGAGGAGATGGAAGTGGTTGCCATGGCAGACAACCGCCGTGTGCGCCTGGATGCCGCCAACAAGTATCTGAACCTGCCGGAGGATCGGCTGTTTGACGGTGCCGATGCCATTTTGTCCCAGCCTAAGCTGGCTGACATTATGGTCATTGCTACCCAGGATGCCCAGCATCGGGATCACGCTGTCCGCGCCATGGAGCTGGGCTATGACCTGCTGCTGGAAAAGCCCATTTCCAACAAGCTGGAGGATATTGTATACATCACCGAGACCGCCAAGCGCCTGGGCAGAACCGTTATCGTCTGCCACGTACTGCGCTACACCGCCTTCTACCGTGAGATCAAGCGGCTGGTAAGCGAGGGTGTCGTGGGTAAGGTGCAGTCTGTGGAGGCCATGGAGCAGGTGGGTTATTACCACTATGCCCACAGCTATGTCCGTGGAAACTGGCACAAGGAAGCTGACTCCAGCCCCATGATCCTTGCCAAGTGCAGCCATGATATGGATATCATCCCCTGGCTGGTGGACAAGAAATGCCTGAAGCTGAACTCCTTCGGCTCTCTTGCTTATTTCAAGGCAGAAAACTGCCCCGAGGGCGCCACTGAGCGCTGCTTTGACTGCAAGGTGGAAAACTGTCCCTTCCATGCGCCTAATTTCTATCTGTCCCGTATGCCCGGCTGGCCTACCCACATTCTCCATCCGGAACCCAACGAGGAGAACATCCTGGAGGCTCTGCGCACCAGCAACTACGGCAAGTGCGTGTTCAAAATGGACAACGATGTGGTTGACCACCAGACTGTGCAGATGCTTCTGGAGGACGGTGTCACCTGCACCTTCCAGATGATCGGCTTTACCAACGATCAGACCCGTACCATCCGCATCATGGGTACGGAGGGTGAGATCTGGGGCGACTTCCACAGCCGCAAGGTCTACTGGCAGTGCTTCAACCAGGAGGTTCACGAGATCGATCTGGAAAAGATCTGCACCGACTTCTCCGGTCACGGCGGCGGCGACTCCGGCCTTGTGTATGACGTGATCCGCCTTTACCGTGGCGACGATTTTGATACCAGTGCCATCACCTTCCTGAACAGAAGCGCAGAGAGCCATTACATGGCCTTTGCTGCCGAAGCCTCCCGTGTGGCAGGCGGTCAGCTGGTGGATATGGAAGAATTCGTAGCAAAGCTGTAAGCAAACTTTTACCGACGGGTCACCCCCGTCGGTATTGCTCTTTCAATATATTCGGAGGTGTGGTCAATGGCGACCGTCCAAAACCTGCGGCTACCGCAGCGAAAAGAAAAAAGCTATGTCCGTTCCCAATATCGGACAGATACGGTTTTCACCTTTTTGAACTACAAAAACATACGCATCAATTTTGCGAAAAAAGAAGGCACGGTTACCCGTACCACAGACCTTTTGGGTCAAACACTGCTGGAAGCAGGTTTGATCACCCGTCAGCAGCTGGATGCCTGCCAAAACGCCATCAGCGCAGAGTATTATCACAAGAACTGCCACAGTGACCAGTCCCCGGAGGATATTTACGCTTTTGTGCAGAAAATGCGGCTTGCCCACTACGGACAGGAGGCACTGTCTCAAGGTCACTGGCTGCAGGAACCGGGAAACGTACCTGACGGCATTGATCAGACAAAGGAAAAAGAGGCGCTTTTGCAGCGCTGTGACCGGGTTTTGTTTTTGCTGTGCGACGGCGCTTTGCTCTCTCACATGAAAGAAGACCTGGCGCTGACCCTGGCTGCCGGCAAAGAGGCAGTGGTCTGCTGCAGCCCCCGGGGAGAAGGAGATCTTCCCACCCGGGAAGCACTTGTCCGGCGCTTGGGTGCGCTTGCTGTCAGCTACAGAGAAGCCACCCCGGAGGGCATTGATGCCAACACGAAAAATGCCTGCCTTTTCTTCTACGGAGAAGAGGGACTTCTCCACTGCCGTGATCTTACCCTGGATGCCTTTGTCACCGCCGTTCCCCGGGGTTACCATGCCCAGGCGCTGTGCAACCTGCTGGGCGACCCCCGGCTTTGCCGTGTTTATATTCCCGGCGGCACAGACATCACCCCCTATGTTCCCCTGACCTCCCGTGCCCGACTGACCTACTATCACCTGGCACAGCTTTGCCGTGATCACGGGGAGGGCATTTACCGTCTTTCCTGCCAGGCGCTTTACAGCAAATACCCCCAATACTTTATCAACATCTATCACAACGGAGAAAACGCTCTGCCGCTGCAGGTAAGCGGCGAGACACTGCCCCGGTTTGACAAAAGCCGGGATGGCGCTGTGGCAGATTTCCTCAACAGCTTCTCCAACGTGCAGTATGCTGCCGCCTACTTTGACGAGGCAGGCAAGCAGGCAGCGCTCTCTTACGAAGAAACCCTGCCCCAAAAGGGTATTCTTGTCCACAGCATCCGTGTGAAGCAGGCAAAAAATGCCCGTGTGATCTCTTGTCCCAAGGGCGTCACCCCCCGAACGCTGCTGGCAAAAGAGCCGGCAACGGCGCTGGTGTCCAATTTTCTCTTCTTCCTCACGGAGAAGCTGGGTGTGCTGTACAATGACCTGCGCAGCGACCGTCCTGCGGAGCAGGCAGATGCGGCAGCCGGTCACCTGGACTACATGCTTTGCCACGAAAACGGCGCAAGAAAAGAGACCTTCCCCCTCTTTGCCAAGACCTGCATTGCCGGCACAAACGATGGCGGCTTTCTCTTCTTTTCCTTTGCCCTGGGCGGCGGCAAGCTCCGCTGGGGCAGCCACTGTCTTTCCTGGAAAAAGGAGGACGTAAACCCCACCGCCCCCGGTGATATTTGCGTATACACCCCCATGTTCACCGCCACCGAAAAGGATGCCGACCGGGAGACCTACCGCCTTCCCGTGGGGCACGGTCGGGTGAATATGGTGATCCTGCAGGATCGTATCACCTGCCTGCGGAAGGGCGACGTGATCCTTCCCAGCGTTGGTGTTGTGGTCTCCATGACAGAAAAAGCCGCAGCGCCGCTGCTGGCAGGCAGAGCTTCCCTGGGTGACGGCTATTATACCGTGGACAACACCCCCCTTACGGTGGAGCTGTCGCCTCCCGAAGCTGTACCCGGCAGCACCTGGGACACTGTGCAGTGGGCCTACGGCGGCGGCATGGGACTGATCTGTGACGGCGAAGCCCTTTGCGACGGGGATATGGATGCCTGGTTTGCCCGTCAGGGCTGGATGTCTCCCCTCTCCCGGCAGACCCAGGAATCGGCACTGCACAAGCTTGCCAAGCATCCCCGTACTGCCATCGGCACAGCCGCAAACGGCGATTTGCTGATTTTGGTATATTCCGGCAGAAGCAGCCGCTCCTCCGGCGCCGACTACAGAGAAATGATACACATTGCACGCAGCCTTTACCCCGATGTCCGCAACCTTATGAACGTGGACGGCGGCGGCTCCGCCATGCTGGGGCTTGTTCACAAGGGCGCTTTTATGGAGCTGAGCTATCCTGCCACCTCCATGGGCAGCTGCGCCGGTCAGGTGCGCCCCATCAATACGATTTTTTACATTCCCACAGAAGGAGAAGATTAATATGATCAAATTTGGAACCGGTGGCTGGAGAGCCATTATCGGTGAGGATTTCACAAAAGCCAACATTCAGATCCTTGCCAAGGCCATGGCTGACAAAATGCATACTGAAGGGGTCGCCCACAAGGGTCTTGTCATGGGCTATGACCGCCGCTTCCTCTCCAAGGAGACGGTAAAATGGAGCTGCGAGGTCTTTGCCGCAGAGGGCATCGTCTGCCACTTTGTGTGCCGCAGTGTACCCACACCCCTGATCATGTCCCATGTGATGAAGCACGATTACCCCTACGGCATGATGGTCACCGCCAGCCACAACCCCTCTTTGTACAACGGCATCAAGGTATTCACCGCCGGTGGACGGGATGCGGACGAGGTGCAAACTGCGGACATTGAGCGCTACATTGCCAATGTGAAGGAAGAAGACATCCGCCGTATGGATTACCGGAAGGCTGTGGAAGCCGGACTGGTGGACGAGTTTTATCCCATGAACGAGTACATTGACGATGTTATGGCAAAGGTGGACATGGATGCCATTCGTGCTGCCGGTCTTCGGGTGGTGCTGGACCCCATGTACGGCGTAGGTGAAAAAGCCCTCAGCACCATTCTCATCTCCGGCCGCTGCGACCTGGAGGTGATCCACCAGGAGCACGACACCCTTTTCGGAGGCAAAATGCCTGCTCCCTCTGCAGAGCTTCTGCATCTGCTGCGCACACGGGTCATGGACAACGGCTATGACCTGGGTCTTGCCCTGGACGGTGACGCCGACCGCCTGGGTGTAATTGATGATCAGGGCAACTATCTGCATCCCAATGACATTCTGGTGTTGCTGTATTACTATCTTGTGAAATACAAGGGTCTTCGTGGCCCGGTGGTGCGTAACCTCTCCACCACCCACCGTCTGGATGCCATTGCCCAAAGCTTCGGTCAGCAGTGCATTGAAGTCCCCGTGGGCTTCAAGCACATCTCTGCTGGCATGGCTAGCTCCGGCGCTATTTTGGGCGGCGAGTCCTCCGGCGGTCTCACCGTAGCCGGTCATATCCGTGGCAAGGACGGTGTGTATGCCGCTTCCCTTTTGGTGGAAATGGTGGCAGTCACCGGCAAAAAGCTGTCGGAGCTGATGGCTGTGATCCGCGCTGAGTACGGCGCGCAGTATATGGCAGAAAATTCCTACACCTTTGATGCCGACCGCAAAGAAGGTCTGCAAAAGAGAATTTTCACTGACAAGGAGCTGCCGGACTTTGGCAGCTACGGCATTGAAAACGTGTCCTACATGGACGGCTGCAAGGTCTATTTCAAAAATGGCGGCTGGGTGGTCATCCGCTTCTCCGGCACAGAGCCGCTGCTGCGTGTTTTCTGCGAAATGCCCACCCAGTGGGAAGCAGACGGCATTTGCGACTGCGTGAAAAAGCATTTTGCCATTTAATTTTTCTATAGACACTAGCAATCCCATTTTTTAGCTGGTATAATAAAAGAAAAAACCAGGAGGCATTATTATGGAAACGTTCGTTCTCGGCTTTTCCCGGGTGGATTTCACCCCCGACAAGCCCATCCGTATGAACAGCATTTGCACCGGCACAGAGGTTTGGCACAAGCTCTATACCAACACTCTGTACTTCCGCCAAGGCGAAGAGGGCGCCGTTGTGATCATTCTGGATGTCCGTGAGCTGTACCCCCATTTCATTGACCCCATCCGTGATATCATTGCACAGAAGGCCGGTGTGAAGCGTGAAAACGTGATCATGGCCACCACCCACAACCACTCCAGCCCCGATGTCAGCTCTGCAACCCACGACGAATCCGTCAGCGACTGGATGGTTCGCATCGGTCATCCTGCGATTTTGCAGTCTGTGGAAGAAGCGGTTGCCGATGCCAAGCCCGTCACCGGCATGGACGGCGGCAAGGCCATTTCCGACAAGGTGACCTTCGTGCGCCGTTACCGTCTGGAGGACGGCACCTGGAAGGGTATCGCCACTGCCAACACCTCTACCTCCCCCCGTGTCGCCCACGAAAGCGACCCCGACCTGGAAATGCGTGTTGTCCGCTTTACCCGTGAGGGCGGCAAGGACGTGATCCTCATGAACTACCAGGTTCACGCTGCCGGCGCACTCTCCCGTTTCAGAGATAAGCTGAACGCAGATTTCTGCGGTGAGATGCGTGACGATGTGGAAGCAGCAACCGGCGGCCACGCTGTGTACCTCCAGGGCGCTTGCGGCAATACCAATAACTTTACAAGCCTTCCCGAAGAAAAAGTGACCGAAAAGGCAGATTACCGTGAGCTGGGTCACTCCCTTGCCGCTACTGCTTTGAAGGCGCTGGAAAATGCTAAGCCCCTGGCACTGGGCAAGCTGAAGACCCGTTTCACAGATTACATGGGTGATGTGAACCATACCCTGGATCATCTTGCCCCCATTGCCATTGAGATCGGCAAAATGGAAGACCCCGAAGAAGCCAAGGCTGCTATGGCGAAGGCCGGTATCAACAACCGATATGAGCGTGGCGGCATCGTCAGCCGTTCCAAGCTGCCGCCCCAGCTGCCTGCGGAGCTGATCAGCATCGCCATTGGTGACTTTGCCATGGCCTTCTGTCCCCACGAGATGTTTGATATTCTGGGCATGCGTCTGCGTGCCATTTCCCCCTACAAGATGACCTTCCCCTGCAACTATGCACAGTATTACCGTGGCTACATGCCTGCCCAGGAGATGGTGCCTCACGGCGAGTACGAGGTCAACATGTGCTGGTACATTCCCGGCACCGGTGAGTCCGAGATCCTGACCCTGGCAAAGCAACTGCAGGAGATGAAGAAGGAGGCAGAGTAATGAGCCTTGTAAAAATCGGCTACTGCCGTGAGAACTTTAACCCCGACAAGACCGTCCGCATGAACAGCTCCAACCCCGGTGAGTCCGTGCTGGAGGATATCTGCGCCTCTGCCATGTACCTGGAGCAGGGCGACACCAAGATTCTGATCATCGGCATGGATGTGCGCAATGTGTATGCCTATTTCGCCGCCGCTGTGCGTCCCATGATCCGGGAAGCAACCGGCGTGCCGGAAGAAAATATCATTCTCCACACCCCCCACAACCACTCCAGCCCCGACTGCTCTGCAGAAAATAATCCCACAGTCATTGATTGGCGTGAGCGCATCGGTTATCCTGCCATTGTGAAGGCTGCTGTTGGCGCTGTGGCAGATGCCAAGCCCGTTACCGGCATGGCAGGTGGCGAGACCACCACTGCGCAGGTAAGCTTTGTCCGCCGCTATCAGATGGCTGACGGCAGCTGGTACAGCATCGCCAACCGCTCCAAGGTAGAAAAGGTAGCCCACGAAAGCGATGCCGACCTGAGTCTCCGCGCTCTGCGTATTACCCGTGAGGGCGGCAAGGACATCATTATGGTCAGCTACCAGGTGCACGCTGCCGGCGGTCTGGGTGAGCAGAAATACAAAGTCAATGCTGACTTCGTAGGTCCGCTGCGTGACAAGCTGGAAGCAGAAACCGGCGGTCTTGTGATGTACATGCAGGGCGCCTGCGGCAATACCAATTACTCCACCCGTATTGCTGCGGAAAAGCCCCTGAAGAAGGACTACTACGGTGTTGCCGAGGAACTGGCAAGAGCATCCGTAGAAGCCCTTGCCAAGACAGAGCCTATGGACTTCTCCTCTTTGAAGATCCGTGTTAACACCCTGCCCTGTGTTGTGAACCACACCACCGACCATTTGGTGGATAAGGCACGGGAGATCAACGAGGCAGAAAACGATGATGCACGCATGGCGCTGTCTGACAAGTACGGCATTGCCTACAAGTATGAGCCGGGTATTATTATCCGCCGTGCAGGTCTGCCGGAGATTGAGGATATGCCCCTTGCAGCGGTTGCCCTGGGTGATCTGGTCATGGGCTTCTTCCCCTTTGAAATGTTTGACACCAACGGCAAGCAGATGCGGGAAGCCTCTCCCTACAAGATGACCTTCCCCTGCGGCTATTCTTTAAACTACATGGGCTACATGCCCTCCTGCAACGCTGTTCCCCACGGCGGCTACGAGGTGTTCATGTGCCGCTACATTGCCGGTACCGGCGAACACGTGGTGCTGGCGCTGCTGGAAAGCTTCCAGTCTATGAAAGCCGAATAAAAAAACGGTGGTATCTCACAATTGAGATACCACCGTATTCTTTTGCCTTATTCCGGCTGGGGGTTCTTCATTTCCTCCAGCATAGCCAGGAACTCATCTGCTACCTTTTCGGCGGTGCCACGCTCGTATTCCGTGACGTGAACCTCATAGCAGTTCATTTCAAAGCCCAGGGTGCTGGGAAGATAGCCTTCGGAGCCCTGTGCGCAGGTGATGACGAAGGTCATATCGTAGGGAGAATTCTCCTTGATGTACATACCGTTGGAGCCGAACATTTCGTAGGGCGCAAAGATAAGGCTGATATTGCCCAGCGCCAGGGTGCGCAGCTCCATGGAGTTATACTCATCAGCTCTTGCACGGCTGATGACAGCGCTTACCTCGTAAACACTGGAGAAGCCGTGGTTCTGTGCAGCGGCCTTGCCTTCGGCAGTGCCTCTGCCAACTGTCTGCCACTCTGCTTCCACGGTCTTGGCCTCTGCCAGGCGCTCAATGCCCTCCTTCATGCTCTTACCGGTGTAGGTCTTATGATTGAAAGCAATGTCCGCAGCTTCCAGGGTGGTCAGATTGGGCATGACCTCCTCCACCGCAATACGGCCCAGCTCGTGACCGTAAGCCTGGTACTCCTTGCTGAAGGACTCGCCTTCAATTCGGCCGCTGGGAACCTGGTCACCGGCAGCGGCAATGAAGTATGCCACCAAAGCGCCGGTGGTGCCTTCAATATACTCACGGGTAGGTGCAGGGAAGTCAGCAGACAGAGAGGTACTGGTCTGATTCATGGTAGCATGGGCAGGGAAATTCACCATGATGATGTCCTTTTTGCCAGACTCCTCACGGGAGAACTTGATCATCTGCAGCTCGGTGTCTGCCTCGTTACTGTGGCTGACGATGCCCTTGCTGAAATCACCGTAGTTAGGGCCTGCGTAGCTGCCGTCGGTAAGCAGGTAGTGACGGACAAATGCCATACCCGTTGTTTCGGTGCTGCCGTAGGACACGGTGGCAGGTGCAAGGTCCTTCACAGCTTCCTTGGCTGCACGCTCTGCCCAGCCGATGAAGTCTGTACGGTAGCGCTCCACGTTTTTCGAGCCGTTGGAGCGGATGGATGCGCCGGCATGGGTGTGGGTAGCGTTGAGCAAAATGTTCTCTTCCGGCACACCGGTGGCAGCGCTCATCATCTTCTTGGCAGGATTCACGTAAACATCATCGGAGGTAAGGAAATCCATTGTGCCGACGATAAACATTTCCTCCCCCTGGCGGAGGGCGATGCAAGTAATATACTGGTTATCAATGGTTGTGCTGGCGTAACGGGTAGCGGCGCCGCCGGAGAGCTGTACCTCATAGTCAGGCACGATCATAACACGGCCGAAGCCTACCTCCAGGCCAGCCTTCTTTGCGCTTCCGGCGCAGCCGAACAGACCGCACACCAGCAGGCAAACAAGAACAAGGGAAATAACTTTCTTCATAAGAAATCACTCCTTTTACAGATTTCATCCATTATATCACACAAAACGGCGTTTGTAAATATGAACAAAAGGGTGCTGACAAAACATGTCAGCACCCTTCTTCTTTATTTCATATTCTTCAGTTCCCAGGCAGAAAGAATATCTTCCCATTTTGCGTAGAAGGCATTCAGCGCTTCTGCGTTTTGGGTGTAAGCCTTCTCATCCAGCAGCTTTACCACATCATAAAGACTGTAGTTCACGCTGTCACCCAGCAGGATCGTGCCGTCGGCAAGCGCCAGGTAAGGCGCTGCAAAGACGGAGGTTCTGCCACGGACGTCGTTATAGGCTTCACCGGGCTTGAAGACATTTTCAATCATCACGCCGGTGACGGGTGCGCCGCTTTGCAGCTGGGCAGCGCTGTAGGCTGTCCAAATCAGCTTATCCTGCGCCATCAGCTCCGGGGTGGGAGCGCCGTCAACGCTCACCGCCACACCGGCCCGGTAAGTATTCGCTGCCAGCTTTTCGTCCATCTGCCAGGCAGAGGTGTAATAGAAGCCGTTCACAGAGGGGCGAAGCGCAACACCGGTGATTTCCATCTCTATGCGGTGGAAGCTCCAAACCCCATCTTCGTTCAGTGCAACATACTGCTTACCCAGCACATCCGTAACCGTTTCGTTGGTCAAGGTCGCACCGGTGACGGTTGCTGTTCCGTAGGTCTTATAATCATCGTTGCTGCTGTCAAAGCAGGTGACGCTGCCGCTGCCGGTGATGGCAATATTCTTGCCCCCCAGGTCAACGGTGTAGCTGCCGCCCTTCAGTTCCAGGCTGCCGGCTGCGGGACAGAGGCAAACCGCATCACCGTAGTGTGCCACAGCGGAAGCGTTGTGGGCATACATGGTCTTATTCATGTTAGCATCCACCAGGGCAGCAGAAGCAATGTACAGCTTTGTCTCACCGTCTGCGCCGCAGGCCTGGGGCTTGCCGGAAATGGAGTCCAGGAACAGCTTGCCGGTGAAGTGTCCCTCTGCAGTGATCATAGAATCCTTCAGGGCATCACCGGGGTTTGTGCCTTCAAAGTGGCCGGCATAAATAAAGGCATTGGCTACGCCGGTAAATTCCTTCAGCACGTGCATTCTGCCGGAAGAGGACACGTAAATATCATTGCCTGCGCTAGAGGCCGTGCCGTTTGTGATCACGCAGTTGCCCAGTGTCAAGCCTGCATTTGCGCTCTCACTACCGGCAATGTGGATATTACCGCCGTATGTGCCGGAGTTGCCGGTGATCGTGCCGCCCAGCAGTCTGGTAACGCCGTTGTACATATACAGTCCGCCACCGCTGCCGCCCTGACCGCCGGTAATAAGACCGCCGTAGACATTCACCGTATTTTTGTTGCCGCCGCAAATTGCGCCGCCGCTGCTTGCTTTGCCGCCGTAAATTTCACCGCCGTAAATATCCATAGTGGCGCTGGTTTCCAGATAGAGCGTGCCGCCCTTTCTGTCGGTGGTGGGATTGCCGGTGGAGTAGAAAGAGCCGTCGTAAATATTGAAAGCTGCGCTGTTTTCCACGTAGGCAAGGCCGCCGGTGCCGGTACCTGCCGCTGTAATTGTGCCGCAGCCTACGGTGTCCACAATGGTCAGCTTGCTGCCCTTGCGGACATAGAAGGCACGGGCAGAGGACTTCACCGCATGTCCACGCAGGTCAATGACCACATCCGGGGTGGCTTCATTCAGCACACCGATCCAGAACTGGGAATTCACACCGGGCAGATCTTTCGGCAGGTAGTAGTGACCGCTTTCCCGAATGGCATCTGCCTGGCTGCCATTGGTAGCAGTGATCGGTGTCCAGGTGACAAACTGATTACAATGCTCGCACTGCAATCTGTTATCGGTGAACTCGCCTTCCTCCAGCAGCTCCAGCTCCGCCACCACCATGGCATGGTCACTGAGGCGATGGTCATAGCTATAAGCATTGTTGATCTTGATGCCGGGGCTGACAATAATATTATCCAGCACACGGTTTACATCCGCATTGGGGTTTCTGCCTAGATTGGGCCATGTGTTCCACTCACCGAATGCGCCGCAGTTGGCAAGGCTGTAGCCTGCCTCCTCAAAAATCTCGAACTCATCGGGGGTGAACACATTGAAGTCACCGGCAATGACCACATACTTTTCCCCTTGCGCAGCATTCAAAAGCTCTACCATTTCTTCCTTGCGATTGGTGTTGATATCCTCCTCAAAGGACAGATGGGCATTGATAATGCACACGGTCTTGCCGCCGATCACGGTGTAGGCCTTGGCATAGCGGCGGCCTACGTTGGAGACCTGGGCCGTGTAGGAGATATTGAGCAAGGGAGACCGGGAGATAATATTCTTGCCGTCATAGGTGGAGGTGTTGTTGCCGTACATATAGGGGTACATGCCGCCGAACACCTTTTCATTGGCATCCACGGTCTTGTTGCTGTCCAGGTAAGGCTGCCACTCCTGACCCACCAGGATATCAATATCATGGTTTACCATTTCCTGCTGCCAGGCAGCGGCTCGGGCTTCCACCTTGTCTGCTGCAACGCCCTGGGTCACACCATCATTCCAAAGACCGAAATTCTGTGTGGCAAAAGTAAAGGTGTTGCCCTCAATACCGCCCTCTCTTACCTCCTTCACGCAGGAGACGGAGAAGCTGTCCCAGATCAGGTCTGTAATGGTCGTACCCTGGGGATCGGGAACGGTGACCACGTAGAAGCAGGTGGGGTCTTTGCCATTCACGGGAACTGCAGTATAGGTGCCGTTTTTGCTAAAATACACGTCATCATCCGTAAGGGGACCGTTTTCGTCTGCAGGCAGTACATACACATCCCAATAGGTGGAAACAAAGCTGAAATTAAAGCTGTCGCCTACCTGGCAAGGGATCAAAGTATGCTTGCGCAGACCGGTGGAGGGGTTCACGGGTGTGCCCTGATTCCAGGCGGCAGCCCACAGCAGGTCATTGTCCGGCTTCGTGGTCTTAGTGACCGTCACATCAAAGGATGCAAAGTTTGCATCATCCAAAACCAGATTGGTATTGGTGCGGTTAAAGGTGGTCAAGCGGATCTCTGTGGGGACTCTGCCATCCATTTCCCTGACCACAATATCCAAAGGCTTGCCGGTACGAAGCAGGTATTCCTTGCCGAAATCGCCCTGTGCATCGGCAAAGTGGGCATAGACCGCCCAGTTATCGCTGGGGAATTTCAGGGTGTAAATTTCGCCTTCCTGACAGGGAATCACAGTGTAACGTCTGATCTTTACACTTGTATTCAGGGATGCGTAGTAAGTGCCCTGTTGCCAAACGAGATCAGTTACCTGCTCCGCAGAAGCGGTGGGTGTGATTGCCGGTACCATGGTCAGCACCAAAGCTACCAACAAAAGCATCGCCAGTAATCTTTTCATAGTGTTTCCTCCTTATATTTCAGGAATCGGCTTTGAGGGATTTTTCCCTCCAGCCAGCCGTTTCTTATGCACAGGTTCATAAATGCCGAAATTGTAAAGCATTGCGCCGCCGTGCCACGGGGCTCCTTCTCCCGGAATGCCACATACTCCAGGAAGCTGCCGGTCTGGTAATCCTCCAGGCTGCCCTGGGCATTGGCATTCAGCTTTTTCGGGATCACAATGGCATTGGCCAGCTGCCGGGCATCTGCCTCCAGGCAGCTTTCCGCTGTGACCTTTTCCTTTGCCATATAATAGAAGGTAGAGGCAAAGGGCCATGCCGCCCGGTTATGATAAATACCGGGATTTTCTTCATAGAAGGGATAGAAAAGGCTGACACCGGCATCGGAAAACTGCAGTGTTTCCTCTGCCAAAGCCTTTCTTGCATCCTCGCCGGTAACCACCTCCGCCAGGATGCAGTAAGCCGCACCCAGCGCCTCGCATCGGTTTTCCAGCCTGCCATCCGGGTACTTAAAGTAGGCAAATGTGCCGTCGGGATGGCGCAGCTTGTCCCGAATTGCCTTCCGCAGGGCATTGGCACGGATTCTCCAGGCAGCCGCTTCCTGCGGCTTTTCCAAAATTTCAGCAGCATGCGCCATTACGTCCATGCCCCGGACATACAAAGCATTCACCGAGGGCGTTTTGATCTGTACCGCCCGATTTCGCTCTTCTTGTTTGGAAAGTCCCTGCAGGGCAAAGGGGTAGCCGTTCCAACCTACGTCAATAAAAGAAGCCTGACCGAAATACAAGCCGTCACTTTCATCGTAGAAGGGCTTATAGAAATAATCAAAGAAAATCGTACCCATGCCATAGAGCCATGCCCAATCCATCCGGTCGCCGGACAGATCAAACAAATCACCGGCTGTCCAAAGCCAGCCCACATCCTGCCCCGTCCGGTTCAGCGCCGGGGACATGTGGTAGCGGTTGCAAAACTCCCGACTATCCGGCTGCCATACGTTCATATGCAGGGCAATAGCGCGGTCACAATTTTCCAGTTCCCAGCCCTCCGGGCATTGAAAGCCGATATTCAGCCGGGCCAGCACATAGCTACGGATTTGATTTTTCATGATCTCTGGGTAGAGCCGGTTAAAGGCCAGCAAGCCACAGGCCACTGTGTCCTGCCCAAAGAGCATATCATACCAACCCCCTCTGCCACCGGCGGTGAAATATTCACCGCCGTAGGGGCAAGGCTTTATATTGGCTTCCGCTTCAAAAACCGCCAACTCCCATGCCTTTTGCAGTCCCGAAGGCAGTTCCTTCCGCAACCGCAACGACTGTCTTTTGGAAAATTCCGGCAACGGGCGAAAGCTATGTAGTTTTTCAAAAAGCTTTTCCATATTCTCACCTCAGTCCAGCTTGGACATCATATTCAGAATGCGGCGGACAGACAGCAGCGCTGCGCCTTCGTCCAGCCTTCCGGTTTCCATGAGCATCACCGGGTCGCTAGTGGTGGGGTCAGCGGTGTATGCGCCATCACCGCTTTCCGGCATTTTCACGTCGCCGCCGGCATGCAGCTCCTCTTCCAGCTTGGGAACTGTCCACCAGTCAGTCATAACAACACCGTCAAAGCCCCACTCTGAGCGCAGCACACCGTTGATAGACTCCCAGTTGGCGCTGCTATGGACACCGTTTACCGGGTTATATGCCGTCATCAGCGCCCAGGGCTTGCCCTTTTTGATCACGATCTCAAAGCTGCGCAGATAAATTTCGCGCAGCGCTCTCTGGGACACACGGCTGTCGCAGACACGTCTGCCGTTTTCACGGTTGTTGCAGCAATAGTGCTTCACTGTGGCAACAATGTTCTGACTTTGAACGCCCATGACCACATTTGCGCCAAAAAGGCCGGAGGTCAGGGGGTCTTCGGAATAATACTCAAAGTTTCTGCCGCCCATGGGGTTTCTGTGGATATTCACACCGGGGGCAAGCCAGATGCCCATGTTGTTTTCCTTTGTTTCCTTGCCCAGGGCTTCGCCCAGCTTTTTGGCAAGCTTCAGATTCCAGGTCTGGGCAACAACAGTTTCACAGGGGAAGAACGTTGTCAGCACACCTCTGTCCGGACGGGCACGGACACCCATAGGGCCATCTGTGGTAGGCACAAGCGGCAGCTTTTTCTTGTCCTTTGAACCGTAACGAACCGGCACACCGATGCCGCCGGTAAGGGAAACATTCTGCATGGGGTGACCGTAAAGAAGCTGCGCAATGTCTTTTCTGTTGAGCGTAGCAATAAATTCCTCCAGGCGGTCTTTTGCCAAAGCCTCTGCCAAAGAGAATTCCGTTTCCGGCTTTTCTGCCTTCACACGGCTTCTGCGGATGGGGTGCGGAAGCTGGGGCGGCTGAGGCAAGTTTTCATAGCTGCCATCGGCGCACAATCTGCGGGGCAGCGCCTTGGGCGCCATGTAGGGATGGCACTTTTTGCAGATGATATTTTCTGCCAGGGTAAACTCCAGCACCTTTTCCGTGTCACGTACATTGGCGCCAAGAGATACAATGTAGCTGCCCTTTTCCAAGATAAATGCGCTTTCCTGAATCTTGCCCAAATCGTCAAAAGAGCCGAACTCCCGGATGTCAAAGGACAGAGAAAGCTTCTGCGCCTCACCGGGCTTCAGTTCCCTGGTCTTGGCAAATGCGGTCAGCACTTTTGCCGCCTTGCCCAGAACGCCCTGGGGAGCAGTGAGATATGCCTGCGCCACTTCCTTGCCGGGGAAATTGCCGGTGTTGGTAACGGTGACCGCAAGCTTTACGGTGTTCTTTTCCAAAGACGCCTCTGTATTCAGAGAAAAGGTTGTATAGCCCAGACCGAAGCCGAAGGGGTATGCCACCTTTTCCGGTGCAAAGGTTTCAAAATAGCGATAGCCTACAAAGATATCCTCTTCATAGTTTACATAATCTTTTTCCTTGTGGAAGTCCTTTGTGCTGGGGTAGTCCTCCAGGGACTTGGCAAGGGTATGCTGCAGGTGGCCGGAGGGGTAAGTCTTGCCCAGCAGAATATCTGTGGTCGCCTCACCGGCAATGCCGCCGCCATACATGGGGTACAGTACAGCATTTGCCTTTTCATACTCGCCGGTGGACACCGGGCCGCAGGAATTGATGATAATAATTACCTTCTCAAAATCCCGGTACAGACGGTCAAGCAGCTCCTGCTCCTCGTCCCACAGATAAAAATCGCCCTTTTCGCCATTGCGGTCGCCGCTGTCGTCGCCTTCCGAAGAGAAACGGGACAAGCAGAAAATCGCCGTGCCACCGAAGGCCTTTGCCTTTGCGTACAACTCCTCCGGCAGTACCGGCAGGGGCATGTGGAAATTTCTTCTCCACACCACCGGTCCTGCGGTCTGGGTTTCAAAATCCGCGCGCTGGATGGCTTCCGTTTGGTTTACGTAAAATTCCACTGTATCCGAAAAAAACTGAAGCTCTCCCTTGTCTGCGGCTGCCTGCAGACCTTGCGCCAGTGTGATCTCCCGATCCGGGAACACCTCTGCGCTACCGCCGCCGCCAAAAAGAAACTCACCGGCACCGATGCCAAAGAGGCACACGCGGCTGCCTTTTTTCAGGGGCAGCGTGCCGTCATTTTTCAGCAGCACCGTGCCTTCTGTGGCTGCCTGCTTTGCCAGCGTCCAATGGGCTTTGGAGCAAGTCACAAAACTACGGTTTTTCCCCAAAGGTCGCACCGGCTGATAGAAAAATCTTGCAAAACGTGACAATTCCATGGAATCCCCCCATATAAATGTACATATTTTATAACTTGATTATAAGTTAATTTGTGTTATAATGCTAGATAATATATGCTGTTTCCTGGTAAATTTGTGCAGAGGTGATTTCTATGATTCCTTTTTATGAACAAAAGCGACCTATTACGGTCTACTATCAGCAGCGCCTGGATTTCCCCATGCATCTGCATGATGCCATCGAGATCGTTTATGCCCTGGAGGGCAGCTCTACTGTGGTCTGCGATGGTCGCCGTTATTCCCTTGCCCCCGGCGACTTATTCTTTGCCTTCCCCAACCAGGTACACGGTTATGAGAACACCCAAAACTTTGATGGGTTTGTTATTATCATCACAACGAAAACCCTGGACATCTTCCGCTCTGTATTGGAGCAGCAAAGACCGGCACGCCCAGTGATCCACCCCACCGAAAAAGCAGCGGAGTCACTGCTGCAGTTACTGAAAATGATGCATACAGACCGACACAGTGCCTCTATGCCTTTGATGCAAGGCTACGGTCAGGTGCTGCTTGCCAAGCTTCTGCCCATGGTTGAGCCGGTGTCCGGCATGCCTCAGGTCAGCTCACTGCAAAATATTTTGCATTACATCAACACCCATTACACAGAACCCCTTACCCGAAAAGAAATTGCTTTGGCGCTGGGCTACAGTGAAAGTCACATTTCTCACACCATCACTGCCACCATGGGTACAAATCTGATGGGCTATATTACGTTGCTGCGGCTGGAAGACGCAAGGCGGTTACTGAAGGAAACATCCCTTCCCATCGGGCAAATTGCCATGTCCCTGGGTTTCCCCTCCATCCGAAGCTTCAATCGCTTTTTTCAAAAAGAAATGCAAATGACCCCAACCCAGTGGAGAACTGAGAGCTGAGAGTTGTGATTTAAATATAATTCCGCAATCTGTTGTTCGCAGATAAAATAAGAGCATCGCTCAAGGCAGAAGCGATGCTCTTGTTGTTTTTATTGGGTCAACATTTTTTGGAAAAGCTGCATATATTTTTGGGCAGGTTTGTCCCAGCTGAAGTCCTGCTCCATGCAGCGCTTCTGCAGACGGCAGAAGCCGTCCCGGTCACCTGCGTACAGATCAATGCAGCGGCACAAAGCGCCGTAGAAATCGTCGGCATTGTAGCTTTCAAAGGTGAAGCCCAATCCGCCCTCGCCCTTTTCATCACAGCCGGGAACAGTGTCCTTCAGGCCACCGGTGGCATGGACAACGGGGACAGTGCCATAGCGCATGGCATTCATTTGGCTCAGGCCGCAAGGCTCACTCTTGGAGGGCATCATATAGATATCGCCGCCGGCATAGATCCGGGCAGCCAGTCCCAGGTCAAAGCTGATCTTTGCCGCCACACGCTGGGGGAATTCTGCTGCCAGGTCGGCAAAGAATTTCTCAAACTGCTTCTCGCCGGTACCCAAAATCAGAATTTGGCAGTCACGCTGCTCCAGCAGCCGTCTTGCAATGTAGCACAGAAGATCCAATCCCTTGTGACCTGCCAGGCGGGTCACCATGACAAGCAACGGGGTATCTGCCTTTTGGGGCAAGCCCACCTCCTGCTGCAGCGCTGCCTTGCAGGCGGCTTTGCCTTCACGGAAGCTTTCTGCATTGTAGTGGGCAGGAATTGCAGCGTCGGTTTCGGGGTTGAAGGTGTTCACGTCAATGCCGTTGGTAATACCCGTCAGCTTCCAGGCGGCATCTGCCAGCACCTTTTCCATGCCGTGGGCATAGTAGGCATACATCAGCTGTCTGGAATAGGTCTCGGACACGGTGGTCACCAGGTGGGCCGTCTCCACAGCTGCCTTCATCACATTCACAGCGCCGTCCTTTTCCAGGCAGGGACGGTACTCCCAGGGCAGCGCCAGCACATCGTCAAAGAAATAGCTGTCCGCCCAGCCCTGGTACTCCACGTTGTGGATGGTGAACATGCACTTGGTACCGGGGAAATTGGGATAGTACTCTGCTGCCAGGTAGGTCGGCACCAGGGCGGTCTGCCAATCGTTACACTGGATCACATGGGGAATGAAACCAATGGTGATCAAGCTGTCCAGGCATGCCTTGGAGAAGAAAGCAAACCGCTCGCCGTCATCCAGTGCGCCGTAAATAGCGCCGGCACGGTCGCCGAAATAATAGAGATTGTCAATGAAATAGACCTGCACACCGTCTCTGGGGTTTTTCAGCCGCAGAATACCGCAGTACTGCCGCCGCCAGCCCAGCTTCACGGTGATATTGGTGACAAATTCCACGGCATACCGGGAATCCTCACGGATCTTCTTATAGTAAGGCAGCATCAGCACCACCTCGTTGCCGGGGATTCGGGACAGCGCAGAGGGCAGCGCCTCCATCACATCGCCCAAACCGCCGGATTTCACATAAGGTGCGCCCTCGGATGCCAATATGGCGATCCTCATACTACCTCACCCCGCTTCACGATCATGGGATTGGTGGGCGTGCCCATCAGCTTTGCGCCGGGACGGACATACACGTCCTTGTCCAGAATCACATAGCGCAGCTCACAGTTCTCACCGATCACCGTGTCGTTCATGATCACACAGTTTTCAACCTTTGCGCCGGGGTAGACCGTCACCTGACGGAACAGAACGCTGTTACGCACAGCGCCACCCAGCATGCAGCCGTCTGCCACGGAGCAGTTTTCAATGCGGCAGTCCTCGCCGTAGTAAGTAGGCACACGGTCACGCACCTTGGTGTACACCGGGTGGCAGCCGCCGAACAGCTCCTGACGGATATTCTTATCCACAAGAGACAGACTGTTCTTGAAATACTCCTCCACGGACTCGTTGAACATGGCAATACCCTCAAAGCGGTACACATTCACAGTAGCCGCCTTCTGCTGCCACAGACCCAGCACCAGGTCACGGTCCATGTGGTACTTATTGTGGGCAATATGCTCCTTCACCTGCTGGATCAGCCACTTTTTGTTCAGCACAAAAATATCCATAGAGGCTTCATAATCCGCATGGGCGGCATAGTCCACCACCATATCGGCGATCTCGCCCTTCTTGTCCAGCTTCACTGCCAGATCCAGCTGCCGGAAGCCGTTGCAGACGCCGGACTTTGTGACCACGGTGATATCCTTGCCGCTGGCAACGTGGGACTCCAGCACACGGGTCAGATCCAGGTTGCTCAAAATAGCAGAGTCGATCATCACCACCAGTTCATCCTCGGGACCATACTCCAGGAAGCTCATGGCGCTGCTCAGGGACTCCAGCTTGCCACGGTAATCAGAAACCTGGGAGGAGGAGTAAGGAGTCAGGTATTCCAGACCGCCCTCTTCCATTTCAAGACCCCACTCTTCGCCGGAGCCAATGTGATTCATCAGGGACTGATAGCTGTGACGGGTGACGATACCCACACGGTGGATACCGGCGCAGGTAAGGTTGGACAGTGCAAAGTCCACCTGGCGGTAACGTCCGCCAAAGGGAAGGCTGGCCATGGTACGCTTCTCGGTCAAAGCGCTGACATTACCATCGTTGGCAAAAATAATACCGGTTACGTTCATGACAGCACCTCCTTACTTCATTTCACCGGGCAGCAGCACGGTGTTCTCTTCCAGTACCGTATCCTTTGCGGTAACACTGATCTTTTTCTTATCCTTGGGGCCGTAGGCACCGCCTACCACAGAGCCACGGCAAATGCGGCTGTTCTCGCCCAGGATCGCATGGCCCACGATCGCACCGGACTCAATGACACAGCCGGGCATCACCACACTGTCCTCCACCAAAGCGCCCTCGCCCACGGTACAGCCGGTGGAGATGATGCTGTGGCGCACAGTGCCGTAAACCTCGGAGCCTTCCGCAATGAAGCAGTTGACCGTCACTGCGCCTTCATCAATATAGGAGGAGGGCAGGGCGTTGTTACGGGCATAGATCCGGCTCTTCTCGTCTCCACGGATATCAAACTCCGGCTCCTTGCCCAGAAGCTCCATGTTGGCCTCCCACAGAGAATCAATGGTACCCACATCCTTCCAGTAGCCGTTGAAGGTATAAGCCATCAGCTTATGACCGGCAGCCAGCAGGTTGGGGATAATGTTCTTGCCAAAGTCGTTGGCAGACTGGGGATCTTCCTCGTCAGCGATCAAAAATTCACGCAGCACCTTCCAGTTGAACACGTAAATGCCCATGGAGGCATTGGTGGACTTGGGCTGCTTGGGCTTCTCCTCAAACTCATAAATAGAGCCGTCGGGGTTGGTGTTCAAAATGCCGAAACGGCTTGCCTCCTCCAGAGGAACATCACGGACGGCGATGGTGCAGGCAGCGCCGCTGCGCTCATGGTAATTCACCATGTCCGCATAGTCCATCTTGTAAATATGGTCACCGGAGAGGATCACCACATACTCGGGATCGTAGCGCTCAATGAAGGCGATATTCTGATAAATGGCATTGGCAGTACCCTTATACCAGCCGCTTTTCTTGTCATGGCGCTCATAGGGAGGCAGCACCATGGCGGTGGACTGGGATTTGTTCAGACCCCAGGGCTGGCCGTTGCCGATGTACTCGTTTAATTCCAAAGGCTGATACTGAGTCAAAATACCCACCGTATCAATGCCGGAGTTGACGCAGTTACTCAAGGGGAAGTCAATGATGCGATACTTGCCGCCAAAGGGAACAGCAGGCTTGGCAGTGTTTTGGGTAAGCACCTTAAGACGGCTTCCCTGACCGCCTGCCAGCAGCATGGCTATGCAACGTTTCTTCTGAAAATGCATGATAACAGCTCCTTGTAAATAGTATAGAAAGCAGTCCGAAAGACCGCAAATTTCTCCATAGATAACATATCACATTTTCATCGCAAAAGGAAGAGGTAAATTGTCTAAAAACATGCTGTTTTTTTGTGGAAAATCACCTAAAGGCAGGAAAAAACGGCGCTGCCCCACAAGGGACAGCGCCGGTCTTTACAGACATTCTGTAAATTTCAGGTAGTATTCTTTTTGCTCTTCGTCAAAGTACCCGAAGGCACGGTCGGCGATATGGTCGGGGATGCCGAAGAAGGCTTCGGCGATAGCGCCTGCCATAGCTGCCTGGGTATCACCGTCACCGCCAAGGGAAACAGCATTTCGCACAGCGTCCTCAAAATCCTCTGCTTCCAGGAAGCACTGGATCGCCTGGGGTACGCTGCCCTGGCAGGTTACATCAAAGGTATAACCGGGGCGGATCTCCTCCAGGGTCTGGGTCAGGGCATAGTATTTTCCCTCCACGTAGGCCTTGATCTCCGCTTTGGAGCAGCCCTCCCGTGCCAGGTAAATGCAGCCTGCAACCGCCTGGGCACCCTTGATGCCCTCAGGGTGATTGTGGGTCACCTCGGCGCTCCATGCCGCCAGCTGCTCTGTCTCCTCCAGGGAGCTTGCCACCCATGCCACCGGGGACACACGCATGGCAGAGCCGTTGCCAAAGCTGTTATAGGCAGGCATGTGGTCACTTTCCAGCCATTGGACAAACATGCCGCCGTAGCCGGCATAGGGGTACTGCCTTCCCAACTGGCGCATGTAGTAAATAAGGGAGGCTTTGAAATCCTGCTCGTCCTCCAGCGTGGAATCTGCGCAGGCGCAGCCCACTGCCAGGGTCATAATGCTGTCGTCTGTCAGTCTGGCGCCGCTGGGGAAGAAATCAAAATCCTTTGATTTCACGCTGCCGAACTCATAAAGGGAGCCGGCAATATCACCAATGATCGCACCAAGCAAAGCCATGACCTCCTTCAGCTTTTACGGGGTTATCTTCTGCGGATGCTGCGGACAAGGGAAATAAATTTCTCCAGAGGAAGCGTACGGGCGCGGTCTTCCATTTCTGCCAGAACTTTGTTCAGCAGGTTGCGCCAGGCCTCTGCGGTCAGACCCTCTCTTCCCGCACCCTGCAGATAGGGACAATCATCCATCTTCACGGTGCCGAAGGCCTCGGAAAATTGCTTATCCACGCCCAGTGCCAGGGCATAGGGGAACATACGGAAGAAATAATCGGGATCGGTGTTATAACGGTTGCGCAGACTTCCCTTTTCTGTGCCCTTCAGGTAGCGGCGAAGACCACGCAGCTGCTGGCAGGTCTGCTTGCCCAGCTCTGTACGGCGACCGCCCAGGCGCAGCACAAGACCGGCTGTCAAAAGCCCCAGCGCCATCCACAGACCCAGGTTCATATTACCGGCTGCCAGCGCCAGCAGCACCCAAAGGGCGCACAGCGCCGGGCCGTAGTACAAAACCGACTTTGCACGAAGACGGAGGCTGCCTGCCCAGGGCAGGACATACCAGCCGCTGATCGCACCCAGCACACCCATCAGTACCATCAGGAAGCCACGCAGCAGCGCACCGCTGCCCATGAGCAGACCGATGCCGGTGCCGCCGAAGAGTCCGATACCTGCTGCCAGGAAACGGAAGATCGTAATAGGGCCGGAGTGCTTGTGGAACATCTCCTTCACCTTGCCGGAGCGGTGACTCACCTCTCTGTGCAGCTGGGCATAACCGGCGGAGCCGGTGTCCGCCACCTGACGGTTACGGAACAGCTTACGGAAAATTTCCCGTTCAAAATCGTTACGCTCGTTGCCCATTTCCATGCGCTTGTACAGCAGGATCTTGCCGCTCTTTTCCCGATAGATGGTCAGATAGCCAAGCTGCGCCCAGGTCAGCACCGTCAGGCTCATATCCACGCCCTGCATGGCAACAATGGAGCTGACTGTGCCGGCATCAAAGCCCTCTGTGGGTTCGGTGGTGTCCTCTCTGCCCCAGGGCAGATTGCGAAGGGCGATCAGCCAGTACAGCAGCGCAAGAATACCGCACACTGCCATGCCGATCAAAAACGGTGTGGCAGACTGGGTCTGCACCACGGTACGGGGGAACATTTCCTCATTGACCGCCAGGTGCATGGTCAGGGTCTCATGGTCTTTCAGTTCTTTCAGCGCTGTGCCGTTTACGGTCATGCCGTCCACGGTGCAGCTGATATATTCTTCAATGGCTGCCTTATGGTAGCCGCTGACAAACGCCGGCTTGGCATCCACATTTCCCGGTAGGGTCAGGGTAAACTCCAGCGCCGACACACCGAAATCAAAGCCGTTCAGCAGCGGCAGCTGCAGCTCCAGCGTGCCTGCCTCGGTGGTGTGGATCACATCGTGCAGAGAATAGCGGATATGGAAGGAGAACGTACCTGCCACCTTGCCTGCCAGCCGGGTCAGATTCACACGGCGCACAGAACCGGACTTTACCGCTGTCACACGGGAGCCGTTCAGGCTGATGCCCACAGCGTTGCCGGGTACGGGGAAATACAGCTTGTCCACGGGGGTGTCCACCTGCACCGTAACGGTCATATTTACTTCGCAGCTACCGTCGGAAGCGGCAGACGCCACTACCTGGGCAGAAGTTGCGGAATTGGCAGCATTTACCTGAAAACACAGAGAAAGCAGCACCGCTACTGTCATAAAAACCAGGATCAGCTTACGCAGATGAATCACTTCCTTTCCTCCGAAAATTCGCAAAATTGCGACACTTCCCTTTTTATGCCAATAGTCTACCACAGGAAGACAAAAAAAGCAAGGAGAACAAGAAGATATTTCACGCTTCCGATGCAGCCGTTTTCCCCGTACCGGCGCAAAAATCCGGGGACAGACAAGCCGTCCCCGGAAATTTTATTTGTACTTTTGGCACAACTCTTTTGCCAGCGCTTCGATCTGCTTTTTGTTTTCCTCGTTTACAGCAGAAAGAATGCGCACGGTGTTTTCTGCAAATGTGAGATTTTTGCTGCCCTCCAGCATTTTGGTCATGACCTTTGCTGCCATGGGTGCCCAGGAGCCGTTTTCCATCAATGCGATCTGACGGTTCTGTAAATTGCGCTCCGTCAGGTGGTTGATAAATTCACGCATGGAGGGGAACACATCACCGTTATAGGTGGTCGCTGCCAGCACCAGCGTATCGTAGCGGAAAGCATCCTCCACCGCCTCTGCCATATCGCCGGTGTTCAGGTGATTCACCACTACCTTGGGACAGCCGTTTTGCTCCAGTGCATCTGCCAACAGCCCCACAGCCTCTGCGGTATGGCCGTACACGGAAGATAGCGCAATGGCAACACCCTTGCTCTCAGGTCTGTAGGAAGACCAGATGTCATACAGATTTATATAATATCCCAGATTTTCTGTCAGCACCGGGCCATGGAGAGGGCAAATAATGGAAATATCCAGCGTTGCCGCCTTTTTCAGCAGTGCCTGCACCTGGGCGCCATACTTGCCGACAATGCCGATATAATACCGTCTTGCTTCACAAGCCCATTCCTCCTCGGCATCCCATGTACCAAACTTACCGAAGCCGTCAGCGGAGAACAGCACCTTATCATAGGCATCATAGCTCACGATGACCTCCGGCCAGTGCACCATAGGCGCTGTCACAAAGGTCAAAACATGCTTACCCAAAGAAAGGGTATCCCCCTCGCCTACTACAATACGGCGCTCAGCATAGTCATCACCAAAGAAGTTCTTCATCATCACGAATGCCTTGGCAGAGGACACCACCACTGCCTCCGGATAGGCCTTCAGAAACACCGCAATGTTGGCAGAATGGTCAGGCTCCATGTGCTGGACTACCAAATAATCCGGCCGTCTTCCCTCCAGTGCAGCTTCCAGGTTGGCAAGCCACTGACCACCGAAATAAACGTCCACGGTGTCCATGACGGCGATTTTTTCATCCATGATCACATAGGAGTTATATGCCATGCCGTTGGGAACGGCATACTGTCCCTCAAACAGTGAGATTTCAGGGTCATTGACACCTATGTACTTAATATCCTTTGTAACAAACATCGTCACGCTCTCCTTATCTGATTTAACTTTTCTATATTATACACAGAATCTCTGTTTCGTAAAGTGATTTTATCACATTCCCAGTATTTGCAAGCGCTTCTTGTCTGTCAGCTCCACCGTGCCACGGGTCAGCTTTACCATACCCTCACTTTGGAAATAGCGAAGCATACGGGTGACCACCTCCCGGGCTGTACCCATGTGGTTTGCGATCTTTTCATGGGTCAAGGACAACACGTCCTGCCCCTCCACTGCCGCCTCTTCCAGCAGGAAGGCCGCCAGCCGCTTGTCAAAGCTTTTCCACATGATCTGCTCCATCAGCCACATCAGCTCCGAAAAATGTCCCATGGTCAGCTCTCTTGTATAGTTACACAGCGCAATGGATTCCCCCATGAGGTTCTGGAACAGACAAGCCGGGATCACCCACACCTCAGAGTCCTTCTCTGCGGTGATCATCACATCTGCCTGGAGATCCGGCATTACGCAGGAGGCAGAAAAAAGGCAGATATCCATTTCAAAAAACCGACTGATGGTCACCTCTCTGCCCTCTTCCGAAAGCATATAGGCTCGCAGCTGTCCGCTGCGCACCAACACCAGCCCCAGGCAATTGGGGCCGCCGTCGTGCAGCACCTTGCCTGCCGGCACTTTCCGAAAATCCGCCAGCTCCGCAATACGCGCCTGCTGGGATTCTGTCAGCTTGTCCCAAATGGGAAAATGATTTGCAATGCTCATGTTTAACACCTCTTCCTTGACTATAGCCCCTTTTTTCCGGATTGTCAAAAAATTTTTTAAGTTTTGTGAGAAAGTCACAGATTTTTTATAAATCTGTGTTATAATACAGTTACACTAAAAAACATGGAGGTAAACACTATGAAATATGTTTGTAATCTTTGCGGCTGGGAATATGACGAGGCAGAGGGCTACCCCGAAGGTGGCATTGCCCCCGGCACCAAGTGGGAGGACGTTCCCGAAGATTTCACCTGCCCTCTGTGCAGTGTAGGCAAGGATCATTTCGAAGAAGCTTGATTTTTCCTTCTTAAAAGGCCGCCGTTGCCGCAGTTTTTGTGGCAGCGGCGGCTATTTTGCAGAAAAAGTTTTAAAAAAAGATTGACTTTTCTTTCATAGCGATATATAATACACTGGTCTGCGAATGCAGACATATCCTTGCTCCCGGTTGACCGGGGGCCTAACGTCCAAAAGGAGGTGCAAACAACATGGCTAAGATCACCGGCAAGTACGAGGTGCTGTACATCGTCGACCCTGCACAGGGCGAGGAGGGCATCGCCGCACTGGTGGAAAAGTTCAAGGCAATGGTGGAGGCGGAGGGAACTCTCTCTAACATTGATGAGTGGGGCAAGCGTCGTCTGGCATACCCCATCAATGACCTGAACGAGGGTTACTACGTCCTGATGAACTTCGAAAGCAAGCCCGAGTTCCCCGCAGAGCTGGAGCGTGTTATGAAGATCACCGAAGGCGTCATGCGCTGCCTGACCACCGCAGTGGAAGCTTAAGGAGGAAACCCCTATGCTTAACCACATCACGATCATGGGCCGTTTGGTCCGTGAACCCGAGCTGCGCCGCACCGGCTCCGGTGTTGCTGTCACCAGCTTTACTCTGGCTGTAGACCGCGACTTCGGCAAGTCCGAGAACGGCGAGAAGGAAACCGATTTCATTGACTGCGTTGCTTGGCGTCAGACCGGCGAGTTTGTCGCAAAGTATTTCACCAAGGGTCGCATGGCAGTGGTATCGGGTCGTCTCCAGATCAGACCCTGGACCGACAAAGATGGCAACAAGCGTCGCACCGCTGAAGTTGTGGCAGATAATGTCTACTTTGGCGACAGCAAGCGTGACGACGGCGGCAACGGTTTCGGTGCACCTGCAGGTAACACCTACAGCACTCCCGCTACTCCCGCCTACTCTGCTCCCCCCGCTGGCGGAGCATCCGATTTCGCAATGCTGGATGACGATGACGCACAGCTGCCCTTCTGATTGAACTTTTCTACACTAATAAGGAGGTAATGACCATGGCTAACGAACAGCGTGTTCGTCCCCGCAAGCGTAAGAAGGTATGTGCCTTCTGCGTTGAGAAGGTGACTGCTATCGATTACAAGGATACTGCAAAGATCCGCCGTTATCTGTCCGAGCGTGGCAAGATTCTGCCCCGCCGTACTACCGGCACCTGTGCAGCCCATCAGCGCCATCTGACCACCGCTATCAAGCGTGCTCGTCAGATCGCTCTGCTGCCCTACGTGGCTGAGTAATTAAAAATCCCGGTGTTGCTCTGTTGGGCGACACCGGTTTTTTATACCTGCGTAAGAAAGCGCCGGCTCCAATTGCGGAACCGGCGCTTTTTATTTGTTTTTAGCCCTTGCGCTCACGGATCAGAGTACGCATACCTGCGAACTCCTTGTCAATAATGGACTTATCCAGGTCAGTGGAAAGCGTTGCAGTGTAGCTGCAGCCGCTGGAGAACAGCTTCACAGACTCAAACAAAATGCCCTCGTAGCGCTTCTTCTTGTAGTTGAATACCTTTTCCTTGTTCTGCAGGAAGGTCAGGCCGTTGATATCAGCGTAGAAGAACTCATGAACACCCTCGGAATAAACAATACCGGTGGTCAGGTCCACATTGGAGAAGTAAACAAACAGCTGCTTCTCACCAAACATGAACACGCTGGTGCTGATCAGGGAGCTTCTGTATTTGCCGTCAGAGCCGATGCGTGCCAGGTAAATGGGATCGTCGTACTCGTCCTTCTTCTGCTTCTTCTCAAACAGATTCTTAAATACGGAAGCCATGCTGGAGTTTCTCATGATCATGCCTTCCACGTAACCGGGCTGGAAGCCACGACCGGAAACCACCACGGGCTCTACGTTCTGAACCTGCTCGTCAATCACGTTCAGCTTTGCCATTGCACGGGCTTCAGCCTGCTTGATCTCGTACTGTTTTGCAGCATCCACTTCTGCTTCGCCGGAAAGGTCTGCGCCAAACTTGTTCACCAGGAACCATACCAGGCCGCCAATCAGCAGGAAAATGCCAACGACAAATGCCAGTGTCAAAAAGCCTACCAGCATCAGAACCAGAGGACCCAATTGGCTTTTTCCGTTAAAATACTCTTTTACTTTTTTGCGATCGATCATTTTTATCTCTCCTTTTTATTTTTGGCAACTTTGAAAACAACGTGGTTTCCCAGCCACCTTAAAAACCTTCCGGTTTTTGTGTACCAAGTAATGCAAACAGCTCTTTTACCGCAATGTCTGTCAGCCCCAGCTGCTGCGCTCTTTGCAGAAGCGCACTGCTGCTGGGAACAGAGCGGAGCATTTTCTTCTCGTAGTAATCCTGCTTGATATAGGCATACAAGCAATTATAAATGGCGCAATCTCCATAGGCGATAGCGGAGTCCATATACCGCTCCAGCTCATTGATCACTGCTTTTGAGAGCATAAACGGCCGCTTGCCTTCCATTTTTGCAATGACAGCATAGAAATACGCACTGGGCTCGGAGACCTCATCCAGGATGACGCTTTCAAAACAGTTCAGCGCCTGGGCGTACATTCTTCTGTTCAGGAAACGGATGCCGTCTTTTAACTTGTCCTCACAGACCTTATTCACTTTTTGCGGCTTTGACTGCATCAGTGCGCAGGTCCGCTCCAGCACCGCCGCAAAGTAATGGGAATCAACCTTTACGCCTTCCTTACGGCTCAGTGCGCTTATATTCTCGGGCAGTTCCTCCGGGAATACAAAGCCCTCCATCATCATGGGAATGATGTTCTTTCCCGTTTCCAGCGCATAGGCGATCTCCTTGCGCACCCAGTCCCCTTCGTCCCGGCATCTGTCCAGGCCGTTGGGCGGCAGCACCAGCAGAACATCAGCGCATTGGTCAATCGCCTTATAGATCTGCTCATCAAAGGCGCCTGCACGCATGGACTCCACATCGTAAAACACTGAATAACCGCTATTGGAAAGCTGATCCGAAATGCGGCCTGCCAAAAATTCGCCGCCATCCCGTCTGTAGCTTATAAAAACCTGGTAGTTGGACAAAGTACCGCCCTCTTTTCCACAAAATTCCCCTTTATTCTAGCATAGCCTCACCGGGAAAGCAATAGGTTACCGCAAATAAATCCCCAGTACACCGACAAATGTCTTTCCGCAGGGCACTGTCCACGGCGGCTTGGTGCAAAAAGACCCACGGAAGCATCCGTGGGTCTTTTTTCAGATATTCATTGCGGTGAAGAATTCTTCCAGTTGGGTCTGATCCATGCACTTTTGCTGTACCAGGCGGTCGGTAAGCGCCTCCAGGACAACACGGTGATCCCGGATCATGGTGCAGGTGCGGCGGAACTGCTCCTGCATCAGCGCTTCGATCTCATCCTGCGTCCAACGGGCATACAGCTTTTCGCCCATGGCATACTCATTCAGGCTGGTCTTCATGAAGTAACGGGCATGGCGGATATCGGAGCTGGCGCCGGTGTTGTTGCCGGCAGTCTCGCCGTAGACCTCAATCTCTGCCGCACGGCCTGCCAGGCTGCAGCAAACATCGTTCATCATTTCCTGATAGGTATAGGTACCGCTTTCCTTCTCCCTGGATTTTTCCATGTAACCGCCGAAGCGACCACGGGACACGATGGTCAGGTAAGCAGGTGTCACACCGCACAGACGGTAGACCAGCGCATGACCTGCCTCGTGGCAGGCAGTCTGCCGCAGGTCCTTGGGATCCAGCTTATTCACATCGCCGAAGCGATAGGAATCCAGAGAATCCATGTAAGCCGCAGCATCCGGCTCGCCGTCACCCAAAATACGGGCATAGTTGGCATTGATCATCTCCAGGTCTGCGTTGTTCATGCCGCCGGTGCGCATTGCCATGTTCTTCAGTACCTTTTCATGGTCTGCGCCGAAGTGGATGCCATGACGCTTCAGGCTCTTTTCCAGCAGTGCGTAGCGGTCATCGCTGTCCGGCAGGGGAATCAGGATCTTTCGGTCAAAGCGGCGGACAAAGGCAGGATCCAGCACTCTGCCGCTTTCACCTTCAATATTATAATTGGTAGCTGCCAGCACAAACACCGGCCGCTTCTCATCGGTGACGAAGCCGTCCATTTCCGCAAGGAAGGTGGTCAGGGCATCCTCATTGTGGGTGCTGCCCACGGTGCCGGTACGCATTCTGCCGATGGCATCCACCTCATCAATAAAGATAATAGAGGGTGCATATTTTCTTGCCTTGCGGAACAGCGCCTTGATGTTCTGCTCCGTCTCGCCCACCAGTGAACCGAAGAAGGAGGTAGCTGTGGTGGGAAGGAAGGTGGCATTGCACTCGTTGGCCATTGCCTTTGCCAGCATGGTCTTACCGGTGCCGGGAGGGCCATACAGCAGCACGCCCTTAGGCATCTTCTTGCCCTTCATGGCAGTCTTTCGGGGATCCTCCAGCATTTCCTTGTAATCGGACAGCGCTTCCTTTGCGCTCTTACAGCCGATCACATCCGCAAATTTCAGGTTGTTGTTATCACCCTTCTTGGCAATGGCGCCGCCGTCACCGGCCTGGGCGACACTGCGCAGCTGCAGCCGCTCAAAAGAGACCACCGCATGGCTCTCGTCAATGAGATACTGGGCGCAGTTGAAGCTGAGGAACTTGCTGGATCTTCCGATGGAGAAGGTCATATTGTTCACCAGGGCAGTGAACGCAAGCTCCCGGAGCGCTGCCTTCAGTTCTTCCCCGGCATCGTTGCCCACACGGATGACACCCTTGGCACCACGGGCAAGCAGTGTCTCAAAGGAGCGGATCTTGCCTGTGGTATCCAGGATGTACACCGGGATCTCCGGCATATATTCCCGCATGTACTCAAACATGGCCATACCTACGGAATCCAGATCCTCCACATCGTTGGGGATCTGATCCTTTTCCTTGTTTCCGCACAGCGGATCCAGCAGGAAATAGTCTGTAACACCACGGACACGGCGCTTGCACTCATCCAGGGTATTCATCACAGCAAAGTCGGTCTGCAAGGAAGCATCGTCACTGCAGAAGCAGTCGGCGCAGTTCTCTGTCAGCGCCACCACCTGCATACGCTCCCGGCTGCTGAACATACCGCTGACAGCATCGCTCTGCTGGGTGTCAATATTCAAGGAGATCTCCTTCAGACCGTCCACCCGTTCTGCACCCAAAGCCATCAGCTGCACCAGCACCTCCTGCAGCTCACGCACCACAATGTTGCGTGCCAGACCACGAAGGGTACGGGCATCTGCCATGCCGCCACCGTTGTACAGCACCAAAGCTGCCAATGTCTCGGGATCGTAATTGACCTTGATGCCGGTGGACTTATAGAACAAAGACATCTGCAGCGCCAGCTCGTCCTTGACGATCTGCAGCAGCGCATAGGGCTCCAGGTGATTGAAGAGGATCACTCTGCCGTTTGCCATACGGGTGGTGATGCACTCCGGGAAGAAGGGTTCTTTTGTCTGGGGATTGATATCCTTGCGCAGACCGTCCAGGATCACCTGTCTCGGCACGCCGGACAGATCAAACACAGCAGGATCTTCATACAGCGCCTGACCGGCATTGGTGGTAATGATGATAATGTTATCCCGGAAGGAGACCTCCTTGCGGATCTGATTATCCATCATTCTTGCGCCGTCCAGGATCTGCAGGAACTGATAGATGGTATTGATGTGCGCCTTTTCAATCTCGTCAAATACAATGATGCCACGGGGATTCTTGCGGACAAAGCCGGTGACCACAGCCGCCTCACCGTGTTCGCCGTTGAAACGGCCGTTGGAGAGGTTGCTGGTGTACTCGCTCATATCCACGATCAGCGTCTCTCTGTCCAGGCACTTGCCTGCCAAGGTAGCAAGAAATGTCTTACCCACGCCGGAGGGGCCGGTAAACAAAAATGTTGCCAACGGGCCTTTCCGCTCCGGGTTGATGGCAGAGAACATCTCGCTTTCAAACACGCCCTCCACGAACACATCCACCGCATGGCGCTGACCACGCACTTTTTTCAACAGTGTTTCCTTCAGGGTGCGGATGTTTCTCGTTCTGTCGGACAGAGGAAGGGGCGCTTCCTCACCTTCCGGCTGGGGTGCTTCCTCTTCCTGCACTGTCTCCATTTTATCCATGGCTTTTTCCACAGACTTGCTGACGGGACGGTTGGGAGCTTTGGGCTTCTGTATCTCGCCGGCTTCCGGCACCCGGTTCTGCGCAGCTGCCCAAAAAGCGGCATTCTCCGCAGGATCTACAGACTTTCGCAGCTTGTCTATCTCCTCACCGTCCGGCTCGGTGACAGTGATCACGATCATGCTACGCAGCTTTTCGTCGGGAATCAGCGCCTCCAGCATTTTTGCGGCAGCCGCCTTGTTCTGCTCGGCGCTGGCATCGCTGGCAATATAGAAATAATGCTGCACGGTGCCACGGCTGGAACGCACCGGCTTTACCGGCGCCAGCAGTTTTGACAGCGCCTCGGTAATGGCATCGCCCAGCTCCCGGTCATAGGCATCCTTAAAGTCATGACCCACAGAGGGTGAGCGCAGCAAGAAGGAAATTTTCTGTATGTTCATAGCTTTCTCCTTAAAAAAACGAAGGGGCACCAGGCCCCTTCATTTATGTATTTTTTCGGGGGCTTATGCGTAGATAGCCTTCATGATGGCAGGCTTTGCCTTCTCGGTGATCTGCAGCAGGCGAACCAGCAGCTCAAATGCCTCGTCAGCGGCATTCTCAACTGTCAGGATCGCATCGTCATGGCAGACAACATCATTGTCCTTGTCAACATAGTAGGTGACCCACTTGAAGTTGTTGTTCAGCTCATTGCATGCAAAGATCACATCAACCAGCTTCTCTTCGGGTACATGCTCGTACACCAGGTACATAGAAAGATACTCGCCCTGCTCACCGCAGAAGAACAGCTTGGTGACCTTACCGTTATAGGGGAACTCCACCACAGTATCGCCATCTTTATCGGTGCCACACTGGAAGTTCATGTCCTTTGCCTTCAGGAATTCAACGAACATTTCTGCACAAGGTTTCATAATAATAGCCTCCTGTTTTTATATAATTTCCTATATTATAGCCCAACGCTTTTTCCTTGTCAATAAGAAAGCACCGCCGACTTCATTTTCACAAAGGAACTATTTACAATTTTTTCATAAAAAAACACAAATAGTGCTTGCTTTTTCTTATGCTTTAGGGTATTATATAGCCATTAGCACTCATAACACAAGAGTGCTAACAGATATGTAGATAAATGCGTGTTTACGCAGTCTATTTTAGGAGGAAATGACATGAAACTGAAACCCACAGCAGACAATCTGGTGCTGAAGGCTACCGAGGCGCAGGAAACCACCGCTTCCGGCATCATTCTGGCTACCACCAACAAGGAAAAGCCCGCTATCTTTGAAGTGGTCTCCGCAGGTCCCGAGGTCAAGGGCATCGCCGCCGGTGACAAGGTCATCGTCGGTCAGTTCGTCGGCAGCGAGTTCAAGCTGGACGGCATTGACTACAAGTTTGTAAAGCAGGAAGACGTTCTTGCTACTGTTACTGACTAATCAGGAGGATTCTAAATTATGGCAAAGATGATCGTTTTTGGCGAGGAAGCTCGCAAGAAGCTGCAGGCAGGCATTGACCAGCTGGCAGATACCGTTAAGGTCACCATCGGCCCCAAGGGTCGCAACGTGGTGCTGGGCCGCAAGTTCGGCGCTCCCCTGATCACCAACGACGGTGTTACCATTGCAAAGGAAGTTGAGCTGGATGATCCCTTTGAGAACATGGGCGCACAGCTGATCCGCGAGGTCGCTACCAAGACCAACGATGTTGCCGGTGACGGCACCACCACCGCTACCGTGTTGGCTCAGGCTATCACCCGTGAGGGTCTGAAGAACCTGGCTTCCGGCGCAAACCCCATGGTCATGCGCAAGGGCATTGAGAAGGCTGTTGAGGCTGCTGTTGAAGCTATCAAGGAGCATTCCGTTCCCGTGAACGGTACCGAGGACATCGCCCGTGTCGGCACTGTTTCCTCCGGCGATGCTGCTATCGGCGCTCTGATCGCTGAGGCTATGGACAAGGTGGGCACCGAGGGTGTTATCACCATTGAAGAAAGCAAGACCATGAACACCGGCATGACCACCGTGGAAGGCATGCAGTTTGACCGCGG
>JAFYNQ010000013.1 GCA_017548065.1 Oscillospiraceae bacterium
CACTGCCACCTTCCTGGCAGATGAGGTGCTTCTCTCTGCGCTGGAAACCGGTGTTGCAGTGAGCTTGACCGATATGCCCGGCGCTGACTTTGCAACCGATGCAGATACCTTGTACACCAAGGGTACTACCGGCGTGCTGGTAAATAATATTTTGAAGGGCGACGCAGACGATGCCGACCGTGCCATTATGGATATCTATGCCGCAAGCTATGTAAAGCTTCCCGACGGCACTGTGCTGGTAAGTGAAAATGAAGTTGCTTACAGCCTCTACGATATCCTCTTGCTCCTGCAAACCCAAAACGAAGAAGCCTTCCAAAGCTTCGTAACTACCCACAACCTTGAAACCTGGTTCAGGTAAAAAGAAACCCGGAGACGGATCATTCCGTCTCCGGGTTTTAAAATCCTTGTTGCCTTACTCTTCCAAAGCTGCGATCTTGGCGATGCGGCGGACGTGGCGCTCACCGTGGGAGAACTCGGTGGTCAGCCAGGTGTCTACGATTTCCAGAGCCAGCAGCTGACCCACAACGGCAGCGCCCATGGCCATGACGTTGGTGTCATTATGCTCACGGGTCATGCGTGCGGACATCACATCGGACAGCAGTGCGCAGCGGATGCCCTTGATCTTGTTGGCGGAAATGGAGGCACCGATGCCGGTGGTGCAAAGGATGATGCCTCTGTCACATTCGCCGGAAGCTACAGCACGGGCAGCAGGTGCGGCAAAATCAGAGTAGTCGCAGCTGTCCAGGGTGTCGGTGCCGAAATTTACCATGGTATGACCCTTTTCTGTCAGGTGTGCAATGATGGCATTTTTCAGCTCCAGAGCACCGTGGTCACAAGAAATTGCAATTTTCATTTGAAAGTATCCTCCGTATTATCAGGTGATGATCAGGCCGCCGTTTACGGGAAGTACCTGACCGGTCATAAATTCTGCATCTGCAAGATAGGCAAATGCTTTTGCCACATCCTCGGATGTGCCGTTTCTGCCTACGAGATTTTCCTGGCGTAGCTGCTCCAGAGTTGCTTCATCCACGCCCGCACACATGTCTGTCAGGATCACACCGGGGGCAACACAGTTGACCCGGACACCACAAGGGCCAAGCTCCTGCGCCAGTGCCTTGGTCATGGCGATCACGGCACCCTTGGTGGCAGAATAGGCTACCTCGCAGGAAGCGCCCACCTGACCCCACATGGAGCTGACGGTGATGATGCAGCCTTTTTGCTTTTTCAAAAAGAAGGGAGTGGCGGCGTTGACGCAGTTGTAAATGCCTTTCACATTGACAGCAAACAGTCTGTCCCAGTCTGCTTCCGATGTCTGGCTCATAAGACCGTAGCTGGCAATGCCTGCATTGCAGATCAGCACGTCCACATCCGGCAGCTGTGCGAAAGCGGCTTCCACGGCGGTGCGGTCTGCCACATCGCAACAGATGGCGGTGGCGCCGGTCTCGGCGGCAACGGCTTTTGCACAGTCATGCTGCTTTTCGTAAAGGAAAAACACACGGTCTCCCCGGGCGGCAAAAAGGCGAACTGCCGCAGCACCAATGCCACGGGAGCCGCCTGTGATCAGGATGGTTGACATAATATTACTCCGTTGTATTACCGTCTGCGGCTCTTTGTCCGATGGTCAGAGTACTGGCGGATAGAAGAGATCTTGCTGTCAGACTCGGACATGAAGGCCTTCAGCTTCTCTTCAAAGAGCTGATCGGCTGTCTTGGGCGCAGGCGGAGGTGTAGGTGCAGTGCGCTCTTTGCGCTGCTGAGGCGCACCTTCTTTGCGGGGGGTAAAGCTACGGGGGGCATTCTCCCGCTGGGGCTTGGGCTCCAGACGCTTAATGGAAAGATTGATTTTACCGTTTTCCGTACCGATCACGACGACCTTTACATCCTGACCCTCTGTCAGGTGCTGGCGCACATCACTGACGTAGGTGTTGGACACCTCTGAGATATGTACCAGTCCGGTCTTGCCTTCGGGCAGACTGATGAAAGCGCCGAAATTGGTGATGGATTTTACTTTGCCCTCTAAAATTGCTCCAACGGTTAACTCCATGTTTTGTTTGCTTCCTCCAAAAATAAAATAGGGTTTACGGTGTAGGTGTAATCACTACGGTGTCCGGATCCACCAGCCCCAGAAGCTCTTCTGCCAGCGCCTTGTTGCCCTCTACAGTACCCATAGAGTCAAGCTTGTCTTGCAGCTCCCGGTTTTCGGAGATCAGTTCTTCTGCTCTTGCGCGGTTTTCGGCGGCCTCCAGGCGTGCGTCCCGAATGCCTGCTGTCAGTACCAGCAGAACCAGCGTGGTGGCGATCAGTGTCGCCAGCACAACGCACTTTGTCAGCGTAGAACTGCGAAGGTATACCAGTCGGATCTTGCTGAAGGGATTTCTCTTCTTTTCCACCACGGGTACCTCCTGACCTGAACGTTAGAATATTACACTTTATTGTACTCATTCTTTTTTTTACTTGCAAGAGAAAAATGCAAAATTTTTTAATTTTTTTCAAAAAAGTGAAAAAAGGGAAGAAAAATACACCCAAAACCCGGGAGGTGAAGCGCCAAAAGCCGCTGAAAAGGGGCCTTGTCAGCAAACCTGCGGTCCTGTCCCATAGAAAACAGCTGCCCAAAAAGGTGAGATTATAGCCTAGCCGGATATCTCCACGGCAGGCGGCAAAGTTTAAAACCAGCCACAGATAACCTGCAAACAGAGAAAAAAGAAGGTCTGCCACATGGGTCAGCTTTGGACGGAGAGGGCGGAGGAAGCCGTAAAAAACACCGGCAAGGCAGCCCAGCACCAGGGCGGTCAGCAGCAGACGAAAGGCATCAGGTGGGGTGTTCATTTGAAAAGGCGGCTCCAGAAGCTGCCGGTGGGACGTGGCTCTTCGTAGTAAAGGGCGGTGATGTGACCGTCCACGACTACCTGCCCACCATCCAGAGATAAGGTCTTTAAAGCCAGCTGCTGTCCCTGCACCTCCAGCAGCCCCAGGGAGGTACGCAGCACCACCGCTGTCTCGTCAAAGCTGACCACCTCCGTCACACCGCTCATGGTCAGCGCCTTCCGTTCGTTTAATGTCAGCTTGTGAGGAAGCTGTAATTGTTCCATTTTGATCACCTCTGATAGAGAATATGCAAATTTCTTGTGCAGTAGACCGATTGACACCGGGGGCAATTGGTATTATACTATCTATATCAAAATGGGGGAGTGTTATGCTGATACGTGCAAGAGAGCTTCAGGGTCTGTCGGGACATGCGGCAGGTCGGCAGCTTTTGGAAGAAATGTACCGAAGCTATACGGGAAAAGACATGCCGCCCATTTGTGTCCATGAGCGGGGAAAACCTTATTTTGCGGAGGGGGAGCTGCACTTTTCTGTTTCCCACACGAAAAGGAGGGTGTTCTGCGTGCTGTCAGCTGTGCCGGTGGGCATAGATGCAGAGGAACTGGACAGAGACATTGACCTTCGCCTGGGAGAAAAGATTCTCTCACCCCGGGAAAAAGAGCGGTTTGCCTGCGCATCGGATAAACGGGATGCCCTCCTGCGCCTTTGGGTGCTGAAGGAGGCAAGCGCCAAGCTTACGGGCGAGGGACTGCGTGGTTACCCCAACCATACGGATCTTTCCCCGGAGGATCCCCGTATCCAGGTGATTGATAACTGCTATGTGGCAGTTGTAACATAAAGGAGAAAAGCAAATGCTGTTTGATACCCATGCCCATATGAATGATCCCATTTTTGATGAAGACCGTGAGCAGGTCTTACTGGGGCTGAAGGATAAGGGCGTAGAATTTATGATGAACGTCGGCTGCTGCCGGGATTCCTCCCGGGACTGTGTGGCCATGGCGGAAAAATACCCCTTCGTCTATGCCTCTGTGGGCACCCACCCGGATGCTGCCGACGAGGTGAACGAAGAGGTGCTGGAGGAGTACCGTCAGCTGGTGAAGGCGCATCCCAAGGTGCGTGCCATCGGCGAGATCGGGCTGGACTACTATTATGAGACCGTACCCCGTGAGATCCAGCAGCAGGCATTCCGCATGCAGATGGCGCTGGCAAAGGAGCTTTCCGTGCCGGTGATCGTACACGAGCGCAATGCCCACGATGACGGCATGCGCATCGTGAAGGAATTTAAAGATGTCACCGGTGTGTTCCACTGCTATTCCGGTTCTGCGGAAATGGCGCGGCAGCTGGTGGATATGGGCTGGTATATCGGCTTTACCGGTGTGCTGACCTTTAAAAATGCCCGTAAGGCGGTGGAAACAGCAGAGCGCATCCCCCTGGAGCGGATCGTGCTGGAGACGGATTGCCCCTTCATGGCGCCGGAACCCTTCCGTGGCAAACGCAATGACCCCGGCTATCTCTACCGTATGGCAGAGCGGCTGGCGGAGATCCGTGGCATTTCCGTAGAGGAAGTTCATGCGGTCACTACTGAAAATGCAAAGAAATTGTACAGACTGTAACTGGAGGCTATCACAATGAAAAGAGAGACGATTTTTGAAGGCGCAGCCACTGCGCTGATCACACCCATGACCGAAAAGGGTGTGGACTATCCTGCTCTGGGCAAGCTGATCAACTGGCAGATTGAAAAGGGAATTGATGCCCTGGTTATCTGCGGCACCACCGGTGAAGGTTCTACCCTCACAGATGAGGAGCATCGCCAGGTACTGAAGTACTCCCTGGAGGTGGCTGCCGGACGTGTGCCTATGATCGCCGGTACCGGCTCCAATGACACTGCGTATGCCATTGACCTGACAAAGTTTGCCTGCGAAATCGGCTACGATGCTATGCTGGTGTCCACACCTTACTATAATAAGACCACCCAAAAGGGTCTTGTGGCAATGTTCACCGCCATTGCGGATGCTTCCACAAAGCCGCTGATCCTTTACAATGTACCCTCCCGTACCGGCATCAATATTGAGCCTGCTACCTATGCAGCCCTGGCTGACCACCCCATGATCGCTGCCATCAAGGAAGCAAACGGCAATATCTCCCAGATCGTGGAGACTGCCACCCTGGTAGGTGACAAGCTGGATATCTACTCCGGCAATGACGATCAGATCGTACCTGTTATGGCTTGCGGCGGCAAGGGTGTTATTTCCGTGCTGTCCAACGTGATGCCTGCAGAGACCTCCCGTCTGTGCCACTATGCCCTGGAAGGTGACATGGCAAGCGCAATGCAGTGGCAGAAGAAGCTGCTGAAGCTGACAAACTTATTGTTCTGCGAGGTCAACCCCATTCCCGTGAAGGCGGCAATGGCTGCCCTGGGCTTCTGTGAGAACTATCTGCGCCTGCCCCTGGTGCCTATGGAGAAGGCACATGAGGAGCAGCTGCTGGCAGCGATGGGCGAGCTGGGGTTGCAGGTATGAGCCTTCTGTATGATAATTTAGGTGTCCAAAACGGTCACCTGACATTTTGCGGTTATGATACCGCAGCTTTGGCGCAGCAGCACGGCACACCCCTGATGCTGCTGGATGAGCAGCGGATCCGCAACCGCTGCCGCGCTTACCTGCAGGCTATGTCTCAATACCTGCCTGAGGGATCTCACCCTATGTATGCCAGCAAGGCCTTGAGCATCAAGCGCATTTATGAGATCATGGCAGAAGAGGGCATGGGCGTGGACGTGGTGTCCCGTGGCGAGCTGTACACAGCGGTAAAGGCCGGCTTCCCCATGGAAAGAGCCTGCTTCCACGGTAACAGCAAAACCGATGAGGATATTCTTTTTGCTATGGAGCATGGCATCGGCAGCTTCGTATGCGACGGCATGGACGAGCTGGCTGCGGTCAATACCCTGGCAGCCGGGAAGGGTATCCGTCAGAAGGTGCTGCTGCGGCTTGCCCCCGGCATTGATCCCCATACCCACGAGAAGATCAGCACCGGCCGCATTGACTGCAAATTCGGCACAGCTATTGAAACCGGGCAGGCAGAGGAATTCGTTCGCAGCGCCCTGACAATGGAAAATATTGATATGGCAGGCTATCACTGCCATATCGGCTCGCAGATTTTTGAGGCAGAGCCTTTCTATGATGCTGTCCGTTTGATGCTGCAGTTTGTGGCACTGATGGGGGAGAAGTACGGCTACTACCCCCGGGAACTGGACATTGGCGGCGGTATGGGCGTACCCTATACCAAGGCTGATGAGGCCATTGACTATGGGGAAAACATCCGTGCTATCGGCGAATGTGACCAAAACGTTTGTCGGGAACTGAACCTGCAGCCGCCTGCCATTGTGATGGAGCCCGGTCGCAGCATCGTTGCCGACGCAGGCATGACCCTTTATCATGTCACCGCCATTAAAGAGATCCCCGGCTTCAAGAACTATGTGGCAGTCAACGGCGGCATGGCGGATAATCCCCGCTATGCGCTGTATAACGCAGAATATACCGTGTTGGCAGCAGACCGCATGGAAGATAAGACGGATTTCCTTTGCACCGTGGCCGGCTGCTGCTGCGAAAGCGGCGACCTGCTGCAGGAGGATGTCTGCCTTCCCAAAATGCGCCGTGGCGACCTGCTTGCGGTGCTGACCACCGGTGCCTACAACTATTCCATGGCATCCAACTATAACCGCATTCCCCGTCCGCCCATCGTGGTCATCGGCGAAAATGGCCCTTACACCGCCGTCCGCCGGGAATCCCTGGACGACCTTTTGAAATGTGACACGTAAAAAACGCTCCCGGGATACCTTTCCCGGGAGCGCTTTTCGCATTTGTATTTGGGATTGCATTTTGTTGGATTTTGGGGTATAATTCCTACATGCAAAATCCTTTGGGAGGTGCAAAAATGTCTAAAAAGATCAATTTCCTTTATACCGTTTGCTGGTATTGCCTGGCCTGGGCGTTGATTGCGGCGATCCCCCACGAGCCGTTCTTTCAAAGTGTGGCCTATGGTGTAGCTTATGGCGCGGAGTTGGCGCAAAGATGGATGAAGATTTTGGCCTATATGCTGGTGCTCAATTTGCTGATCACCATGCTTTGGCTTAATCTGCGTATGACGGTAACACAGTTGAAACGTATCCAGTGGATAGCAAAACTGCTGCGGGATCTGTCTTTTGTGGCGGTCGGCGAGTTGCTCTATACCTGGGCGCATATGAACGGAGCAGAGCTGCGGCTGAGTCAGGGACTGGCTGTGCTGATGCTCGGCTTGCTGGTGTGCCTGGGAGCTGCGCTCTCTTCGGGTGGTACGCCTGCCAAAAAGTCCTCTGCGGTGTGGAAGATCGCTGTTCTTGTTGCGGCGGTTGCCGGACTTGGACTGTGGATTCCCGGAATGTGGGGTATCACACTGCCTGCACTGCAGATACCCGGAGAACTTTTCGGGCATTATGTTGGACAATTGTCCCTCACATTTATCACGATCTCTGTGATGAGTGTGCTTTCCGAGAAGAGTGTTGTGGTATACTGGGAAAATATCGCCGAAGCGAAACTGATCAAGCCTTTGTTTGGTAGCTTTGCTTCCTATACACTGTACTCCATTGCGGCAACGGTTGGCGCAGGCATCAGTGTCTGCTTGAATAGCCACCTTGGCTTTGCCTTCTTTTTC
>JAFYNQ010000094.1 GCA_017548065.1 Oscillospiraceae bacterium
ACGAAGAGCTGCTCTTAGCGAGTCGCAAGGGGGCCTTACGCAGTTGGCGGATCGTACTTACGCGTTGACGCGTTACGCGAGGAATAAGGGGTTATACCCCTAAATGACAACCACCGGCTTCGCCGGTGGATGTGTTTTTATCTTATTCGCCGTTGCGCTTTTTCATCAGGTTGCGCATACGCAGGGCATGGTCAAGCTCACGCTTGCGGATTCGCAGGCTCTTGGGGGTGCATTCCAGCAGCTCGTCGTCTGCCAAAAACTCCAGGCACTGCTCCAGGGAGAAGACCTTGGGAGAGGTAAGACGCAGGGCTTCGTCGGAGCCGGAGGCACGCATGTTGGTCAGCTGCTTCTTCTTGCAGACATTGACAGTCATATCCTCGTTACGGCTGCAGATGCCCACCACCATACCGGCATACACCGGAGTGCCGGCGCCAATGAACAAAGCGACACGCTCCTGGGCATTGTACAGACCGTAGGAGCAAGCCTCGCCGGTCTCAAAAGCGATGAGAGAGCCGGTGAGACGGCGCTCGATCTCGCCCTTTACGGGGGCATAGCTCTCCAGCACGCTGGACATGATGCCCTCGCCACGGGTGTCGGTCAAAAATTCACTTCTGTAGCCGAAAAGACCACGGGAGGGAACCATAAACTCCAGGCGGTAGCGGTTGCCCATGGGGGTCATGGACAGCAGGTCACCCTTGCGGCGACCCATTTTCTCAATAACTGCGCCCATGCACTCCTCCGGCACGTCTGCCACCATGCGCTCAATGGGCTCGCACAGCTTGCCGTCAATTTCCTTGGTCAGCACACGGGGGGTGGACACGGAGAACTCGTAGCCCTCACGGCGCATAGTCTCCATGAGAATGGACAGATGCATTTCGCCACGGCCTGCCACATTGAAGGAATCGGTGGAGGCTTCGGTCACATGCAGAGACACGTCCTTCAGAAGCTCCTTCTCCAGGCGGTCACGGAGGTTACGGGAGGTAACGAACTTGCCCTCACGGCCTGCGAAGGGAGAGTCGTTGACGGCGAAGGTCATTTCAATGGTGGGGTCGGAGATCTTCACGAAGGGCAGCGGCTCAATGGCCTCGGGTGCGCAGAGGGTTCTGCCGATGGTGATATCTGCCATACCGGACAGCGCCACGATCTCACCTGCGGAAGCAGATTCCACCGGCGCCTTGGCAAGACCGTCATAGGTGTACAGCGCAACTACCTTGCCCTTCTGCTTTGCCTCGCTGTCATGGAAGTCGCAGATGGTCACCTCCTGGTTCACACGGATGGTGCCACGCTCCACACGACCCACAGCAATACGTCCCACGTATTCATTATAATCAATGGAGGACACCAACAGCTGCAGAGGTGCGTTCTCGTCGCCTTCGGGGGGATCAATATAGTTGATGATGGTCTCAAACAGCGGCACCAGGTTCACGCCTGCCTCGTCGGGGCTGTAGGAAGCCGTACCCTGTCTGCCGGAGCAGAACACGGTGGGAGAATCAAACTGCTCGTCGGTAGCATTCAGCTCCAGCAACAGCTCCAGCACCTCGTCAATGACCTCATGGACACGGGCATCGGGCTTGTCCACCTTGTTCACTGCCACAATGACCTTGTGACCCAGCTCCAAAGCCTTGCCCAGCACGAAACGGGTCTGGGGCATGGGGCCTTCCGCTGCATCCACCAACAGAATAACACCGTTGACCATCTTCAGGATGCGCTCCACCTCGCCGCCGAAGTCAGCGTGACCGGGGGTGTCCACGATGTTGATCTTGTAATCCTTATAATTCACAGAGGTATTCTTTGCCAGAATGGTAATACCACGCTCACGCTCCAGGTCGCCGGAGTCCATAACACGGTCCTGGGTCGCTTGATTTTCACGATAGATACCGCCCTGCTTCAACAGTTCGTCCACCAGGGTCGTCTTGCCGTGGTCAACGTGGGCGATAATGGCGATATTTCTGATTTTTTCCTGCACTGCCATATCCATTTCTCCTTTGCATACATTTCCAACATTAACTTATACCACAAAACAGTTGAGATTGCAAGGTTTTTATCATAATATCGCCGCATTTGGACACGCTAAAGCCGGAGGAATCTATATGATCTTATCCTATTTGCGAACGGTTATTTTATATTCGGTTCTCATCCTGGTGATACGGCTGATGGGAAAACGGCAGATCGGGCAGATGGAGCCGTCGGAATTTGTGGTGACCATGCTGGTGGCAAACCTGGCAGCCATCCCCATGGAGGACGGCGGTGTCCCCTTGTTTTACGGTCTTGTTCCCATTCTCACGGTGCTGGGCATGGAGCTGATTTTAAGCCATCTGTCCCTGAAAAGCCTGACACTGCGGCGGCTGCTCTGCGGCAAGCCGGTGATTTTAATTGAAAACGGCAATATTATGCAGGAAAATCTGCGGAAGACCCGGGTGACCATGGATGAGCTGACGGGGCATTTGAGAGAAAAGGATGTGCTGGACGTGAACACCGTGCAGTATGCCATTTTGGAGACAAACGGAAATCTGTCTGTGTTCCCCTACCCCGGCGAGAAGCCTGCCAGCGCAAAGGATGCCGGGGTAAAGGCCGCAAAACAGCACCTGCCCCTGACACTGGTGTCCGACGGGAAGGTGCTGAAGGCAAATCTGCAGAAATCCGGGAAGGATATCACCTGGCTGGAGACGGTGCTGCGACAGGAAAAGGCAACGCTGCAGGACACGTGGCTGCTGACCTATGCCGGCGGCGACCGGGTGTCCTTTTACAGAAAGGAGCGGTAGCATGGGACGGTTTCTTTTGGGGGTCGGGCTGATGCTGGCGCTGCTGGCAGCCGGTCTTTACGTGGGGCATACGGCAGAGGATATGCATACGCCGGTGTCGGCGCTGCTTACGGAAGCGGCGGATGCGGCAGAAGCCGGACTTGCGGACACTGCCCTTGCCAAGGCCGTTTCTGCCAGGGCGAAATGGAACAGCAGCTGGCATGCCGCTGCCGCCTTTTCCGACCATGCTCCCATGGACGAAATTGACGGACTCTTCGCCCAGCTGGAAAACAAATGCGGCACAGAGCTTGCCGCTCTGTGCCGCCGCATTTCCAGTTTAGTTTCTGCCGTAGCAGAAGCCCACAAACTAAACTGGTGGAACTTGCTGTAATTTGCGGAACGCCGGGGGGGGCGTTCCCTGATTTTTTAGTTAAGAGTTAAGAATTAAGAGTTAAAAATTAAGAGTTGAGAATTGAGAGTGGAGAGGTAGTTAGGAATTAAGAATTGTGGGGGTGCGGCGTTCCCTACGGCGGGCGGGGTAGGGGCGGCAGTGGATGAATTGCCGCTTGGCGGCATGAATTGATGCTGACGCATCATGATTTCTCGCTTCGCTCCATGATTTGAATTGCCCAAAACAATGCGCCGCAAGGCGCAATTCATGCCATAAGGCAAATCATGGCATAGCCAATTCATGCCGCAAGGCAATTCATTGCCGTCAGGCAATATACAGGGGTGTGGATGGGTTACTTTGTCATTTTCTCCTGCTTGACCTTGTGGTCAATGACGTGACGGGAGGCAAGCTCCTTGTGGATATCCTCCAGGGAGATGCCCATCTGGGTCATCAGAACCATCACGTGGTAAGCCAGGTCTGCGATCTCGTAGACCGTTTCTGCCTTATCGTCGGCCTTACCGGCAATGATGACCTCCGTGCATTCCTCGCCCACCTTCTTCAGGATCTTGTCAATACCCTTCTCAAACAGGTAGGTGGTGTAAGAGCCTTCCTTCTTGTCGGTCTTTCTGCCCTCAATGAGCTTCATAAGACCGGCATAGGAAAATTCATGGCGGTTTTCACTCTGGAACACCTCTTTGGTGAAGCAGCTGTGGGTACCCAGGTGGCAGGCAGGGCCTTCCGGCTCAACCATGACAACCAGTGCATCGTTGTCGCAATCGGCAGTGATGGAAACGATGTTCTGATAATTGCCGGAGGTCTCACCCTTGTGCCACAGAGTCTTCCGGGAGCGGCTGTAGAACACGGTCTGCTCCTTTTCCACAGACAGCTGCAGGCTCTCCTTGCTCATGTAGGCCAGGGTCAGCACCTGCTTGGTGACAGCATCCACCACGATTGCCGGGATCAGACCCTTTTCGTCAAACTTCAGTTCTTCAATATTCATAGCTTTCTCCTTACAGACGGGTGGGAATACCGGCATCCGCCATTTTTTGTTTCAAATCGGAAATTTTTACTTCCCCAAAGTGGAAAATAGAGGCCGCAAGACCGGCATCCACCTTGGGCAGCGCTTTGAACAGATCAATGAAATGCGCCATGTTGCCGGCGCCGCCGGAGGCGATCACCGGGACAGCCACCACATCGCACACCGCTTCCAGCAGCGGCAGGTCAAAGCCGCCACGGACGCCGTCGGTGTCAATGGAGTTGACCACCACCTCGCCTGCGCCGTTTTCCACACAGCGACGGATCCAGGAAATGGCCTCCATACCGGTGTTCTCTCTGCCGCCACGGGCAAAGACACGGAACACACCGTCCACACGCTTCACATCCACCGACAGCACCACGCACTGGTCGCCGTAGCGCTTGGCCGCCTGAGCGATGAGCCCGGGGTCACGGATGGCGCCGGAGTTGACACTGACCTTATCAGCGCCGCATTTCAGCACACGGTCAAAGTCATCCACAGTGTTGATGCCGCCGCCCACCGTCAAGGGGATAAACACACGCTCCGCTGTCTTTCGCAGAACGTCTGTGAACAGCTGCCGTCCCTCGGCGGAAGCGGTAATGTCATAAAACACCAGCTCGTCTGCGCCTGCGCCGGAATAATACTCCGCCAGCGCCACCGGGTCATTCACGTCGGAGAGGCCTTCAAAGTTCACACCCTTGACCACTCTGCCGTTTTTTACATCCAAACAGGGAATGATTCTCTTTGTGATCATTTTGCTGCCTCCATTGCTTCCTTCAGGTCAACAGCGCCGGTGTAGTAGGCCTTGCCCACAATGGCGCCGTGCAGCTGCATGGCAGCCAGTCGCTTGATATCCGCAAGAGAGGAAACGCCGCCGGAGGCAATGATATTCATGCCCAGCTCCCGGGAAAGTCTTTCGTACAGGTCAGCGTTCGGGCCTTGCATTGCGCCGTCCTTGGAGATATCGGTGCAGATCAGTGTCCTGATGCCCAGTTTTTCCATGTCACGGCAGAAGGCAAATGCCTCCAGGGTGCTTTTCTCTGTCCAGCCCTTTACCGCCACATAGCCGTCCTTGATATCCACGCCGATGGCGATCTTTTCACCGTAGGCCGTCACAGCCTCTTTGGCAAAGCCGGGGTCGGTAACGGCGGCAGTACCCAAAATCACGCGGTCAAGACCGGCATCCAGGTAACGGCTGACCACCTCCATGGAGCGGATGCCGCCACCCACCTGGCAGAACAGACCTGTCTGCGCCTTCACACGGCAGACCGTCTCCAGGTTGGGCGTGGTGCCGGACTTTGCGCCCTCCAGGTCCACCATGTGGATGCACCGGGCGCCGCTTTTCTTGAAATCCGCTGCCACCAGGGCAGGATCGTTATTGTACACTGTCATCTGGGCATAGTCGCCTTTGAAAAGGCGCACAGCCTTGCCCTCGTACAGATCAATTGCAGGATAGATCAGCATATTATCCCTCCATTTCCGCAAAGGCACGGAGAATATTCAGTCCCACCGTGCCGCTCTTCTCCGGGTGGAACTGACAGCCGAAGACGTTGCCCATTTGTACCGCTGCGGTCAGCATCGCACCGTACTCTGCGGTGGCGATCACCGCCTCCCGGCAGTCGGTGGCATAATAAGAGTGGACAAAATACACACAGTCACGGTTTTTGATATGGGCAAACAGCGGACTTTCCTTTTGGAAATCCAGCGCATTCCAGCCCATGTGGGGAATTTTCAGCGCCTGGGGGATCACGTTTTTCATGGCTACCACCTTGCCGGGGATCAGACCCAGCCCCTTGTGGATGCCGTACTCGTGACCCTCTTCAAACAGCAGCTGCATACCCAGGCAGATGCCCATCAGCGGCTTTCCCTGCTTTGCCAGCTGCACCAGCACCTTGTCCAGACCGGTGGCACGCAGCTTATCTGCCGCATCACCGAAAGCGCCCACGCCGGGAAGCAGGATCTTATCCGCCGCTTCCAGCACACGGGGATCGGCGGTGACCACTACCTCCTGCCCGATGGCAGCAAAGGAGCTGGTGAGGGAAAACAGATTGCCCACACCGTAATCAACAATTGCGATCATTACAACACTCCCTTTGTGGAAGGCACATCGTCAGCAAAGGCGGTGTCAATGGCCACTGCCTTCCGCAGGCTGCGTGCCACGGACTTGAATGTACCTTCAATAATATGGTGAGAGTTTGTGCCTGCCAGCTGCCGCAGGTGGAGCGTCATGTGGGAATTGCGCACAAAGCCCAGGAAGAACTCCTCCGTCAGCTCCGTATCAAAGGTGCCTACCTTTTGGGTGGGGATCTTCAGGGCATAGCCGAGAAAGGCTCTGCCGGAGATATCCACAGCGGTGAGGATCAAAGACTCATCCATGGCAAGGGTGGTGTCGCCGTAGCGGCAGATGCCCTTCTTATTGCCCAACGCTTCAAAGAATGCCTGACCCAGGGCAATGCCCACATCCTCAACGGTGTGGTGGTCATCCACCCAGGTGTCACCCTTGCAGCGGACAATCAGGTCAAAACGTCCGTGCTTGGCAAACAGTGTCAGCATGTGATCCAAAAAGCCACAGCCGGTGGCGATCTCCGACACGCCGCTGCCGTCCAGGGTCAAAGAGAGATAAATATCTGTCTCTGCTGTTTTTCTTTCAATAACTGCGGTTCTCATTGGGCTTCCTCCAAAATTTCCTTCACTGCCCCAAGCAGGCTTTCCATCTCCTGCTTTGTGCCGATGGTGATACGCACATAGGGGCGCAGTCTGTCTGTGTTAAAATAGCGGACGAGAATGCCACGGCTTTTCAGCCCGGCATACAGCTCTCCACCGGGAACTGCCGGGTGGGCTGCCAGCACAAAGTTGGCGTAGCTGTCTGCCACCGCAAACCCAAGGCTGCGCAGCTGCCGGGTGGTAAAGCTGCGGTTTTCCTTGATGATCTCACAGTTTGCCCGGGTGTAGTCCTCGTCCTCCAGTGCGCCCAGACCTGCCGCCTGGGTCACGGTGTTTACGTTATAGGGGTTAATGGAATACTTAATGGTCTTCAGGTCATTGATCATGGCCTGAGAGCCGAAGATCATGCCCAAACGACCGCCTGCCAGAGAACGGGACTTGGAGAAGGTCTGTGTCACCAGCAGATTCTCGCAGGTGTCCAGCAGCGCCACAGCGCTTTCGCCGCCGAAATCAATGTAGGCTTCGTCAATGATCACCGCATTGCCCGGGTTACTGTCGGCAATTTCCCGAATCTGCGCCAGGGTCAGCAGCTGACCGGTGGGTGCGTTGGGATTGGCAATAAACACGGTCTTGCCGCAGTTTAAGTAAGCTTTGTGGTCAATGGAGAAATCTGCCTCCAGGGGTACGGTCACATAGGGCAGATTCAGAGATTCCGCAAAGACCTTGTAAAAGCCGTAAGTAATATCCGGGAAGATCGCCGGGGTGTCCCGGTCGCAATATGCCAGGAAGGACAGGTAAAGTGTCTCGTCGGAGCCGTTACCCAGCAGCACCTGATCAGGCTTCAAGCCCTTCATTTCCGCAATTTTCTCCACCAAAGCCGTACACTCCGGGTCGCAGTACAGCTGCAAGGTTTTCGCTGCCTCTGCGGCACGTGCCTGGGCGCGGGGAGAGGGTGGGAAGGGAGATTCGTTGGTGTTCAGCTTAATATAGCTTCTGTCCCGGGGCTGCTCGCCGGGGACATAGGGGGTCAGCTTGTCATACTTATGACTGAAAAAACGGCTCATGCTTTCTCCTCCAGGCGCACAGTGGCGCTACGGGCATGGGCAGACAGACCCTCGGTCTCTGCAAAGAAGGCGATATCCTCTGCCACCTTCTGCAAAGCGCCTTGGGTGTAGTAGGTATACTGGGTCTTCTTCACAAAGTCATCCACAGACAAGGGGCTGGAGAACCGGGCGGTGCCGCTGGTGGGCAGGGTGTGGTTCGGGCCTGCCAGGTAGTCACCCAGCGCCTCGGGGCAATACTTGCCCATAAACACAGAGCCTGCATGGCGGATCTTGTCCAGGTAATCAAAGGGATTGTCCACAGCCAGCTCCAGATGCTCCGGGGCAATGGCATTGGAGATCTCAATGGCCGCATCCAGGGTGTCTGCCACGATGATCTTGCCGTTTTTGTCAATGGAGGCTCTTGCGATCTCCTGACGGGGCAGCTGCTGCAGCTGGGTCTCCACCTCTGCCTGCACAGCCTTTGCCAGCGCCATGGAATCGGTGACCAGCACAGCGCTTGCCAGCTTGTCATGCTCTGCCTGGGACAGCAGATCCGCCGCCACGTATTTGGGATTTGCGGTGGCATCTGCCACCACCAAAATCTCGCTGGGGCCTGCGATCATGTCAATTGCCACCTGCCCGAACACCTGGCGCTTTGCCTCTGCCACAAAGGCATTGCCGGGGCCGACGATCTTGTCCACACGGGGAACAGATTCCGTGCCGTAAGCCAGCGCTGCCACAGCCTGGGCGCCGCCTACCTTGAAAATTCTGTCCACACCGGCAATATTTGCCGCTGCCAGAATGGCAGGATTGACCTTGCCGTCCTTGCCGGGAGGTGTCACCATGACCACCTGGGGACAGCCTGCCAGCTTGGCAGGAATACAGTCCATCAGCACGGTGGAGGGGTAAGCGGCGGTGCCGCCGGGGACGTAAATGCCCACCGCATCCATGGGGATCACCTTCTGACCCATGAGGACACCGTCGGTATCGTTGATAATAAAGCCGGTGCGCACCTGGGCAGCATGGAACTTGCGGATATTGGCAGCCGCAGACGCCAGGATACGAAGCAGCTCCTGGGGTACAAGGCTTTCTGCCTCCTCACGCTCCTGCTGTGTTACCTCCAGGGAGGTCAGCTCTGCGCCGTCAAAGCGACGGGTATAGTCAAGCAGTGCCTTGTCCCCTTCCCGGATCACCGTGGTGATGATATCCCGGACCGTGCCGGTCACATCCACCTCCGGCACCACACGGGAGAAGACCTCCTGGGGGGCGGTTTCGCTGTAGGGTAAAATTCGGATCATATTACTTTCCTCTTTCCAGACTGTCGGTGATTTTCTCGATCGCCTCACGCTTGAATTTGTAGCTTGCCTTGTTGGCGATCAGTCTTGCGCTGATGGGAACGATCTCCTCCAGCACCTCAAGACCGTTTTCCTTCAAGGTCTTTCCCGTTTCCACAATGTCCACGATCACATCGGACAGACCCAAAATGGGTGCGATCTCAATGGAGCCGTTCAGGTGGATAATATCAATGTCCCGACCCTGGGAAGCATAGTAGGTCTTGGCAATGTTAGGGAACTTGGTTGCCACATGGACGGTCTGTCCCATGGGGGGATAGCGGTCGGGGAAGCCGGCCACCGCCATGCGGCAAGCGCCCACCTCCAGGTCTGCCAGCTCGTACACGTCGGGGGCATACTCCAAAAGAATATCCTTGCCGGCAACGCCGATATCCGCAGCGCCACGGGCAACGTATACCGCCACGTCCGAGGGCTTTACCCAGAAATACCGGACACCGGCCTCCCGGTTCTCAAAGGTCAGCTTACGGCTTTTTTCCAAAAGTGCGGGGCAAGGAAAGCCTGCCTTTGCAAACAGTTCATACACCGTCTCACCGAGACGGCCCTTGGGCAGCGCAACGTTAAGCATATTCCTTCACCTCGTTTCCTTCCAGCTTGTAAACAGCACGGCATTCCGGCAGCTGACTGCCCTCAGGCAGCGCCTTTACCGTCATGCCCTTCTCTGCCAGCGCCTCCACTGCGGCGCAAAGCGCCGTCAGGTCTGCGCCGGGAGCATACAGCAAAACAGCATCCATCACCGTCTTTTGGGTGGCGGTCTCCAGCCGCTCCAGAAGCTCCGGGTAGATCGCAAAGCCAATGGCCTTGTCGGGACGTCCCATGTTGGCCATCATGGCATCGTACTGACCGCCGGAGAGAACGCCGGTGGGGACACCCTCCACGAAGCCACGGAACACGATACCGTTATAATAACGCATGTCGTTGACAACGGAGAAATCAATGTTGATACCGTCGCAGCCGGCTTTTTCCAGCGCTGCCACCAGCTTCTGCAGCTGCACCAGCTGGGGCGCAGTGCCGAAAATATTCTTCAGTCCCGGCAGCACCTGGGAAGGCTTGCCGCTTAAGCGCACCAGCTGGCAAAGATCCTCTGCTCCCTCGCCGCAAAGGGCGCGGATGGTGTGCAGATTCTTGCCGCCGATGGCCTCGGTCACCTGACGTCGGGTCTCCCCTTCCAATCCGTAACGGTCAAGGAGCAGGGACAAAAGACCCATGTGGGAAATGTCCAGCACCGAGCTTCTGCCAATGGCACGCAAGCTCTTGACCGCCAGCAGCAGCACCTCCAGGATGCAGTAATCATCCACAGCGCCCATGCACTCCAGACCCACCTGCAGGATCTCACGGAAGCCTGCATTGCCGGGGCGGTACACGTTTTCCCGATAGAACATCTTCTCCACCGCATTGGCAGTGGGACGGGTATTTTTAATAATAGAGAGGGTCACGTCCGGCTTCAGCGCCATCAGCTTGCCGTCAGTATCCGTAAAGGTCAGGATGCGATCGGAGATCAGAAAATCCTTGTTCCGAAGATACAGACCGTACTCCTCGAATTTGCTCATGGTATAGGGGCGGTAGCCGTAGCTGCCATAAAGCTCTCCCAACACCTGGGTGAGCTGCTCAATACGGGTGTTCATGGCTTTTCCTCCAGTTTCTTAATGGCCTCACGGTAGCCGCCGCTGCCATAGTTAAGACATCTGCTGACACGGCTGATGGTTGCGGTGCTGACACCGGTGGCCTTGCCGATACTGATATAATTTTCCTTGTTGTGGAGCCGAACAGCCACTTCCAGCCGCTGGGACAGATCCTGCATTTCCTTCACAGTGCAAAGATCCTCAAAAAATCGGTAGCAAGCCTCCCGATCCTCCAGGCTCATGATCACATCAAACAAACGATCCAACGCTTCTGTCGCAAGCTTCTGCATAGAAACCCCTCCTTTTAAAGTGCGCTTTAATACTCTATCACATCACCGCACTAAAGTAAAGACCTTTTTTCAATATTTTTCACATTCTGCCATAAATTCCAGTTTCGCGATCTGCCGATCACGAAACAATTAAGAATTAGAAATTAAAAATGAAAAGTTTAGGTGTCGCTATGCGACTATTTAAATCCATTTTGCGTAGCAAAATACCACAATTCTTAATTATTAATTGTTAATTCGGGCAACTGCCCGATAAATTGGAATTTGCTCGCACCTCTCCACTCTCCGCTCTCAGTTCTCCGCTCTTAAGATGGGGATTCTTCGCTGCGCTCAGAATGACAACTGTAGGGACCGGAACCATCGTCATGCAAAAAGGCCGGTAATTAAGCATCGCCACGACTTAAAGATGTTATGTAAACCGCGCAATATTCAGCGTACTGCTCTTTTGTTCTTTCTTAAAATGATGAAGTCAATAAGTGCAGCAATCGCCCGATAAAGAAAACCTTTATGTTTTGCTTACTTAAATTCCTGTTTAGCGAACACCTCGTGCGAAACGATACTGACCGCTAAACAAGAATCTCGCAAGCAATTTGAAACGATATGAATAAACAAAAACAGTCACCCGACCCAATAGGGATCGGGTGACTGCGGTTTATGGAGAAATGTTAGCGGGCAGGAACTTCGGTGCCATCACGCAGAGCGGTCAGAATCTCACAGTAACGCTCGGCAACAGCCTCGCCGGTGCCCATTTCGTACTTGGTCTGATCGTACTCGTAGAAGCTCTCTTCCTTGGCCAGTGCATCGGGGAAGTAGCCCTGGTCATCCTCGGAGCAGGTAACCACGAAGGTCATAGGTGTGGGGCTCTCGTCCTTCAGCTTTCTGCCCTGGGAGCCGAACATCTCGCCGGCAAAGAAGCACAGACCCACATCACCCAGCAACATGGTAGCAATGGGGAAAGAACCGGTCTCCGGTGCCTTGGAACGGGTCACAAGGCCGGAAGCCTCGTAGTAGTTGGCAAAGCCGTACTCCTTGCACTTGTCCTTGACCTGGCTGGAGCTCTGGCCGTACTGGCTGCGCAGCGCCATGATCTCATTAGCCTTTGCCACACGGTCAGTATCTTCAATACCGTCCTTCATACGACCGGCCACATAGATCTCATTGTGCAGCTTCACATCCATAGATGCGGAATCGGTCATGTTGTTCAGATATTCCACAACATAAGCACCCAGTGCCTCGCCCTGTGCGTTATGGTTGGTGTTGGCAACTTCGCCTGCGATCTTACTGCCGGGAGTCTGGTCACCGGCGGCTGCGATGAAGTAAGCAGCCAGAACGCCGGCCTCGTCTTCAATGTAAGTACGTGCGGGGAAGGGGAAGTCAGCAGACAGAGCAGAAGTATTGGTGCCGCTGACGGTGGTCGCGTGGGCGCCCAGATTGAACATAACGATGTCCTTCTTGTCCTCGGCAGTACGTGCGATACGGATGACCTGACACTCCTCGTCTGCATCGTACAGGTGAGACTGGAAGCCGGAGGAAGTGGAGCCGTGACCGTTGCCGTAGGTGGTGCCGTCCTTCATCAGGTAGTGACGGACACGAACCATCTTCTCGGTCATGATGCTGCCGTAGGAAATGCCGCTGACAGCAGACAGGTCAGCAATGGCAGCCACAGCTGCGTCTTTACAGGTGGCGTTGAACTTTGAGGTATAGTTGGGCTGACCGGGCAGCTTTGCATCGCTGGGCTTCAGGGTAGGTGCGGAGTGGGTGTGGGTGGCGTTGAGGATGATGTTTTCCGCAGGAACGCCGGTCTCCTTGGTAATGATGCTCTCGGTGAGCTTGTAGAAGTCCACGATATCCACGATGTCGCAGGTGTAGATCAGGTAGGTGTTCTCACCCTGCTTCAGGGCGATACAGGTGACAGCCAGGTTATCCAGCAGGCCGTCGGTAGCGGGGTCGGAAGCAGCGTCGCCACCGGCAATATGTACCAGAGGATCATCGGGAATGCAGTCCAGACGGGCGAAGCCTGCCTGCAGAGCATTGGGGTCTTCCTTGGCACCGCCGCAGGCGCACAGACCCAGCACCATGACGGTAGCAAGCAAAATGCAAAGTAACTTTTTCATAGCGTTTTCTCCTTTTCGTTTTTTATTTTTTACCATTATATTAGAAAATCGCCAAGATAGCAAGAAAATTTTTTGTTACGTGTCCGGGTCTTGTACGCTCCACCGCAGGAAAAAGCCGCCCGACGGGGAGAAGCCGTCGGGCGGTAAGAAAGAAGCAATTATTCGGGCATGACCTGCGCCGGCACCTCGGTGCCGTCCTTCAGGCAGCCAAGGATCTGGCAGTAGCGCTCTGCCAGCGCAGCGCCGGTACCCTGGGCATAGGGGGTAACGAAGGTCTCATAGAACTTGTACTCAAAGGCAGTGTCGCTGGGGACGTATGCCTTGTCATCCTCGGAGCAGGTGATAATGAAGGTGAAGGCCATGGGACTCTCGTCCTTGATCTTTCTGCCATGCTCGGAGAACATTTCGTAGGAAGCGAACACAAAGCCCACATCACCGATGGTCATAGCGGTCACGGGCAGCGTGCTGGTGGCAGGGGCATTGACACGGCCTACAATACCGGAAGCCTCGTAGTAGCTGGCAAAGCCGTACTGCTTCACAAGACCCTTCACCTCGTCATTGCTGTAGTTGCCGTGCTTGTTCTTGGCAGCCACGACCTCACGGGCCTGGGCAAGGCGCTCGGGATCGTCAACGCCGATTTTGTTACGCTTTGCGGTATAGTCCTCAATGTGCAGCTTGATCTCTGTACCCTGGGCATCGGTCATGGAGTCCAGCGCAGAGATCACGTAGTTGCCCAGCGCCTCACCGAAGCCGTTCAGGTCTCTGCCATAGGGGAACTCGCCGGTGATCTTGCTGGAGGGGGTGGAGTCGCCGGCAGCGGCAATGAAATATGCCACCTGGACGTCACCCATTTCACTTTCAATGTAGTTACGGGTGTAGCCGCCGATATCCGCAGACAGAGAGCTGGTGTTGGTGCCGGAGGCCATGGTGGAGTGCGCAGCCAGGTTCACCATGAGAATGTCCTTCTTGCCCTCCGCTGCACGGGTCAGGCGCAGGATCTGGCACTCGGGGTCAGCCTCGTACATATGCTCCTTGTAGCCGGAAGCCAGACCTTCGGAGGTGCCGTGACCGTTGCCGTAGTCAGAGCCGTCGTTCATCCAGTAGTGACGAACGCCAACCATCTTCTCGGTCATAACGCTGCCGTAGGACAGTGTGGCAGGAGACAGATCTTCAATGGCCTTCTGACCGGCAATTGCGCAAGCATCATTGAACTTCACAAGATAGGCATCCTTGCCCGGAAGGTCGTTCTTCAGGGTAGGTGCGGAGTGGGTGTGGGTGGCATTGAGGATGATCTGCTCAATGGGAATGCCGGTGGCATTTGTGATGGCAGTTTCGGTGGTATGATAGAACTTGCCGTCAATGTCCACGATGTCGCAGGTGTAGATCAGGTAGGTCTTGCCACCCTGCTGCAAAGCAACACAGGTAACAGCCAGCTCATCCAGCACGCCGTCGGTGGAGGGGTCGGAGGCAGGGTCGCCGCCGGCAATGTACACAATGGGATCATCGGGCAAGCAAACCTCTCTCCAGAAGCCTGCCTTCAGGGCATTGGGGTCTTCCTTGGCGCCGCCACCGCAGGCGCACAGCCCCAGGACAGTTACCAAAGAAAGCAAAATACAAAGCAACTTTTTCATAAAAACTCCCCTTTTCGTTATTTTTTACAAGAGTATTATAATGAAAACGCCAAAAATTAGCAAGTAAATTTTTTAAGAACAAATGCCCACGGCAGCCTTGCGAGCTTCCGTGGGCATTTGATTAGATTTCTTCCAAAGCGTTGCGGATGTCGCCGATGGTGTACAGAGAGCCGAAGCTCAGCACCACGCCGTCCTGACCTGCCTTTTCCATGGCGGTCTTCACGCCCTCGGGAATGCTGCCGCAGGCCGTGGCCTTGGCACCGGCTTCCTTCAGGTACTGGGCAAGCAGCGTAGCATCCAGCCGTCTGGGATTGGGAGGTGTGATACACACAAACTCCTCCACCAGGGGCATCACCGGCTTGTACATGTCGGCATAGTCCTTATCTGCCAGCACACCGGTGAGTACGATGACTCTGCGGTCTGCCAGATAGTCCTGGATGTTCTTCACCAGCGCCTCAATGCACTGGGGGTTGTGACCGCCGTCAATGATGAACAGCGGATCCTTGCGCATGATATCAAAGCGACCGGGCCAGGACACGTCACGGATGCCGTCATAAATGTTCTCTTCTGTGATATTCCAGCCACGGGAGATCAGCACGTCTGCCACAGACAGCACCACTGCCGCATTGTGCAGCTGATGGTCACCCAGCAGAGGCAGCTCCAGCGCCTTGCGGTCGCCGCAGTCAAACACCTGACCCTCCAGGCCGTGGGACAGCAGGCGCAGACCGCTGAAATTAGCGAAGGTCAGATTCACATTCTTTTCAATGCAGACCTCTTCAAACACAGCCTCCACACCGGGCGTGCCACGGTAGACAACTGCCTCGCCGCCTTCCTTGAAGATACCTGCCTTTGTTCTTGCGATCTCCTCCACCGTCTTGCCCAGCACGTCGGTGTGGTCAAGGCCGATGTTGGTGATCACTGCCACCTCGGGAACGGGGATCACGTTGGTGGAGTCCATAGCGCCGCCCATGCCAACCTCCAGCACCACGATGTCGCAGTTATTGCGCATGAAATACTGGAAGGCGATGCAGCTGACCAGCTCAAACTCTGTGGGGGACTCCTCCATGGACTGGGCAAAGGGGCGGATCCACTCGGTGATGGCAGCCAGTTCTTCGTCTGCAATAGGCTCGCCGTTGATCTGCATACGCTCATTAAACTTATAAATATAAGGAGAGGTGTAAAGACCGACTTTATAGCCTGCCTTCCGCAGAATGGATGCGGTCATGGCAGCGGTAGAGCCCTTGCCGTTGGTGCCGGCAATGTGGACGTACTTTAATTTCTGATGGGGGTTTCCGATCAGGGACAGCAGCTTCTGTGTTCTGCCCAGGCCGGGGATGCTGCCCTTCCAGCATACGGAATGGATATATTCAATGGCTTGTTCAGCAGTCATAGTGGTTACCTCTTTCTTGTAATTGGCGATGGGCCACAGACCCATACGGTTGAAGATCTTTGTGCGGAACAGAAGATAGATAATGGTGGTATCCAGCACCAGCACGATGCCGAACTGCACGCTGCGGGACGCAAGCTTCAGCGCCAGCGCCTCCCAGAAGGTGGAGGCAAAGTACACATAGGAGAGAGCGAAGCTCTGGTACAGAATTGAGCCAAGCACCACCGGGAATACCAGTCCCAGCGCCAGCCGGGGGACGGTGACACGCTTGCCCATCCACATTCTGCTGACACCGCCGAAGACACCGTAAAGAATCGGCGGCAGGCAGAACAGCGGATTGAAGGGATACGGGGAAAACAGACAGCCTACAAAGTCTGCGGTGAAGCCCACAAGGCCGCCTGCCAGCGGGCCAAAGAAAAGGCCTGCCAGGAAGATGGGAATGGACTCAATGGAAAAACGGGAGGACTCCTCCGGCATAAGACTGAACAGTCTTGCCATGACCACACTCAGCGCCGCCAGCAATGCGCAGCAGGCCAGTGTTCTGGTCGCCATCCTCTGTTTTTTTGTGGGAACTTTCTTTCCGGACATAAAAACACCTCCAAAATGTGGGCAGCCGTCAAAATAAAAAATCCCCACGCAATCAGCATGGGGAGAAATTCTTATTTTAACACCCAGAGGGTGCCGGCACAGCCGGCCACTACCCGACCGAGTATCGCCTTACATAAAGGAGGTCATCCATTATGGTGCAGCGGGTGCGGGTACCCCATCGCGGACAAGTCCTTCGTCTGTCAATCAACTCCCCATTCTGACAGCACTTCACGCAGGGTTCCCTACTCTGTTCAGCCTTATTATACATCATTTTTTTGAAATGTCAATTCATCTATTCTCTATTATCTATTCGCTATTCTCTAACTCCTTTTTTAGAGAATAGAGAATGGTGAATAGTGAATAACGAATAGTGAATAACGAATAGTGAATAACGAATAGTGAATAACGAATAGTGAAAATTAGCAAACGGATATTATCCGTTTGCTAATTTTGCCTTCTCCATGGATCTTCCCAGGGAGTAATAGAAAATATTATCACGTGCGGGGGTGAGGGTGGTCAGCAGACCGCGGGTGGCATAGACAGCGTAGCTGCGGAAAAGAATGGGGCAGACACGACCGTCCTCCATGACGTTTTGGTGCAGTGTGTAGAAATTGCCGTGGTTGGCAAGGGCCTCCAGGCAAAGGGTGTACATGGCCACGGAGTCCACAGAACCCCAGCTGACAGCGCCGTTGCGATGGAAAAACGCAGACAAGTCCATATTGGGAGACAGCTTTGTCTGACCCAGATACAGATCAAACCAGCCCATTTTCAGGTAATATTTATACTGGTCTGTCTCCAGCGCCAGCAGCTCCACTGTCATGCCGCAGCTGCGAAGACCGTCGGCAATGTCTCGTGCCACTCTTGCGCGCAAGCTGTCATCGCCGTTGACCAGCAGCTTCACCACGGTGTCTCCGGGCAGCTGGGCAGCGGCATAGGCAGCGGTCAGCTTCTCGCCGCCGTCATAGCCGTAACGGGATGCCAGTGTCTTATTATAATAAGGAGACTGGGGAGAGGCCGGCAAGGTGGCAGTACGGGCAAAGCCACGGTAATAGGTAGCTGCCAGCGTCTCACGGTCCACAGCGCCGGTCAGGGCGGAGCGGATCTCCGGGATGTTGAACACCAAGCTGTTCATATTGCAGGCCAGGTACAGAAAAATGCCGTTTTCGCAGTCCCACAGCTCATAGTCGCAGCGGTAGTCCGCATAGCGGTCGGAGCCGGGATCGGCGCACACAAGATCCAGCGTCTCAAACTCAAAGGTGTCACGGATCTGGGTGACAGACTCTGCAGGCAGCAGAGAAATGGTCTCAGCGGTGACGGTCATGGTTGCCTTGCACCACCAGTCGGCACGGCGGCGCAGCAGCGCAGCGTTGCCACTGCCCTCCATTTTATAAGGGCCTGTTCCCAGTGGCACATCCGATGCCAGCGTGGAGGATTTCACAATGGGCATATCCAGCAGCAGGGGCAGGTCTTCATAGGCCGTGTCCAGTGTCACCGCCACACCGCCATCCTCTGTCAGCAGGATCTCCTGCACATGGAGAAACCGTCCCTGATACACCGTGCTTGCCTTGGCAGCGTTCAGGCTGTCGGCAATGTCCTGGGCAGTGACCACAGAGCCGTCGGAATAGGTCGCCTTGGCAGGATAGAAGGTATAGGTCTTCATATCCTCGGACACACGGTAATTTTCACACAGCACCGGCTCGGTGTTGTAGTTTCTGTCCGTGGCAAACAATCCCTGGTACAGAAGAGAGAACAGCGCCTGGTTGGTGAAATCCGTGCAGATATAAGGGTTCAGGGAGCGGTCGGTATACCAGGTCAGGGTCAGCACCTGCGCCTGCCCGTCATCATGGGTATAGGTAGGGCCGGTGTAATCCTCGTCCCAGGTGAGACCGTCACCGGTCGGCACGTAGCCATCCCCGGCGCCGCAGCCCAAAAGGCCCACCGCCAGGCATATACACAACAAAAAAGCAAGCAAACGCTTCACGCTTTTCACTCCTTACAAACAATAATGGCACCCTGGGAGCCACGGTTGCCGCCCACACGGCGGTGCGACCAGAAGCGGTCGCCGTCGCAGGCGGTGCATAATTGGGAGATCGCAATATTTTCCACGCCCACGGAAGCCAGTCCCAGGGCATTGATCTCTTTTAAATCCACAAAAAACTTATTCCCCACAGCCCGGATATATTTTTCTGCCGCTGCGCCGTACTGCGCCACCATGGCTTCGGGGACGTCTTTGTCGGTTTCAAAGCAGCACCCGGCAATATTCGGGCCGATGGCGGCACGGATGTTTTCTGCCTTGCAGCCAAACTCCCTGCACATGGCCTGCACCGCCTTTGCGCCGATGGCGGCGGCAGTGCCACGCCAGCCGGCATGGACAGCGCCCACAGCGCCGGTCACCGGGTCATGGAGCAAAATGGGGGTACAGTCTGCGGTGAATACCACAAGGGCAGTGCCGGGGGTGCAGGTGATCAGTCCGTCACAGGGAGGCAGCTCCGGGGCAAAGAGACCGGCGCCATGCTCCGATTCCCCCACAGTGCGGACGATGTCCGTGTGTGTTTGGGTGGTAAGCACAGCTTTTTTGGGAGAAAAACCCAGGGTATTGCCGAGAATTTCATAGTTTTTCAGAACATTTTCAGGCTTATCCCCACGGTGGATGCCGATATTCATGGCAGCCAGGTGACCCTTGCTCACACCGCCAAACCGGGTGGTGAAGCAGTGGGCTGTCCCAATATTTTCCGCAACCAGGTATTCCAGGTCGCCTTGTTGAATCGTTTTTACCATCATACTTTCTTATGGCGTTTACATGCCTTCGGTCTTGTCCTTCTGCATGCAGCACTTCTTGTACTTTTTGCCGCTGCCGCAGTGGCAGAGGTCATTGGGGCCGATGCGCTGAGACTCACGCTTGCGCACGGGCTGCTTCTTCAGCGAGCCGTCGCCGCTGCCGGTGGCAGACAGCTCCTTTGCCACCTGACGGCGCTTCAGCGCTTCCTCGGTGACCAGCTGCATCACAAACAGACGGCGCACCGTCTCCTCACGGATGGCGGTGATCATGGCCTCAAACATCTGGAAGCCCTCTTCCTTGTAGGCGATCACCGGGTCATGCTGACCGTAGGCACGCAGGCCGATGCCCTGCTTCAGGTCATCCATGGCATCAATGTTGTCCATCCAGTATTCGTCCACAACACGGAGCATCACAGCACGCTCCAGCTCACGCATCATAACGGGGGTATTGGCAGCTTCCTTTGCCTCGTAGGTCTGCAGCGCCAGGTCATAGACACGGTCTGCCAGCTGCTGCACTGTCTGTCCCTCGCCCTCTGCCAGTGCGCCACGGGGGAAGAAAATGCCCTGGAACTTGGCAAGCACCTCACGGAAGGTGTCCGCATCCGCCACACCGCCGGACTGGCTCAAAATGTCGGAAACAGAGGAATCCACCATGCTGCGGAGCATGGACAGCATATTCTCACGGAGGTCTTCGCCGTCCAGCACCTTCTGACGCTGGGCATAGATCACCTCACGCTGGGTGTTCATTACGTTATCGTACTCCAGCACGCTCTTTCTTGCACGGAAGTTGCGGCTTTCCACGCTCTTCTGTGCTGTTTCCACAGCGCCGGAGAGGATCTTGGCATCAATGGGCATATCCTCCTGCATACCCAGACCCGACATCATACCCATGAACCGGTCTGTGGCAAACAGACGCATCAGGTCATCCTCCAGGCTCAGGTAGAAGCGGCTTTCGCCGGGGTCGCCCTGACGGCCGGCACGGCCACGGAGCTGGTTGTCAATACGACGGGACTCATGGCGCTCTGTACCGATGATGAACAGACCGCCGGCGGCACGGACAGCCGCTGCCTCGTCGGCAATGTCAGCTTTGTACTTATCCAGCAGCTCACGGTAACGGGCACGCAGCGCCAGGATCTCGGGATCGCTCGTCTCGGAGTAGGCATTGGCCTCTGCCAGCAGCTCCTCGGGAACATCGCCCTTTGCCAGCTCCTGCATTGCCAGATGCTCCGCATTACCACCCAGCATAATATCCGTACCACGGCCAGCCATGTTGGTGGCAATGGTGACAGCCCCCAGCTTACCTGCCTGGGCAACGATATGGGCTTCCTGCTCATGGAACTTTGCGTTCAGCACATTGTGGGGGATCTTGGCATTTTTCAGCAGCTTGCTGATCTGCTCACTGCGTTCCACGGAAACCGTACCCACCAGCACCGGCTGACCTTTCTCGTGGCAGGTGCGCACCTGCTCCACAATGGCACGGTACTTGCCGGCCTCGTTCTTAAACACAACGTCACTGTGGTCAATACGTGCCACCTCACGGTTGGTGGGGATCTCCACCACATCCAGTCCGTAAATGGCGGCAAATTCGTCTGCTTCCGTCAGCGCCGTACCGGTCATGCCGGAAAGCTTGCTGTACAGACGGAAGAAATTCTGGAAGGTGATGGTTGCCAGTGTCTTGCTTTCGCTGGCAACGGTGACACGCTCCTTTGCCTCAATGGCCTGGTGCAGACCCTCGCTGTACCGTCTGCCGTACATGGGACGGCCGGTAAACTCGTCAATAATGATGATCTGACCGTTTTCGATCATGTAGTCACGGTCACGCTTCATAAGACCGTTTGCCTTCATGGCCTGGTTCAGGTGGTGGGACAGTGTGGCATTCTCCGGGTCAGCCAGGTTCTCCACCTGGAAATACCGCTCTGCCTTCTCAATGCCCTTGGCGGTGAAGGAAACAGCGTGCGCCTTTTCGTCTACGATATAGTCGCAGTCATAGTCATCCTGCACCTGCTTGTCCTCGGTCTTGGCAAACACCTGCTTATGCAGACCTGCTACAAAGGCATTGGCGCGCTCGTACATCAAAGAGGAGTCCTCGCCCTTGCCGGAAATGATCAGAGGGGTACGTGCCTCGTCAATGAGAATGGAGTCCACCTCGTCCACGATGGCATAGGCATGTCCACGCTGTACCAGGTCACGCTTGTACAGCGCCATGTTGTCACGCAGGTAGTCAAAGCCCAGCTCGTTGTTGGTGCAGTAGGTAATATCGGCGGCATAGGCCTCCCGGCGCGCATTGCTCTCCATGCCGGGAATAATCAGGCCAACGGTGAGTCCCATATAGCGATGCACCTTGCCCATCCACTCGGAGTCACGCTTGGCAAGGTAATCGTTGACGGTGACCACGTGGACGCCACGTCCTGCCAAAGCGTTCAGGTAACAGGGCAGCACAGCCACCAGGGTCTTACCTTCACCGGTCTTCATTTCCGCAATGCGACCCTGGTGCAGGATAATACCGCCGATCAGCTGCACGGGATAGGGGCGCATGCCCAGCACACGGGCAGCTGCCTCACGAACAGCGGCAAAGGCCTCGGGCAGCAGCTCGTCCAGTGTCTCGCCGCCGGCATATCTCTCTTTAAATTCTGCGGTCTTGCCACGCAGCGCTTCCTCGGAGAGCGCCTTATAGCTCTCCTCCAGAGAGAGGATCTTGTCCACCAGGGGACGGATCTTCTTCAGCTCACGCTGGGAACGGGTACCGAAAAGTTTTGTAAAAAAGCCCATGAAACAATGCTCCTTATAAAATCAGGGTATAATTTTATCCATTATATCACACCTGAACGAAAAATAACAGAACTTTTTGTGAATTTCCGGATTTCATTTTCATTCGCTTGCACGAAACGCTCCCGGCGCACTACCACTGCCAGTTTTTCCTTCCCCGGAACAACTTAAATTTGACATCTCCCCTTCTATCCGTTAGAATAGCTATAAACTAGAATGGAGGAATATGCCATGAATATTCTTGTGACCGGCGGTGCCGGATATATCGGTTCTCACACCTGCCTGGAGCTTTTGCAGCAGGACTACGGTGTTATTGTTATTGACAATCTGTGCAATTCCAATCCCGAGTCTCTGCGCCGGGTGGAGCAGCTGACGGGCAAAACCGTAAAATTCTACGAAGGCGATGTCCGTGACGAGGGGCTGCTGGAGCGGATCTTCGGGGAAAACGAGATCCACTGTGTCATCCACTTTGCCGGTCTGAAGGCTGTGGGTGAAAGTGTCAGCCTGCCCTGGAAATATTACGACAACAACTTAAATTCCACCCTGGTGCTTACCAAGGTCATGGAAAAGGTGGGCATGAAGAAGCTGATCTTCTCCTCCTCCGCCACGGTGTACACCGCCGACAACGAAATGCCCCTGCGTGAGGAAAGCCGCACCGGCGGCTGCACCAACCCCTACGGCTGGACAAAGTACATGACTGAGCAGATCCTCTCCGGCATGGCCGTTGCGGACAAGGACTGGAGCGTTTGCCTGCTGCGGTACTTTAACCCCATCGGCGCCCACGAAAGCGGCCGCATCGGCGAAGACCCCCGTGGCATCCCCAACAACCTGATGCCCTACATCACCCAGGTGGCGGTGGGTCGCCGTGCAGAGCTGAGTGTGTACGGCAACGATTACGACACCCCCGACGGCACCGGCGTCCGTGACTACATCCATGTGGTGGACCTGGCAAAGGGTCACGTGGCAGCCGTGCGCTATGTGCTGGAAAACACCGGCTGTGACGTGTTCAACCTGGGTACCGGCAGCGGCTACAGCGTGCTGGACATGGTGAACACCTTCTGTGCGGTGAATAACGTAGCTGTCCCCTACCGCATCACTGACCGCCGCCCCGGCGACATTGCCACCTGCTACGCAGATCCTGCCAAGAGCGCAGAAAAGCTGGGCTGGAAGGCAGAAAAAACACTGTCCGACATGTGTCGGGATGCCTGGAACTGGCAGAAAAACAACCCCTTGGGTTACAACGAACAATAACAAGGAGTGAGGTATTTGAAAAGAATACTTGTCCTTTTGCTGGCGCTGCTGTTGCTTGCCGGCTGCGGCGCCCAGCCCCCGGCAGAGACCACTGTCCCCACCACAGAAGCTGCCACAGAAGCAACTACCGTGGCAACCACCGAGCCCAAGCGCCGTGAGGATATGCAGATTTTTATTTCCTTGCCTGCAGAGGATGCCCGCTGGCAGGCAGCCGGTGAGGATCTTCTCATGCTGCTGCAGAATCTGTGCTACCAGGTGACCCTTTCTTACGGTGAAGGGGATGCCATGACCCAGGCGCAGCAGCTGACGGAAGCCATTGAAACCGGCGTGGACTGCATCCTGCTGGCGCCGGTGGATTCCGCTGCCCTTTCAGAGGTGGGCGCCCTTGCCCTGGAGCAGGGCATTCCCATGATCGCCTATGACCGCATGGTCATGGACACCGAGGCAGTGCAGTACTACGTCTCCTATGATTACAAGGCCATGGGACGTGCCATGGCAGAGCATATTGTGGAAAAGGCTGACCCGGACACCGCCGAGAAGCCTTTGACCATTGAATTTTTCATGGGCGCCCCGGAGGATCACAGCGCCTTTTTGGTGTATGCCGGTGTTATGGAGGTGCTGCAGCCCTACCTGGAGGCAGGCAAGCTGGTGACCAAGTCCGGCCGCACCGCCTTTGAGGACACCTGCACCCTGGAAAACGATGCCGCCGCTGTGGAAAAAGCCATGCGCACCTACCTGCAGGAGGATTACAAGGGCACGCGCCCCGATATCATCTGCACCGCCAACGATGACTTTGTCGCCGCCTGCATCACTGCCATTGAGGCAAGAAAACGGGAGCTGCCCCTTTTCACCGGCATCGGCGCAACGGAAGCCGGTCTTGCCAACCTGGAAGCCGGCAAGCAGAGCTTCACCGTTGAGACCGATCTGTACCTGCTGGACGAAAAGACCGTCTCCCTGGTGGATGCCGTTTTGTGGGACAAAGAGCCGGAGCTGAATGACACCGAAAACACCCACAACAACGCCGCCACGATTCCCTCCTACCTGTGTGAATTCACAGCAAAGCCCTGACAAAACCGCCCTCACAGAGGGAGGTGGCTGCGACATTCGCAGCCGGAGGGAGTGTGCTGATTTCAACGGAAAACGTTGCTGTTTTCGGTAGTACACTCCCCCAGTCAGAAATCAAAGCTTTCTGACAGCCCCCTCACAGAGGGGGCAATGCGTAAAAGAGGTGGTACTGCTTTCGCAGCACCACCCTTTTTATTTAGCAGCAGTGATTGTCGCAGCCGCAGCCGCCGTTGCTGGATGCGCCCATGCCGTTACCGCAGCCGCAGAACAGAATCAGGAGGATGATGATCCACCAGCAGCAGTTCCCACCAAAACCGTTATTGCACATAAAACTACCTCCATGCAAGTTTTTCAGCGCCCTCTCCGGCGCTCATTCCATGTTATGAACGGGCGGCAATTTTGTGCGTTGCTTTTCTACTGCGGCTATAGTAAAATAAAAGAAAAAGCAAAAGGAGTCTTCCCTATGAAAAGACTGATCAGTATCTTGCTTCTTGCCGCCATCCTGCTTTGCGGCTGCAGCGGCAAGAAATCCGACGAAGAGATCCTGGCAGAGCGCCGTGACATTGCCGAAGCCCACATGCGCTATATGATGAGTGTCCTTTGGGAATCGGATGTGGATATTTCCTACTCCCGTGAGTCCGGCTCCATGGGCCCGGAGCAAGACGAGGCAGGCGGCGGTGTGGTGCTGCACCTGAAGGCGGGCACACTGTATGCCGGTATGCCCTACACCCACGGCGGCGGTGGCGCCGAAAGCTTCCTCAGCTTTGGCACACCGGATGAAAACGGTGTCTATCAGATGTCCGGGCTGACCACCCAGCTGCTCAACGGCGGCAGCGGCAGCAAAAACAGCTTTAATACCGCAAGACTGAGCAACGACTGCGCCGATGCGGTATACTGGGCATGGTCAAGAGTTGGCACCTCCTTCACCTTCTCCGTGACCAACAATATGACCGCCGAGCGTGGGTGTCTCCCCGTGGGCGACTACAAGACCGAAAGCAACACCTATACCGGCACACGGGAACTGGTGAAGGAAAACGGCGACGAGGTCATGCTGGCAGCCTATGCCCTGCTGCAGAAGGCAGATGCGGTGGTCACCTCCAACAATGCCGGACATGCCATGATGATCGCCCGGAACAACCCGGTAAAAAACGGCGATGCCATTGACCCGGAGGCAAGCTACGTGCTGGTGCATGAGCAGTTCACCACCAACTACCGTGACGGCCTCACCTACACCGACGAAAAGACCGGTCGCACCGTCTATCAGCTGGGCGGTGTGGACAGAAAGTACACCTATGCCCAGCTGCTGAAAAAGGGCTACCTGCCCATTACCATTAAAGAGCTGGTTGACCCGGCAGAGCCGGAATATATGGATATTCAGGACTCCGTGAAGGAGCATTCTGTGGACACCATCACCACCGGCAGCATTTCCACCATGATGAAAATTGACATGGTGACGGTGACCATCACCGACGAGAAGGGTGAAATCGTTCAGGAGGCAACGGTGTTTACCACAGAAAAGACCCACATTATGTTCCGCATGGAGCTGTTTGAGGACAGGCTGGAAGCCCAGGTCACCCGTGGCAGCCTGGATATTGATGCCCTTGCCCCCGGCAAATACCACTGCAAGACCACCTGCTCCCTGGGTACCGGCGAAACCGCCACCGTCAGAGACTTTGACTTTACGGTATCGTAAAACGCAAAAGGAACTATGTTCCGAATCCTATAAATATAGTATTGCTTTTCCAATCAAATGTGGTACTATGTTACTATCTTACATACAGAAGGTGTTTTCATGTACGCTTTACTGGCCTTTATCCCCATTGTGTTCTGCGTGGTGGTCATGGCGGCCTTCAACTGGCCGGCAAAGATCGCAATGCCCATCTCCTGGGCAATCACCCTGGTGCTGGGTCTTGTTGCCTGGCAGATGGACGTTCTGTCCGTGATCGCCTATTCCATCGCAGGACTGTTCAGCTCCATTGAAGTGCTGATCATTATCTTCGGCGCAATTTTGGTTATGAATACCCTGAAAATGTCCGGCGGCATGGTGGCCATCAACAACGGCTTCCGTTCCATCAGCCCCGATGCCCGTGTGCAGGCTGTGATCATCGGCTTCCTCTTTGTTTCCTTCATTGAGGCAGCTGCCGGCTTCGGTACACCGGCTGCCCTGGCTGCGCCCCTGATGATCAGCCTGGGCTTCCCCCCGGTTGCCGCCGTTGTGGTGGCGCTGATCTGTGACAGCGCCTGCGTCTCCTTCGGCGCCATCGGCACACCCGTGGTGCAGGCCATTGCCTGCCTGGGCGGCGCAGATGCCATCGGCGAAGCCTATATCGGTGAGATGTCCCTCTGGACTGCCATTCCTCACGCTGTTGTTATGCTGGTGCTGCCCTTCATGGCCATCGCCGTGATGTGCAAGTTCTTCAGTAAGGGCAAGTCCATCAAGCCTGCTCTGCAGGCGCTTCCCTTCTGCCTCTTTGCCGGCGCAGCCTATGCCATTCCCTATGTGCTGATCAACATCTTTGTGGGCTACGAGTTCCCTTCCCTCTTCGGCGCACTGATCGCCCTGGTGATCACCGTGGTAGCCGCCAAAAACAAGTTCCTCACCCCCAAGGAAACCTGGCACTTTGAAGACGAGAGCCAGTGGGAGGACAGCTGGAAGGCATCCCATCCCCCTGCGCCTCCCAAGGAATCCTCCATGTCGCTGCTGAAGGCATGGATCCCCTATGTGATCATCGCTCTGCTGCTGGTGGCGACCCGTATTCCTGCCCTGGGCATCAAGGGTCTATTGAATGACACCTCCAGCTTCTTCGTCATCAAGAGTAACGATCTGTTCGGCGTTCCCAACACCGCCTTTACCCTGAAATGGGCATACGTCCCCGGCACTGTGTTTATCCTGGTGGCGCTGCTCACCGTGGCGCTGCACAGCATGAAGCTGTCCGAGGTTGGCCAGGCTTGGCTTGCATCCTTCAAGCAGGTCAGCGGCGCTGCCATTGCCCTGATCTTCGGTCTTGCCATGGTGCAGATCCTCCGCTACTCCGGCTCTAATGACGTGGCAAGCCAGGAGATGAAGAGTATGATCTTCTACATGGCAGAAGCCCTCTCCAAAGTGGGCAAGGGTCTGTACGTTGCCATCTCCCCCATTATCGGCGTGCTGGGTTCTTTCATTTCCGGCTCCAACACCGTGGCAGTCACCCTCTTTGCCAACCTGCAGGAGCAGGCTGCCAACAACCTGGAACTGAATTCCGCCATTATCGTTGCCGCCAACACCGTAGGCGGCGCTGTGGGCAACATGATCTGCGTCAACAACGTGGTCGCTGCCTGCGCCACCGCCGGCACTGCCGGACGGGAAGGCAAGATCATCCGCATCAATGCCATCCCCTGCGCCATCTACTGCGCACTGGTCATCGCCGTGCTGTTCGTGGCCTTCTTCGTTTTGGGATTATAAGAATAAAGCCCACGTTATCAAACCGATAACGTGGGCTTTGCCATGAAAACACCCCGGGAGGAAATTTCCTTCCGGGGTGAATGTTTTTACTTAACCTGTGTGGTGGAGCGGAGGGTGACGTCGTGGGCGCCGCCTTCCACGATAGAGACGGAGGACACCAGCTGCAGCTTTGCTTCACGCTGCAGGTCGGGGATGGTGATCACACCACAGTTGCACATGGTGGACTTGACCTTGTACAGACTTGCCTCCACGTTGTCATGGAGAGGACCGGCATAGGTGACATAGGAGTCAACGCCTTCCTCAAAGGACAGCTTGGTCTTGCCGCCCAGGTCATAACGCTGCCAGTTACGGGCACGGTTGGAGCCTTCGCCCCAGTACTCCTTCATGTAAGCGCCGTTTACCATGACCTTGGGAGTGGGAGACTCGTCAAAGCGGGCAAAGTAACGGCCCAGCATCATGAAGTCAGCGCCCATAGCCAGTGCCAGGGTCATGTGGTAATCGTGAACGATACCGCCGTCGGAGCAGATAGGCACATAAATGCCGGTCTCCTTGAAGTACTCATCACGGGCTGCGGCAACCTCGATCAGCGCAGTTGCCTGGCCTCTGCCGATACCCTTTGTCTCACGGGTGATGCAGATAGAACCGCCGCCGATACCGACCTTGATAAAGTCAGCGCCGGCCTCAGCCAGGAAGCGGAAGCCCTCACGGTCAACCACGTTACCTGCGCCGATCTTCACGGTGTCGCCGTAGTTCTCACGAACCCAGGCGATGGTCTTCTGCTGCCAGCAGGTGTAGCCCTCGGAGGAGTCAATACACAGAACGTCAGCGCCAGCCTCCAGCAGTGCGGGAATACGCTGTGCGTAGTCACGGCTGTTGATACCTGCGCCAACCAGGTAGCGCTTCTTGTCATCCAGCAGCTCCTGGGGATTTGCCTTATGGGAAGCGTAGTCCTTGCGGAATACGAAGTACATCAGATGATCCTCTGCGTCCACGATGGGCAGGGAGTTGAGCTTGTTGTCCCAAATGATGTCGTTTGCCTGCTTCAGCGTGGTGGAAGCGGGGCCTACCACCAGCTTTTCTCTGGGTGTCATGAAGGAAGATACCTTCTCATCGCCGGTCATGCGGCTGACACGGTAGTCACGGCTGGTGACGATACCCAGCAGCTTGCCGGTGGCAGTGCCGTCATCGGTGATGGCAACGGTGGAGAAGCCGTTCTCTTCCTTCAGTGCCAGCACGTCCTGCAGCGTTGCATCG
>JAFYNQ010000095.1 GCA_017548065.1 Oscillospiraceae bacterium
AGCTGATCAGTCCCCAGTTTGCCAACACCAACGTGGATCTTCCCGCCCTGCCGGCAGAAGCCTACAAGCTGGTGCAGGACAGAAGCCTTTACGGTGTTATGGACATTGGCGGTGACGATCGTGGCGCTTACGCACTGGGTCGCTATGTTCCCTCCATAAAAGAAGAAGGCAACTACCGTATGATCTTCGTTGCCAACTGCTGCCGCCCTCTGACCCGCACCGCTGACGAGGCTATGGAAGTGATGCGTGAGATTGAGGCCGCCTGCGGTCTTCCCTTTACAGACATCGTCAATAATTCCAACCTGGGTCCCATGACCGACCCCCAGGTGCTCCTGGAGTCCCGGGAATTTATTGACGCACTTTGTGAAAAGTCCGGTCTTCCCTTGTATTTCACCGCTGCCCGGGAAGATCTTGTTCCCCAGCTTGGCAGCATTCCCAATGTTTTCCCCCTGCAACTGCAGGAGAAGTATTTTGACCTGCCGGATCAGGTGATCCGGTAATCTAGGAGGAATCCCAATGGCAAAGGTAACATTCAAAACCGATTTGTGCAAAGGCTGCGGTCTTTGTGTAGCGGCTTGTCCCAAAGGTCTTTTGGCCATCGCTACAGAGCAAATCAACGCAAAAGGCTATTCACCTGCTGTGATGACCAACGAGGAAAAGTGCATCGGCTGTGCATTCTGCGCTACCATGTGCCCCGACTGTGTCATTACCGTAGAGAAATAAGGAGGTAAACCATGGCTCAGCGTGTACTTATGAAGGGCAACGAGGCCATCGCAGAAGCTGCGATCCGTGCCGGCTGCCGTCACTATTTCGGTTATCCCATTACGCCCCAGACCGAGATCGCCGCATATATGGCAAAGAAAATGCCCAAGATCGGCGGTGTGTTCCTGCAGGCGGAAAGTGAGATCGCCTCTATTAACATGGTTTATGGTGCAGCTGCCACCGGCATGCGTGTTATGACCTCCTCCTCTTCCCCCGGAATCTCTCTGAAGGCCGAAGGTCTCAGCTATATTGCCGGCTCCGATATTCCTGCACTGGTTGTCAACGTGCAGCGTGGCGGCCCCGGTCTGGGCGGCATTCAGCCCTCCCAGTCTGACTATTTCCAGGCTACCAAGGGCGGCGGTCACGGCGACTACCGCATGATCGTGCTGGCACCTGCTTCCGTGCAGGAAATGGCAAGCCTGACCATTAAGGGCTTCAACCTGGCTGACAAGTACAACATGACCTCCATGATCCTGGCAGACGGCACCATCGGACAGATGATGGAGCCCATCTCCTTTGAGGATGCGGAGATTGAGGTTTACGAGAAGCCCTGGGCGCTGACCGGCACCGAGTGCAAGCGTAAGCACAACGTCGTCAACTCTCTGTACCTGAAGCCCGAAGAGCTGGAAGTCAAGAACTTTGAGCGCTTTGAGCGTTATAAGCTGGTAGAAGAGAACGAAGCTATGTGGGAAGAGTACATGATGGAAGACGCAGAAATTTGCGTTGTTGCCTTCGGCATCGCTTCCCGTGTTGCCAAGAACGCCATTGTTGCCGCAAGAAACGAAGGCATCAAGGTCGGTCTTATCCGTCCCATCACTGTGTGGCCCTTCCCCAAGAAGGCGCTGGCAGCTGCCGCTGACAAGGTCAAGGGCTTTGTGTGCGTGGAGCTGAGCATGGGTCAGATGATTGAGGATGTTAAGCTGGCTACATCCTGCAAAAAGCCGGTTTCCCTGTGCAACCGCTGCGGCGGCATGATCTGCAGCCCCGACCAGGTGCTGTATTCCATCCGCAATGCGCAGAAAGGAGAGTTCTAACCATGGCTGTTGTATTTGAAAAACCCAAGACTTTGGCAGACGTCCCTCTGCACTACTGCCCCGGCTGTCCCCACGGCATCATCCACCGTCTGGTGGCAGAAGTGATGCAGGAGCTGGACATTGAGGGTAAGACCATTGGTGTTGCTCCCGTTGGCTGCGCTGTTATGGCTTATGATTACTTTACCTGCGATATGATTGAGGCTGCTCACGGCAGAGCACCTGCTGTGGCTACCGGCATCAAGCGTTGCCGCCCCGAAAATATCGTCTTCACCTACCAGGGTGACGGTGACCTGGCCTCCATCGGTATGGCCGAGACCGTCCACTCCGCCGCAAGAAACGAGAACATCACCGTGATCTTCGTGAACAATGCCATTTACGGCATGACCGGCGGTCAGATGGCTCCCACCTCCCTGCCCGGTCAGGTGACCCAGACCAGTCCCTACGGCCGTGATGTGAATCACTGCGGTTGGCCCATCCGTGTCAGCGAAATGCTGGCTACCCTGGAAGGCCCCGAGTTCATCTCCCGTGTGGCTGTGAACAACGTTAAGAACGTCAATGCCGCCAAGAAGGCCATCAAGAAGGCTTTCCAGAATCAGATCGACGGCAAGGGCTTCTCGTTGGTGGAAGTTGTTTCCGCCTGTCCCACCAACTGGGGCATGACTCCCCAGCAGGCACTGGAGTGGGTGGAGAGCGATATGCTTCCCTACTATCCCATCGGTGTTTACAAAGACCGTTCTGCCGCAAAGGAGGAAAAGTGATATGAAAACAACACAGATCCTCTTCGCCGGCTTCGGTGGCCAGGGCATTCTGTTCGCCGGTAAGTTCCTGGCTTACAAAGGTCTGAAGGAAGACAAGCAGGTCTCCTGGCTGCCCTCCTACGGCCCTGAAATGCGTGGCGGCACCGCCAACTGCAGCGTGATCCTCTCCGAGACTCCCGTCGGCAGCCCCATCATCACCGAGCCGGATGTGCTGGTTGCCATGAACCTTCCCTCTCTGGAGAAGTACATTGACACTGTGGTACCCGGCGGTCAGATCTACCTGGACAGCTCCCTCATTCAGTATGAGGTGAAGCGTACCGACGTGCAGGTCTTCGCCATTCCCGCAACTGCCATGGCAAAGGAAAACAACATGGCATCCCTTGCCAACATGATCCTGGTTGGCGCTCTGCTGGAAAACCATCCCGAGCTGTCCTTTGATGGCACCGACACTGTGGTCTCCGACCTGGTGCCTCCCAAGAAGGCTGCCCTGGTGGAGTTGAACATGAAGGCGCTGAGCATGGGCAAGGAGTATACAAAATGAAAGTAGCCTGCCTGCAGATGGATGTGCTGCCCTCCCAACCGGACAGCAATTTCCCCCATGCGGAGGAGCTGATCCGTAAGGCGATGGAGGACAAGCCGGATGTGCTGGTGCTGCCGGAAAGCTGGGACATCAGCTTCCTGCCCCGCAGTGCGACCCCCGACCTCTATGCCGGGAATTTTGACAGAGCCGTCCGCACCCTGGGCGCCCTGGCAAAGGAGCTGAATGTCAACATCGTGGCAGGCTCCGTCACCCACCTGCGAGAGGACAAGCTGTACAACACCTGCTGTGTCTTTGACCGTCAGGGTCAGCTTGTGGCAACTTATGACAAGACCCACCTCTTCTCCCATGCAGGTGAGGACAAGCGCTACCAAAAAGGCGACCATCTTGCCACCTTCCAACTGGACGGTGTCCCCTGCGGCGTGATCATCTGTTACGATGTCCGCTTCCCGGAGCTTGCCCGTACCATGTGCCTGGATGGCATGGATGTGTTGTTTGTGGTATGTCAGTGGCCGAGAGCCCGTATCCGTATGATGCAGGCGCTGTGTGCCACCCGTGCCATGGAAAATCAAATGTTCGTGGTGTGCTGCGATGCCTGCGGCACTGCCGGAGAGAAGGTCTGCGGCGGCGGTTCTGCCGTATTCGGACCTTCCGGAAATCCTTTGGCAGAAGCTGACGATACCGAAGTGATCATCACTGCAGAATGCGATCCCCAAAAACTTCAAAATCTACGCGAATCTTTCCCGGTATTCCGGGACCGCAGACCGGAACTGTACCGGTTGTAAAAAACGAGGAGGAAAACAACTATGAATGCAATGACCGAAATGAGCAACTACCGTCACGAGAAGGTTTTGTTCGTCAACAACGAAAAGGCTGGCCTGAAGGCCATTATCGCTGTTCACAACACCAACCTGGGTCCCGCCATCGGCGGTTGCCGTCTGTTCCCCTACGCATCCTACGACGATGCACTGTTTGATGTTCTGCGCCTCAGCCGTGGTATGACCCACAAGAACGCTGTTGCCGGCCTGCCCCACGGCGGCGGTAAGGGCGTCATCATCGCTGACCCCTCCCAGAAGACCGAGGCTATGTTTGAGGCTTTCGCAGAGGCTGTTAACAACCTGGGCGGCCAGTACATCACCGCTGAAGACGTGAACACCACCTGCGACGATGCTCTGGTTATGCTGCGCAAGACCAAGTATCTGTGCGGTCTGCCCCAGAACAGCGGCGACCCCTCTCCCTTCACCGCTCGCGGTGTATGGCAGGGCATCCGCGCTACCGCAAAGGTAGCTATGGGCGCCGACTCCCTGGAGGGTCTGACCATTGCTGTGCAGGGTCTGGGCAAGGTCGGTTACGATCTGTGCCGTCTGCTGCACGAGAGCGGCGCAAAGCTGATCGTTGCTAACCGCAGCAACAAGGCTATGGCTGAGAAGGCTGCCGAAGAGTTCGGCGCAAAGATCGTTGCTACCGAAGAGATCTACGCTCAGGAGTGCGACATCTTCTCCCCCAACGCTATGGGTGCGATCATCAACCCCACCACCATTGCACAGCTGAACTGTAAGGCTGTTGCCGGCGGCGCCAACAACCAGATCCTGGACGATGCTTCCGGCATTGCTCTGAAGCAGAAGGGCATCTTCTACGCTCCTGACTTCGTTATCAACGGCGGCGGCGTTATCAACGCAGCAGCTGAGGTTGACGGCCCCTACAACAAGGAAGAAGTGCTGGTCAAGGTTGACAACATCTACAACTCCATTGAGCACATCCTCACCGAGTCCAAGAAGACCGGCGAGCCTGAAGGCGTTATCGCTACTCGCTACGCAGAGTCCCTGGTCTACGGCAAGTAAGAAAAACAAATCACGGGAGACGGTTAAAACCGTCTCCCGTTTTTTATACCCGACAAAGCAACCGTTACGCAGGAATCACTTATTTCTGTGTGCCTTTTGGTAAGCTTTGGGGGTCATGCCCAAAAAGGCTTTGAATTTTTTGTAGAAGAAGCATTCGCTGTGGAAGCCTGCAAGCTCCGCCACTTTGCTCACCGGCAGATCCTCCTGCAGCAGCAAGCCTGCGGCAGTCTCCACACGGATCTTTGCCAGGTAATCAAACACGCTTTGCCCGGTATATTGCTTAAAGGCGGCGCAAAGATAGGAGGGGTGCAAATGACAATACTCCGCCACTGCCTCCAATGTGATTTTTTCCGCATAGTGATTATGGATATAGCGCATGCACAGCTTCACCCCTTCATGTCCGGGGTCAGCCATGGGCTGTATTTCCTCTTTTACCTGACAATAGGGCATGATGGCAAGGCAGATGCGCATCAGCACAGACAGTCTGTGCTGCTTGTAATTTTTTTCATAAATGCGGCAATTTTCCAGTTCCAACATAGGTTGCCGCACCGCTTCATAACAGGGATGCCCCGGCCGCAAAAGTCGGGGCATTTCCAATCGCTCTTCAGACAAGGGAAGAACAAATTCTTTCTGAAAGAAATGCCCCGGTTGCATGGTGATAGCTTCTGCGGAAAAGATTATACGATGCACCACCGCATCGTCGGAAAAACCCAGCCGCTGGTGGACTATGCCGCCGGGAATGATCCAGATATCACCGGCTTTAAATTCCACCCGCTCACCCCCGATCAGGCCGATGGTTGTACCTGCCACCTGCAGGGCGATCTCCGTTTCCGGATGATAGTCAGCTTCACGAGGGATCTTCATGTTTTCCCCGGCTTTGCCAATATAGGTCGCAATGGGCAGATCCGGCGTGCCACGTCTTCTGTAGGTTCTTTTCACTTTCATTTGCATCACCCTTAATATAGGATATAAACACCCTAATATTGCATATTGATAATCTTATCATAGCAAATTATAATTAAAATAGCAAGTTATATCTCTCTTTAGGCTGAAAGGAGCAGAAAATGAAACGATTTTTATCTTTATTTATCGCAATCATCATGGTTTTGTCCATGATTCCGGCAGTAAGCTTTGCTGCGGAAGTGCGAACTGTTTACTGGGATCCCGTAAACGGTAGTGACAGCAACATGGGTCTGCTGGAAAGTGCGCCGGTGTTGACTGTGGAAGCAGCTTACGCTGCGCTCAGCGGTGCCGATGAAGGCAAGATCATTATGCTTGGCACGACAAACTACACCGAATCCACTTATTTCCCCACCTGCCATATCCCCGTCACCATCACCTCTAAGACGGGCGCAGAGGGCATCAAGTCTGCCAAGAGCATTTTCTTCGGTGGTGACACCACCCTGGAGAACATCACCATGACGCTGAATGCCTCCAACAATACCACCTATCTCTCCGGTGAAGGTCACAACCTGACCATTGGTAGCAACGTTACCACCAAGAACAGCTCTACTTACCGCTTCTGCCTGACCCTTCGTCATGGCGAGGGCAGCATGGACGGTGCTACACTGACCGTGAACTCCGGTAACTGGCGCAGCATTTTTGTGGCAGGCTACACAAAGGCCACCAGCGGCAGCTGCACCCTGATTATGAACGGCGGTAACGTCAACAATATCGTTGGCCCCACCTACTCCGGCACAGTGACCGGTAATGTTACCATGCATATCAATGGCGGTACCATCAATGTGCTGGACCCCGGCCCCAACACCACCGGCTCTCTTTTCGGCAATGTGGACATGACATTGCGTGGCGGTACCATTACCAAGGCACGTATCCAGAGCGCCCGTCCCATCAGCGGCACGGTCACCGTGACCATTGATGGCGATTGCACCGGCATCAAGGCTTTTGAAGCAAAAACCGGTTCTGTGGGCAAAAAAGTGCTTGTACTGAAAAGCGGTATACTTTCCACAATGCCCACCAACACAGGCGACATCTCTGTGGAGATCCCCCAGAACCAAACCTTCCTTATGAACGGCATCACTGTGGCAGCAGGCACCGTAAACAGCGCTGGTATTCTGCAGTTTGCAGGCAGCGCTTCTTTGACTGCATCCCAGATCACCGGCACACTGAACTGTGATGTCACCGACACCGTGCTGGTTGACCACATTTATCTGAAAGCACCTGCCGGCAGCAGCGTCATCTTTGCCGGTGATGACTGCGTAGCGGAAGCTAACGGTCTCTGGAAATATTCCGATACCACTGCACCCCAGTTTGATACAGTTAACTTCAAGGGTCTTGTGCTGACAACCACTGCCGATGACGTTGTCATTGAGTTTTACAAGTATTTCTCCACCAAGGAAGAATACCGGCAGACCCCCGTTTATGTAGACGGCAAGGATCAGTATTATGCTGTTGCCGCCAACACCCGTTATCGCTATGTTGCCAAGCCCATCAGCGGCAACAATCGTTACATTATCCACCAGAATGTTTATATCACCGCTGAAGAAGCCGCACAGAAGACGGTCATTGATGTAACGCCCGGTGTCCGTACCACAAAGGGTTGGGATACCCCAGAAGCAGTTAACAATTTCACCGACGAGGTCATGACAACCGCCAGAAAGTCTGACCCCTCTCTGTGGCCTCAGTATTCCGAAATCTTCACCTCCCCCGCATTCCGTGAGGGTCGTAACGATCACCAACAGACAACCCAAACAGAAATGGAAAACTATCTGTCAGCGCTGGACGATCCCGATGACAATATTTATGTCTATACACTGGGAAAAACCGCTGTGGGTTCTCTGAACATTCCCCTTGTTGTGATCACAAGCGCAGACCTTTCCGGTGCAAAAGACTGGGAAGAGGCTGCTGCACTGATCCGCGCAGACAGCGAAAAGAACAATAAGGTCACTGTCCACTATCAGGCGCAGATCCACGGCAACGAGCCGGCCGCCGGCGAAGCCGCTTTCGGCATGATCGCACGGCTGGACGGCGCTTACGGTGAAACACTGCTGGATAACCTGAATATCTACGTGATTCCCCGCCTGAATCCCTACGGCGCTTACAAGAGCAAGCGAGTGACATGGATCAACTCCAGCACTTATACCGACCCCAACCGTGACTTCCTGCATTTGCAGACCTCCGAAGTCCAGGCACGTATGCGTGCTTTCAATGCTTTTGACCCCGAAATCGTTTTTGATAACCACGAATATCAGTTCAATTTGGACAACACCTCCACCAACAGAACCGATATGATGTACTGCTGCCATCCCCTGCCCACAGCAAGTACGGCATATCAGGACCTTGCGGTTGACATCACCCATGCTTCTTTTGCACAGATGGAAGCTGATGGCCTTAGCTATTCTTGGTATGACAGCGGTAGCGGCGGCGGTTTGGGCAGTCTTGGCGGCAACACCGGCAGCTCCAACACCGCTGCACGTGGCACGATCCATATTTTGATGGAAACTATGGGTTCTAACTACGGCCTGAATATGTATGCACGCCGTGTGGTCAGCCACGCATCTGCTGTTACCGGCATCCTGAACTACCTGAACGAAAATGCCGACAGAGTAAAGTCTGTCATCAAGGCTGAGCGGGAAATGATGATTGAAAACGGCAAGACTTACCGGGAAGATGACGTTTTCGCAATGCAGACCGCCTCTGAGGATGCGCCTCAGCATTATATTGAGGGTGAGAAAATCAACCTGATGACCGGCGAAACGACCCCGGTTACCATTACAGCAAAAAGAGTCACAACCATCACCCGTTCCCGTATCGCCCCCACCGCTTATGTGCTGCCCGCAGACCTTTCCAACATTGACTATATCCTGAACCTGATGGATATGCAGGGTATTTACTACACCTTCATTCCTGCCGGCGCTACCCTGCCTCTGCAGCAGTACATCGGTACCGTAACCGCCGCTGACCTGGCAGAAGAAAAGACTGTGACCTTCCGCAACGGCGCTTATGTGTTCACCATGGCCCAGGTGGATGCCCAGATTTTGGGTATGCTTATGGAAGTGGACGTAAACTACACCGCCTCCGAAAAGGGCAGCCTTGCCCAGCAGGGTCTTATTGAAGCGGTTAACGGTGCATTCCCCACCTATCGTTATATCCGCGATTTGAACGAAGATGTCTTTGTGGACTACACCATCGTGGAGTATCCTCCCCTGGAGGTAACCGTTTACCTGGACAGCACCAATGGTGCCGACACCAACAGCGGTCTTACCGAGACAGCCGCTGTGAAGACCTTGGAGCAGGCTTACGCCCTGATTAACGCAGCCCTGGCTGACGGCGGCAAGGGTTCCAATGCCACCATCGTGGTGCTGGGCATGTACGAGCTGGGCAGTGCAACCTACCACTTCCCCGCCTGTGACTTCCCCGTAACCATCACCGCCAAGACCACCGAGGAAGGCATCAGCTTCACCGGCAGCAGCGGCGATGCACATCTCAATCGTGCTGTTCATCTCCACGGCGCTACCACCTTCCAGAACATAAAACTTCATGTAAATAACAGTGAGAATTACAGCTACATTTTCGCCAACGGTCACAAGCTGGTCATTGGCGCAAATGTCAATTCCACCGCAAACAAGAACAACTGTAATTTTTCTATTTCCGGCGGTAGCGTAAGTTACGGCGACAAGGTGGATTCTGTAGATGTGACCGTCCGCTCCGGCAAATGGAGAATGATCTACCTGGGCGGCTACTACGGTGACGTCACCGGTGTTGCCAAGCTGGATATTTCGGGTGCCACCATTGTGTACTCCATCGTTTCCTCTTACCGTGGCAACGTGGGCAGCCTGGAGATGTACATCTCCGACACCACCGTTTCCACCACCTCCGACAAGGCCCACGGCATCTTCTCCGGCACTTACACCGCTAACTCCACCGTAAACAGCGGTAAGGTTTTGGGCGATGTGACCATCGTGCTGGGTGAGAATGTGACAGCCTATGCCGTCTACGGCACTGCAAGAAGCTACGGTCATGTTTATGGCGATACAACGATCATTGCAAACGGCGTGGATCTTGCCAAAGCACCTGTCTACGCAAGATACTCCGGCCTCAGCGCCAGCTATCCCACCCGTTATGTGGCACTGAAGCTGCAGAAGGACATCACCGCAGATGTCACCGTGGATCCTGACCTGGAGTTGGATCTGAACGGTCATGACATCACCGGCAATGTGACCGTAAACGGTGAGCTGACTGTCTTTGACTCTGCCACCGATGATTACGATGTTTCCGACGGTGTCTGCGGTGAGATCACCGGCAACGTCACCGGCACGCTGACTGCCAAGGAGGGCTACATTGCAGCGGCAAACGGCTTCCACAAGTTCGGCGGTCACTACATCAGCTCCGTGTCTCTTCGTCCCGGCAATGCGGGTATTTACTACACCGCCACCTTCCTGGCAGACGAAATTCTGCTGGCGGAATTGGAAACCGGCGTGGCAGTAAGCCTTGTTGACCTGCCCGGCGCTGACTTTGCAACCGATGAAGATACCTTGTATACCACGGGAACCACCGGTGTGCTGGTAAGTAACATCCTGACCGGCGACAGTGAGGACGCAGACCGTGCCATCATGGATATCTATGCTGCCAGCTATGTAAAGCTTCCCGACGGCACCGTTTCCGTCAGTGACGCAGAAATTGCTTACAGCCTCTATGATATCTTGCTGATCCTCAAATCCCAAAACCCCGAAGCCTTCCAAAGTTTCGCAACTACCCACAACATCGAAAACTGGTTCTAAAACAGAAAATAGCCGGAGACGGGAATTCCCGTCTCCGGCTATCTTTGATTTTACTGGTTGTACTCGCTGATCTTATTGAAGATAAAATTGTAAGCGGCCAGGTGCTGACGATGGTCATAGTAGCGCTCCATGGACTGCTCGTACTTGCCGAAGTCATCCATAAATGCATGCATCGCTTCCTTCGCATCCAAATCCTTGCCCACGCACTTCAGTGCCAGTGCAGCTGCCAGTCCACGGCAAAGCTCACAGTGGCGCAGCAGCAAGCGAACAGACACAGTCTGCACACGCTTGGGCATATTCTTGAAGGCAGCCAGCTTTTCCTCGTACTCACGGGTGATGCCGTCCACAGCCAGCAGCTTCTCCTGCATCTCAGGCTTGTAGTACTGGTTTACATCCTGGTTCAGAGTATGGCGAGCCTCCACATAGGTCTGGGGCAGGTACTCGTCAAGAACCTTCAAGAACTCCATTGCCAGCTCAGCGGCCTCGCCGTAGGCATGTGCCATGTAGTCATTGACAATGTCATCAAACTTCAGGCTGTTGTCAAACAGAGTCTGTGCATAGACATAGTAAGAAAGACCGTTGGGGAAATAGGAACGCTGAGAGCCGTCCTGGATGATGCCGCCGTAGCCGTTGTCACGGTAGGAGAACACGTCCTCATAGAGACGGCGGGCAAAGCTCAGGGTGCCGGGTGCGTAGTGCTGGTGCTTCCAGAAGTGGTACTCGTAAGCAATCTGGGGAGCAGCAGCGTAATCACGCCAACGCTTTGCACGGACGATATGCTCTTCCATAGTCTCGGGTCTGCCGGAGACGTTCAGCACGAAGGGAGTGAACTTCTCCACCACGGGATCCTTGGGCACGGAGTAGCAGTAGCTGCGGGTAATAGCACCCAGAATGAAGATGAAGCGCTCAGGGTTATTCAGGTACTCGCAGGTGGGCTCGTAAGCAGTCTCGGAGTAGATACAGCCGCCGATGCGGTTGTTAAGACCACGGGCAGTCAGCTCGGCATCAATCTCGTTGAGCAGGATCACGTACCAGTCGGAAGGTGTCTTCTTGCGGCAGTTCTCACACTCGCAGTGGTTCTTCTGGGCATCTGCCAGCCACACATGGAGGTAGTTGACGTTGTGGTTCTCCTGGGCATAGTCGCAGACAGTGCGGACAACGTACTTACGTGCCTCAGGGTTGGACATGCAGAAGTTGGTATTCAGTGCAACGCCCTTGTACAGGTCACGCTTGCCGTCGATCAAAGCAAGGTACTGGCGAACCTCCTCGGGAACGGGATTGTTCTCGTCCTTTGTCCAGCCGCCCAGGGAGCTGATGCCGAAGGCCTCGGCGTTCCAGCCGTGACCCATATCATGGAACTGCAGACCACGCTTTGCGATCTCGGTCTCGCAAACACGCTTCCACTGCAGGACGGTCTCTGCGGTAACAGGCTCAGGCTCCCAGTTCTTTTCGTTGCCCTTATGGGTGTAGTACCAATCGTAATAGATCTTGGGAATATCAAACTCCAGCATGTACACGTTCAGGCCGATCTTGGGAGAGAAATCAATGGTCTCCAGCATAGAAGCCTGGCTCTCGGAGCCTTCGTTACACTGACCACGGTAGCGGCAGTCAGCCAGCTTGTGGTACTTGACAGGCTCAATATCCTTCACGGGGATGAACTCGCCGTCCACACCCGGGTACAGCCAGCGGCAGCCGTTGATAGTCAGGTAGCGGTAAACAGCCAGCAGCACACTGCGAGGGTTGTCACCGGCGATGATGCCGCCTTCGGCATCGGTGTCAATGTGGAGAATATCGTCCAGCTCAATATCTGCTGCCTCGGAGGTATCCAGGCCGAAGTCTGCCATGAGACCCAGTCGGAAGCCATCGGTAGCATCGGGCTTATACGCAATTGCGATCTCACCGCCACGGGGCATCATCATGCGCAGGTACTTCTTCAGTTCCTCTGCGGCAAAATCCACCACAGGATTGGATGTGATCTTATAAATTTTATACATCTTTCTTTTTCCTCCTTAATTGGAAATACGTATGGAATAATTATACTATCAAAACGGGAAATATGCAACTGATTTTATCTTTCCATTTTTCGGTTTTTGTGTTATAGTAAATATGGTGATATAAATGACTTTTGAAAAGCTAAACGAAACATTTACTACAGATTTCAACCTGGATAAGATCGTTGCGGCGCAGCAAAGCTGGCACAGCGGCGCACGGTTCAGCCGCCTGGAGCGACCCCGTAGCAGCCACGGTCTTTTTCTGCTCACAGATCCTGCGGTTTACGAGTTTACCGACGGCACCACGATGCAGGTCGTCCCCGGTGATTTGCTTCTGCTTCCCAAGGGCGCGCGTTATGTCACACAATTCTCGGCGCCGCCGGAAAAGCAGACCCATCCGCTGATGATCAATTTCCGCCTTACGGATATGGATGGAAACGAAATATATCTGGGTGACCGTGTGCTGCGCCTTTGCCATGATAACGGTGAGAAGCGAGCCATGTTTATGTCTGCGGTGCAGCTGTACATAAACACTGCGCCTGCCAAGTTGAAAAGTCAGGTCTTTGCACTGTTTGGCGATCTCTTCCCCATTGCTGATGCGGATGAGTGCTGCATCGGCTATATCGGACGGCATTACACCGACGACCTGAGCATTCCTGCCCTTGCCCAGCGCTGCGCCGTCAGTGAGACAGTTTACCGAAAGCGATTCAAGCAGCTTACCGGGCAATCCCCGGTGCGGTATATCAACAAGCTGAAAATTGATAAGGCCTGCGAAATGCTGCAAAGCGGTGATATTCCACCCAGGCAGATCAGCGACTTTTTGAATTTCTACTCCCTGCCCTATTTTTACAAGGTATTCAAAGAACACATGGGTGTAACGCCCAACCAATACAGAGACCAATTGGGAGAATAAAATCAACCGGAGAGGATCATCGTTCCTCTCCGGTTTTTATCAGGTTTCTTTGGAAAGCTTTCTGCGGACGCAGATATAGTAGATCAGCTGCAAGGCGCTGCAAGCAAGCCACGAGACGGGGTTACTTAAATAAAGTCCCTCAATGGTTCTGAAATGAGGGAACACGAAAAGCACCCAGCCCACTCTTATGCCGCAAATAGCGATCAGATTCATCATCGTTGGCATCATCGCATGGCGCATACCACGGGAAGAAGCGGCACAGCATTCAGCCAGTGGGAACAGAAGCAGCGACAATGTCAAAATCCGAAGGAATCTTTCGCCGTAGCCCATTACCTCCGGGTCACTGTTAAAAATACCGATTACCTGGGGTGCAAAGATGCAACTTAATGCAATGGGTATTGCCATAAATGCCACGGAAAGCCATACGCCGGTAAACACAACTTTATCAATGCGCTTATATTTTTTAGCACCATAGCACTGTCCGGCAAAATTCACGCAGCTGGAAGCCAGCGCACCGTGCAGCTGATAGATAAACGTATTGATATCATTGGCTGCCGTCTTGCCCGCAATCAGTGCGGCGCCATTGGCCGATTCAGATGCCAGCTGATTGACCGCTGTCTGAATGGTCAGATTGGAGGCGCTGAACACAATACCGCCCAAGCCGCTGGGGATACCCACACGAAGGATCTCGCCTACCTGCTTTTTGTTCAACCGCAGTTCCTTCCGGGTAAGGGCATACTGGTCTTTTGCATTAAACAGCACCCAGGTCAAAGCGCCGGCAGACAGATACTGGGAGACCACCGTGGCAACCGCAACACCCACCACATCCAGGTGGAAGCCGATGACCAGCACCAGGTTCAGCGCAACATTTACAAGTCCGCTGAGGGACAGTACATACATGGGACGTTTTGTATCGCCGTGGGCGCGGAAAATACCGGCCGCCACGTTATACACAAGGGATGCCGGAACACCCAGCATATATAGCTGCATATACGAAACAGCAGGCTGCAGCACACTTTCCGGCGTGCCAAGCCAGCGCAGGAATACCTCCACCAAGGGAATGGTGATCACACTCATAGCTACGCCGCAAAGAAGCGCCAGCAGCACAGCCGTATGCATATTTTTACGCAGACCTTCTTTATCACCGGAACCCAGCATATTGGAGCAGATCACGCTGGCACCGGTGGCGATGCCCATAAAGAAGCCCAGCACCAGGTTCACCGGCTGCGCCGTTGCGCCAACCGCTGCCAGGGCAGTGGCACCGTCGGCGGCAAAGCGGCCTACCACCACACGGTCTGCCACGGTATAAAGCTGCTGCAACAGATTGCCTGCGATCAGAGGGGCGGAGAAAACAAGCATTTTCTTCACGATCGAACCTTCTGTCAGGTTCATTGTCCTGCCCATACTATCTACTCCTTTAACACTGTTTCATCAGGCGGATATAAAACTCAACTGCACGTGTGATGGTTTCCAGCGGGATCCGTTCATTGTTGCCATGGATACTCTTACGCTCTTCGGAGCTAAGCGCCATTGCAGAGAAGCGGTAAACGTGATTGGAGATCACACCGTAGTGACGGGAGTCGGAACACTGCACCATCAAATAGGGCGACACGATACAACCGGGCCAGGTCTGGGACACAGCTTTTGCCACCTTGTCCCAGCTTTCGCAATCGGTTTCGGAAATAGGGCTGGGTTCAAAGCTTTCCAGCACTGTGATCTTCACACTTTCGTCATTGACGGTTTTGGTAAGATAGGCCTTTGCGCCTGCCACAGTGTCCGCAGGATTCAGCCGCATATTGGACACAAGCTTTGCCTCTGCCGGGATCACATTTCTGGCATTGCTGCCCTCCATCATAGTGAAGGCTGTGGTGGTGCGGCAAAGCGCATTCATCTCACCGCCGCCCGCCTTACAGATCAGGTCAAGCACAGGTCTGAACAGCCACAGATTGGCAAATACGATCTTCAAAGCAAAGGAAGAATGTCTGCCCAGGGTGTCAAACATTTCCAGAGCAGGCTTTGTCAGGTGCATTTTGAAGGGATGCTCCACAATGCTGCGGCAAGCCTTTGCCAGAGTGGTAACGGGTGTCTTAGGCAGCGGTGCGGAAGCGTGACCGCCGGAGGAGGTCACGGAATACTCCACATTCATCATACCCTTTTCCGCAATGCCGATAAGACCGCAGGGGGCTTTCACGCCGGGGAACACATTCTCCACCACAGCGCCGCCTTCGTCCACCACCAAGGCAGGTGTAACGCCCTTTTCCTTGAAGTAGTTTACAATGTTCACTGCGCCCTTGCCGTTGATCTCTTCGCCGCCGGAGAAGGCAAAGTACACATCGTTTTCCGGCACAAAGCCGGCTGCGATCAGGGTGTTGGCGGCATAAAGCACGCCGTTGAAGGTGGCCTTGGTGTCCAAAGTACCACGTCCCCACAGAACGCCGTTTTCAATAATACCGGCAAAGGGCGGCTTCTCCCAGCTTTCCTCGTTTACCGGCACAACGTCATAGTGCGCCATCATGACAGAGGGCTTGTCGCTTTTCTTTCCCTTCCAGTGAAACAGCAGCGCTCTGTCGGGAAGCTGCTGCAAAGTGCAGGTAGCAAACACGTTGGGGTACAGCTCCGGCAGCAGGGCGATGAGCTTCTGAAATTCTCCTTCATCCTCCAGCGTCGGGTCATTGTAGGAAATGGTCTTACACTGCACCAGCTTTTGCAGTGCCGTCACTGCCGCAGCATCAACGGTCACCGCCTCGCCGGGCTCTGTGTTTTGCGCCTTGGGACGGAAGGCAGCTGCACGGAACAGCAGCACTGCCAGCAGCAGCGCAACTGCGCCTAAAATTACATAGCCAACCATTACAGAACTCCCTTCTTATACAAAAGCCGACCGATACCGATGGTAAAGAGGGCAGACACCGGCACCATGATACCCACAGTACCTGCATCCAGCGCCGGCACGAAAATAAACAAAACCAGCATCAGCAGCACAGGTGCCACTGCCAGCTTCCAGTTCTTGGACACAAATGCCACACCCAGTCCGCCAAAGAGAGCAGGCAGGATCTGGTCAAAGGCAGGCTGCAGCGCAGGTGCCTGCAAAACCGGGGTCAGCGGCACGATCAGCACCACACCCAGCACAATGATCAGGGTGGTCACGATGCTGGAAATAGCAATGGCAATGGTAGAGACCACCTCGCCCTCCTCGGAGTTGGCACTGACCTCATTCTGTTCCAGGGCATTCAGTGCGCAGGGCAGCTTCAGGTTGGAAATATTGCCGGTGACGAAGCTCAGGTAAGCGCCGCCGGCGCCCAGCATCGGCACATAGGTAACGGTTTCAATGGCGCCCACCGCCCAATAAAGGGGCGCAGTTGCCAAAAGGCCAACCGCCAGGCTGTTCCACTCGGGCATGGTACGGAAAATCACACAAACTGCCACAGGGAAAGCCAGCAGCAGAACCATAACGCTTAAGTTCCAAATGGTACCGTCACGGTGTACGCTATCCAAATAACTCATTTTCTTCATGACACTACCTCCTTAACCCAGCCAGCCGGTAATGGGGATGGCTGCTGCCATGCCCAGCACCAGGCTAATGGGCAATGCGTACTCACTTAACCATTTCATTTTCGGCAGCTTCATCAGCAGGCCGCAGATCACCATCACCAGGGCAGACACCGCCATGACGCATACGGGGATCAAACCGGAGGTAGCAGAATAGGTCAGGATCTCCCCTTCCTTGATCACCTCAACAATGCCGTTTTCCGCTGTCCAAAGACGGGAGACATCGCAGAACACGAAGCCCAGGAAGGCTGCGATCATGCCGATGAACAATGCATTGGAGAAAATATCTGCCCACTTGGCATCCCGGTTTGCCAGGGACTTCATGCCCTTTTGCAGCTTCTTGCCGATCAGCGGCACCAGCCAGATACCCAGCATGATACTGATGGTCATAACGATCAGCACGTTTACATACTGCTGCGCATTCAGGTCGCCGGAGCCCAGGGACTGACCCATGGCATTCAGCGCATTGGTGGCTGCCACCGTTTCATAGCTCATGGAGCCCACCACGCTCAAGCGCAGCCAGGGCATAGGCAGACCCAAGGTCTTGCTTAACACCATAACGCTGATGACGATCGCCACAGCAGGCGCCACGGTGAAAATAGCAGCAGTCACCATAGTCTTGCGCAGCTTTTTTTGATCCATGCCCAGTTCCTTACTGCGACGGAGCGCCTTCACCAGGAAAAACACGGACTGCGCCAATACTACCGCCACCAAAAGCCCTGCCAGGACAAACAAAATGGGATGATTGACAGAAAATTCCATTTGCGAACACCTCTTTTATTTTTTGTTTGAAACCATTATAGCACGATTTTCAAACATTACAATTGCGTAATGAAAGAAACTGTGCTATAATGTAAAAAATCCCTTTTGAAGGAGCGCAAAAAAGCAATGAAAAAAGAAACCAAGCGACTGTTCACCATGATCATGGCAGGCTTCCTGGCACTGGTCATCATCCTGAGCTTGATCCTGCCTGCAATTGCATGAGAACGAAACCGCACCGCCGATTTTTTCGGCGGTGCGGTTTTTTTACAGTTCTTCCAGGTAGGCCACACCGGGGATGGTGCGGATGTCTTCAATGACAGTGACGTGGTTCTGCCGCTTTTGCAGCTTCAGGGTTGCAAAGTAAGCACGGTTGCCGTCCTCACCGTCTGCATCACGCTCACGGGCGGTGTCATGGACTTCAATGCCCCGCTCCCGTACCAGACGCAGAAAATCGCCCAATGCGCACTCACGGTTCAGCTCCACGTAGATCTCCAGCACCTTGGCGCTGCGGTGCATTTTGTTATCCATTCTCTGCAAAAGGGTCATGACCGTAAAGAGGGCAATGCCACCTGCAAGGGCAGCTTCATAGAAGCCGATACCCAGAGCAAGACCCACACCGGCTGCTGCCCACAGACCTGCAGCGGTGGTCAGACCCTTGATCTGATTGCGACGGGTGACGATGATGGTACCGGCGCCCAAAAAGCCGATACCGCTGATCACCTGGGCGCCCATACGCACCGGGTCACCGGTGCCCAGCACCTGGGTCACATACTGGTTGGTAAGCATGATCAGGCAAGCGCCAACACACACCACCATGTATGTACGCAGACCTGCAGGGCGGTTCTTCATACCACGCTCCAAGCCGATAAGACCACCGACGATCACTGCCGCAACAATACGCAAAACGACTGCCAGCAGCGTAACCTCTCTGATTGCAATATATTCCATATTCATTACTCCTTTCCTGATACCTTATGCCAGGCATCAGGGTAATAGTTCTTCTCTCTGCCCTGGCAGGTAAATAAAATTACCTGACGGGTGTCCGACTGCGCCTTCAGTATCTCCATAGCAAGGGCAAGCCGGTTTTCATCAAAGCGCACCAGCGCATCGTCCAGCACCAGGGGCGCATGGGGTGTCAATGCCTCTGCCACTGCAAGACGCAGCGCCAGGTACAGCTGATCCAGGGTGCCATCACTGCGCCAGATACCGGGACGCATGGTGTCCTCGTCCTCTGTTCGCACAGACAATGTCAGGTCCTCTCCCAGCAGCAGCCGGGCATAGCGTCCGCCGGTCATCTGTGAGAACAGCTCCTGGGCACGGGATGCGATCCTGGGCGCAAATTTTCTTTGCAGCTGATTTGCCGCCTCATTCAGCGTATCTATGGCAAGGCATGCCGCACCGTAGATCTCCTCCAGCTTTGCAATGCGCTGCTGCTCCTTCTCCAAAGCCTGCTGCAGCAGCACCGGCTCACCAAGACCTTCCATTCTGCCGCTGATCTGACCTGCCAGAAGCTGCAGCTTCCGCAGCTCCTCACGGGTCTCGTCTATGCGCCGCAGAGTCTCCTGCTCTGTAAAGGTCAGCTCGTCCTCCTGCTTCGGCTGGGGCACGATCTTCAGCATGGTCGCCACCGTTTCCGCATAAGCCTCCGCCTGGGTATAGTTCTGATAGGCGCTGTCCAGCGCCAGGTACATGGAGAGGGCATCCCGCCAACCCTCCAGTGCCTCCTTCAGGGGCAGTCCGCCGGTGACATTTTCAATATTATCCGTGAGGGAATCCTTTCCGGCTGCCAGTGCATCCCGTTTTTTGTTCCAGGCTGCCAGCTCTTTTTCATAGCCTTCCCAGGTAGCCAGCCAATCGTTTGCCGCCACCACCCACTTTTCCGGGTCGCTTTCCCCGTAGCGGCTTACCAGCTGCGCCGCCTCTGCCTTTTGTTTGCTATGGATGTGCAGGCTAACCGCCGCCAGCACAACTGCCAGGATCAGCGGCGTCAGCGCCAGCTTCCAATCCACCGCAAACAGCATCGCTGCCACAATGGCAAGCGCCGAAGCCAGCAGGAAATACAGCGGCTTTTGCTTTCCGCTCTGCGCCTCATAGGCGGCTTTGTCCTTTTCCGCCTGCGTCAGTGCCTGCTGGGGTGTCAGTCCTGCAAAGCATTGGGGTGGCTCCGGCTTTTCCGGAGGCAGCGGCAATGCCTGCTCCAGCAGCGCCTCCTGCTGCAGCTGAAGCTGCTCCAGGTGCAGGATCTGCTGCTGCACCGTCTCCCGGTCTGCCAGGGAGGCGCATCGGGCAGCCTGATCCTCATATTGCCGTTTTGCACCTGACAGCGCCGCCTTGGCTGCTGTCAGTTTTTCATGTCCTTTGCTGGCTGAAGCATACTCCAGCGCTGCCTTATGATTCTCCAGCGCTGCCAGCTGCTGCTCCAGAAGCATCCGACGGGACTCGGTCTGCTGCTGTTGCTGCTGCAGCTGTCCCAGCAGGTGCAGCTTCTCCTCCAGGTCATTGCGTCTCTGCTCCGCCTGGGGCAGCAAGCCCGTTTTATTATGGCGACAGCGATTTTTCACTGCCCGAAGCTTTGCCGCCAGGTCATCGGCTGCGCCGCTTTCGTCACCGGTGGTCACCAGTGCGTTCAGTCTGCGCCGCAATGCCTCATCGTCTGTGACCGGCATATCCGACAGCCGCACAAAGCCGGAACGGACAAATACCGACCGCTCCACGCCCAGTAGCTTCTCACCGCAGTTGGCTGCGGTCAGCTCCGGCACCGGGAGACCGGAATCTGTTTCATAGGCGCAAAAGTCTCCGAACACCGTTCTTCCCTTTGAGCTGCGCTCAATGGTAATGTCCCGACCTTCCCAAAACACGTCCATACGGCCGGACATGGGACTGCCCGACCAGGGGGCAAAGCGCTCCTTCAAGGGGATAGCGCCCTGCTTGCTCCGTTCCCGGGTGTCAATGCCGTAGAGCATTGCCACCATAAATGCACCCCAGGTGCTTTTTCCCCATTCGTTGGGGGCTTCAATTACATTTAGACCCGGCTTCAGCGTCAGCGTCTGGTGCTCCAGCTTTCCGAAGGTAGCCGTCATGCTGTAGATCTTCACGGAAGCACCACCTCCTGACCGTCCAGCAGCTTCCGGGAAAGCTGCGCTGCCAGCAGCAGCTGTCTGCGGCGGCTTTCTTCAGGCTCTGCCGCCATGGCATCCCGAAGAAGCTTAAAATACATACCTTCAAAGGTATCCTGGTCTGCCGTGCCCCAGAGCTCCGTGGGCGGCACGGTCTCATCCTTCAGCTCCAGGTTGGGGAATCGGGCGCAGCTCTTACGCAGAGCCGCAAGGTCCGGCTTCTCCCAAGGTCCTGTCAGGGTAATACGGTAAAAGTCCTCACTACCCACCGGGGGCAGCAGCGCATCCAGGGATGTGTCCTCCGTTGCCGTCAGGTCATAGAACCGGGGCAACGGCAGCGGCACAAACTGCGCAGTTACGGTGGTGTCCACCGTTACGATATAATAGCCCTTCTCCCCTACCTCGTCATAGCCACGTCCCATGGGACAGCCCGGCCATGCGCACAAGGTCTTTCCGCTTTGGAAGCTGCCGGACTTGTGGATATGTCCCAGCGCCAGGTAATCCAGCCCGGAGGCTGCCACCTGCTGCATAGTAATGGGGCAGTAAGGAGAATCTGTCTGCGTGGGGTCACCGTGAAGCACACCCACGGCATAGCGCTCTGTGTGATGGGGAGAAAAATCCTGCAAAAGTCCCATGCACTCTGTTCCGATATAGCCGGCGCCGTACACGCAGCAATCCAGCCCGGGTACATCCACCGCCTCTATGGCAGGGTGCGTAAAAATATGCACATTGTCAGGCCAGGTCTCCCGAAGCCAGGGACTTTCCTCTCCCACATAGTCATGGTTGCCGGGGCTGATAAACACCGGCGCCTCCATAGCTGCCAATGCTTTTTTCACCACAGCAAGGGTATCGGCGGCATAAGCGCCGTCAAACAAGTCGCCGGACAGCAGCACCAGGTCACACTGCTCCTTTTGACAAGCCTCTGCCAGCAGCATGGGGATCCGCAGCAGACTTTGCCGAAGCTGCTGCGCCTGCTGTGTATCGTGGCGCAGCAAGGGGGAGTCCAGATGCCAGTCAGCGCTGTGAAGAATTTTGATCATACACGTCCACCCTTTCCACTGCGGTGCAAAGACCGGTCTGTGTGTCTACGGTAAAAAGGACCGCTTCCATTTTTGTCTCGCCCTCTGCCCAGCGGTAACGCTCGGTGAGGTCGCCACGGAATTTGGCAATGGACAAATGGGGCTGGATGCCCAGCACGGAGTGCCGGGGACCGGTCATACCCAGATCTGTCACATAGCCGGTACCCTTGGGCAGCACCTGGGTGTCTGCGGTAGGTACATGGGTATGGGTACCCCAAAGCGCCGTGACCCGTCCGTCCAGCATGTAGCCCATGGCCAGCTTTTCGGAGGTAGCTTCTGCGTGCAGCTCCACAAAAACAAGCTTGGTATCAATTTCTTTCAAAAGCTTTTCCACTGCCAGGAAGGGGTTATCCGGGCCGTAGTCCATATTGCAGCGCCCCTGCAGGTCAATCACTGCCACATCGCCGCATTTTGTCTCGTAAATACCCCAGCCGTAACCGGGTGCCTGGGGCGCATAGTTGGCAGGACGAAGCACACGGCGGTTGTCCTCCATGTAGTCCACCAGTTCCCGCTTGCCGAAGGTGTGGTTACCCATGGTGATCACATCTGCACCGGCATCAAAAATATCCTCCGCCTGCTGGGGTGTCATACCCACCACAGACGCATTTTCACCGTTGACAACGACAAAATCCGCCTTTGTCTGCATCTTCAGCTTCCGCAAAGACTTGCAAACCCGATCCATTCCGGGCTTACCCACCACGTCGCCAACTGCCAAAACCTTAAATTCCATGCCGATCACCTCTGCGCCTTCGTTTATATAGCTTAATATTATACAACAAAAGTGCCGCCAATGCAAGCATTGACGGCACACTGTTTATTCGGTATGTTCCCGTTTCGGGGGATAGGGTCTGCGCTCATCGGTGCGATCCATGAGAAAATCTATGCTGGTTTTGTAATAATCCGCCAAAAGCACCAGATTATCCGCCGTAGGGATCATGTCCCCGGATTCATATTTGGAAAGCGTGCTTTGACTGATACCGGTATCCATCTGTACCTTCAGCTGTGTATAGTCTTTTATTACGCGAATCAGTTTAATATTTTTCATGCAACAATCCCCCTATAGCTTATTCAATTATTGCATATTTTAGTCTTGACATTCATAATTTATTCGCATATACTATTCACATAATGAATATTTTATTCATTCAACACAAAAAGAGAGGAGTTCTGTATGGGAATTCAAGCAAAGCTGCAAAAAATTGCGCAAGTTGAAGAACAAGTTGAAACTCTGAACAAACAGTACGACGAAAGTTACGACCAAAGAAAACGTATCACAAAAGAAGTCGATAACTGCATCAGCAAAAAGCAGGCCCGTGAAGAGGCTGCATCCCACAAAAAGAAAGGCATTATCGGCCTTGTGATTGCTGTGATCCTTGTCATTTTGGAGGTTATGTGCCTGACAGAAACCCTGATCGTGGGATATAGCGATCCTGATCTCATTGACATTGTGATCCTGGCCGTTCCCCTTATCTACGGTATCACCCATTTCGTCAAGGCGAAGAATCTGATGCCCAGCGAGACGGAGCAGGAATTGTCTCAGAAGCTGGATGCACTTACAAAGGAATACAAGCCTTTTGAGGAACTTGATAATCAACTGGACGAAGCCAGTGACCGGTTACGGGAGTTAACAACATATCATGGCCGGGACTGGGATCTGACCACTTTCCACGGCAGCGCTGATGACACTGCCAAGCTGGCAGAAGATCTGGAAGACCTGCTGATCGCCCTGAAGTACAATCAGGATGATACAGACTTTATAACAAACTGCTGGCTCGTAAAAAACCAGCTAAAATCTTCCGTTGCCATGATCTCCAACGATACTGCGACCCATAAAAAATATTCCCATGTTGGCCCCACCATTATTGAAACCGGCAGCTGGCCGTTGCTTTTGATCAACGCTTGTGATATCTCCCTGTCCGGAGAGGTTCTTATGCTTTACCTTGGCACCAAGGGCGAAGGCTTCCCCTTCCCCGAAGCACTGGAACGCATCAAAATGCGCAAACCCGAAACCGAAGATGAACAAGCACTTTGGGATCTTGCCAACATGGTGATCCCCAATATGATCGTCAAAGTTGTTTTTGCCTTAAAGAATGCCATGGGCTGAGGCTGATACAAAATCACCTATAAATAATTCACAGTTAAAGGAGAAATTCGTATGGCTACTTACATTATCTTTCAGGACGGACGCACAGACTTTCCCAACTCCCGCAATACCTTTTCCGTTGACGGCTCCACTGCGCACAAAGTACTTGGCAATATGTCCACCTACTATAAGTTAGACCGCGGTTCCCATGACTTTGTTATTACATCTGCAAACGGACAACAGTGGGAAATCTCTGAATATGTAGGGTCTTCCGACTGTCTGAACATAAAGATCCAAATTGACGGTGACTCCAACATTGTTGCTGTGGCTCACAAGGTCGCACCGGAGCCTGGCACTGCCTGGATGATGTCAAAAAAGTCCCCTAAGTAATAAAGAAAGGAAGATAACTATGTGCCCTTATTATGATCCTAACACCAAAAAGTGCAGACTGTGGGATACTTATCAGACCGATTATGCCATTAGTGCCTACTGTCTTAGCTATAACTGGGAAATGAACTGCCCCAATTACAGAAAGAAGATGTTTGGCTGATATAACATCAGCATAAATTGCAACCCCTCGCCTTACACACCGTAAGGCGAGGGGTTTTTCTGCAAATTTATCTTTGGTATTCAAACTGCATATCATAGATATCTACAACGTCGCCGTCCTGGATACCCATTTCCTCCAGGCGCTTAAAGAGGCCACACTTGTGCAGCTGCATGTCAAAGTAGTTCCGGGACTCATGGTCATCAAAGTTGATGTTCATGATCAAGCGCTCCAGCCAGGTGCCGGTGATGACCCAGGTGCTGCCCATGTGCTCAATCTCCAGCTCTGTGGGATCGCCGGCCGCTTCCACCACCTCTACGTATTCAGGCTCGTAAATAGTGACGGGAGGCAGTGTACGCAGCTTTTCGGCTACTACACGCATAAGATTCTTTGTGCCCTGGGTAGTACCCGCGGAAATTTCGTACAGCTCACAACCGGCTGCCTCCACATGCTTGCGCAGACGCTCCAGGTTGTCGGACTCCGGCATCATCAGGTCAGTCTTATTGGCTGCCACGATCATGGGCCGGTCGCCCAGGTCAACGCTGTAGTTATGCAGCTCCTCGCAGATAGCATCAAAATCCTCCACGGGATCTCTGCCCTCGCTGCCGGAGACGTCAATCACATGCACCAGCAGGCGGCAACGGTCAATGTGGCGCAGGAAATCATGACCCAGACCTGCGCCCTCAGCAGCGCCCTCAATAATACCGGGGATATCTGCCATTACGAAGGAAACACCTTCATCCACATAGATCACGCCCAGGTTGGGGAACAAAGTGGTGAAGTGGTAGTTTGCGATCTTGGGACGGGCATTGGAGGTAACAGACAGCAGTGTAGACTTACCCACGTTGGGGAAGCCCACGAGACCAACATCTGCCAGCAGCTTCAGCTCCAGGATCACGTCACGCTGCTGACCGGCGATACCGGCCTTGGCGAAACGGGGAACCTGACGGGTGGGAGTGGCATAGTGGGCATTGCCCCAGCCGCCTCTGCCGCCCTTGGCAATAATATGATCCTCACCGGTGGACATGTCCACGATGATCTGATTTGTCTCCGCATCCCGGACAACAGTGCCTCTGGGCACCTGGATGATCAGCGGCTCGCCACGCTTGCCGCTCATTTTGCGCCCCTGGCCGTTCTGACCGGACTGGGCGCTGTACTTACGCTTATAACGAAAATCCAACAGCGTGGTCAGATTGTCATTGACACGCAGGATCACACTGCCGCCGTGACCGCCGTCGCCACCGTCGGGGCCGCCGGATGCCACATATTTTTCACGGTGAAATGCCACGGCACCGTCACCGCCCCGTCCTCCGCAGACGGTAATTCGGACTTTATCAACAAACATTGAAACAACCTCCTTCATAGGTAACAGTGAACAACGGACATCCTTGTGTCCTCTCTTCACCATTACCTGAGATTAAAAAACGGGCTGCTGCATTTATTTGCAGCAGCCCTTACAAGCTATACGGGAAATTCGTGATTACTGCTCCAGAGCATAGACGGAGCACTGACGACGATCCTTGCCCTTGCGCTCGAACTTGACGGTACCGTCAATCAGAGCGAACAGAGTGTCATCACTGCCGATACCGACATTGACACCGGGATGGATGTGAGTGCCTCTCTGGCGAACCAGAATGTTGCCAGCCAGAACGAACTGACCGTCAGCACGCTTTACGCCCAGGCGCTTAGCCTCGGAATCACGACCGTTCTTGGTAGAACCGCCGCCCTTATGGTGAGCGAAAAACTGAATACCAATCTTCAGCATGGTATTACACCTCCAAAACTTCGATATAATCAGGATAGTCTTCCTTCAGCGACAGAAGGGTCACAAGCATGCCGGAAAGGACAGCCTGCACAGTCTCTTCTTCATCGCAGGAAGCGGGAAGCATCAAGGTAACACGGGCATCCTCGTCCTTGACCCGAACCTTTGCCCTGGCGCCACACACATCATTGATGGTGGCCTCTGCCATGGTAACAACGGCGCTGATGGCTGCACAGACGATATCGCTGCCTGCCTCGCTATAGCCGCTGTGGCCGGAGACGGAGAAACCGGTGATCCGATCCTCTTCCATAAAAAACTCGCATTTAGTCATAATTACAGTGCGATCTTGGTGATTTCCACCTTGGTGTAGGGCTGACGATGACCCTGCTTCTTCTTCTCGTTCTTCTTTGCCTTGTACTTGAACACGGTGATCTTCTTAGCCTTGCCGGTCTTGATGACCTTAGCCTCAACAGCTGCACCCTCAACAACGGGAGCGCCGATCACAGAGTTCTCGCCGTCCAGCACTGCCAGAACGTTGAACTTCACGGTAGCTTCAGCTTCTGCCTCCAGCTTCTCGATGTACAGAACATCACCTTCAGCAACGGTATACTGCTTACCACCGGTCACGATAACTGCTTTCATTTCCTTAATTCACCTACTTCATTTTTGTAGACTCGCTCTGGGGGCGTGGGCGCTTTTGGGCGCACCAACTTCAGCCCATTCAATGCGGCTCAAACATTTTAGCATCTGTTTAACCATTTGTCAAGGTGTTTTTCTGTATAAATTTCTTAATTTTTGCGGAATGTGTCAATTTTTTTCGCAACTTCATAGGATAATGCACCGGGCATGCCCCGGAATCGTGACCCAGGAGGTACCTTATGGCTATTTTTTCCAACCAGGCTACCCTGACCTACAACGGCAACAGCACCAACTCCAACATCGCCTACGGCGAACTGCTGGACGTACTCACTGCAGCAAAGACCGCCGTAGAGGGCAGCTATACCCCCGGTGACAGAGTGACCTATGTTGTCACACTGCGCAACACCGGCAACGCCGCCATCAGCGGCCTGACCGTCACCGACGATCTGGGCGGCTATCCCTTTGGCGGCACCACCGTCTATCCCCTGACCTATGTCAACGGAACCGCTTCTCTGTTCGTTGACGGTGTCCTGCAGCCTGCCCCTGCCGTTGTGGCAGGTCCTCCCCTGGTATTCAGCGGCATCAGCATTCCCGCCGGCGGTGATGCCGTGCTGGTATATCAGGCAGGCGTGAACAGCTTTGCGCCTCCCAGCGCCGAAAGCACCATTGTCAACACCGTTACCGTCACCGGTGACGGCATCACCACACCCATCACCGCCACCGAAACTGTCACCGTGGCAACCGCACCTGCGCTGACCATCTCCAAGTCCATCAGCCCTTCCCAGGTGACGGACAATGACCGTGTCACCTACACCTTTATTATTGCCAACTCCGGCAACCAGCCGGTGATCGCAACAGATAACGCTGCCATCACCGACACCTTTGACCCCATCCTCTCGGCGCTGACCGTCACCTTCAACGGCACCGCCTGGACGGCAGGCGCGCAGTATAATTACAACGAAGCCACCGGTCTGTTCTCCACTGTCCCGGGGCAGATTCTGGTGCCTGCCGCCACCTACACCCAGGATCCCACCACCGGTGCCTACACCGTTACCCCCGGCATCTCCACCCTCACCGTCACCGGCACGATCTAAACAAACAGGGTGCTATCCGACAAAGGATAGCACCCATAACTTTTACGTTTATTTCTTGCGCTTTTTAAAATCTGCATCTACTTGCTTCTTCCAGGAGGCAGAAAGGGGCGCAGCGCAAGTGCGAACCTGGCTGATGGCTTCGCCCAGGGTGTCATAGAGAATGCCGGTGCCCTTACTGTCGGCAAGATAGTCCGCAGCGCACTCCCGGGAGATGCCGAAACGGGCAGCTTCCTTGGCAGCATCAATATTGGCACCCAGGAAAATAAATTCCCAACCGCACTTTTCTTTCTTCTCCTCAATCATCTTCCGCACCTTTTCATAGGTGTAGGTGTGGCTGGAATTTTCCATGCCGTCGGTGGTGATCACAAACAAAGTCTTCTCCGGGCGATCCTCATCCCGGGCGTACTTATGGATATTCCCAATGTGCCGGATGGCACTTCCCACCGCATCCAGCAGCGCAGTGCTGCCCCGGGTGTAGTATTCCTCCTCTGTCATGGGCATGATGCGATCCAGAGGGACGCGGTCATGGATCACCTCGCTCTCATTGTCAAACAGCACCGTGGACACATACGCCTCGCCTGCTGCCTTCTTCTGCTTTTTGATCATGCTGTTGAAGCCGCCGATGGTGTCACCCTCCAGCCCCGACATAGATCCGCTGCGGTCCAGGATAAATACCAGCTCTGTCAAATTCTTCTTCATAAAAAATTCCTCCTAAAATATGTTGTGTTTTTACTTACACCCATATTATAGGAGGATTTTCTTTTCAATTGGTCAACTGCCGGGGGACTTTTTAATTTCCCAAAAGCGGCTGGTCATGTTTGTACAGCATCAGGTTGACCTTTACTATATTAAATATACGGTTTTCAATGCAGTAACGGATGATCAGGTCAAATTTGCTGCTGTTGTTCAATGTGAAGCCGGCTCTGCCCAGCAGGTCAAGGGTTTGTTCCGTGTCCAGCTCCAGCGCCATGGCAAATGCCACTGCGGTGGGCTTGGTGGGGCGGTAATCCGGGTGGTTACGGATCTTGGAAAAGTGCTGCTTGGAAACGCATGCCTTTTTGTAGATCTCCGCATCCTTACAGCCCCGATCATCAATCAACTGCAGAAGCCGCTGGGAAAATCCCACATCTGCCTGCCGCAGCATCTCCTCCAGGGACAGAGATTCGCACACGCACTCCTCCATGGACAGTGTGTCTTTGGATGCCTTCACCGCGCGGGGACGGGCAAGGCGCTCCACGCTCCAGGTATCTGCAAGCAGCCGCCGCTCCAAAGGTTCGTAATGCTCCGCAATATATTTTTCCAGGCTTTGCAGCAACTCTTCGGGAAGACTTTCTGCCATGGCATTGAATTTCTCCGTGTCTACCGTCATGTTACGGCTCCTTTCATGTGCATTTTTTTATATTTTACCCCTTTTCTGCCACTTCGTCAACCTTCTGACGAAAAACCACAATAGGGGTTGTGAAATCAGAACATATGTGGTATGATGTAGGGTATATATCCCGACTATTCAAGGAGCACGCCATGGAAAATCAAAAAACAAAGATAGAGATCGACCTTTTAGATCTTCTGTTTTTTCTTAAAAAGAAAATATTGTACCTCGTAGCCGCATGCATTCTCTTTGCCATCGCAGGTGCCTGCGCTACCCATTTCTTTATGGAGGACGAGTACACCGCCAAGACCCGTATGTACGTGCTCAGCCGTTCCTCCGACACGGAGCTGTCCTCCTCCGACTACAACATCGCCAACTTCATGATCAAGGACTACCAGGTGCTGATCACCGGTGAGAACGTCACCCGCAAGGTGATTGAAGAGCTGCAGCTGCCCATGACTGTGGGTCAGCTGGCAAGCAAGATCTCCGTCAGCGCTATTGACAACACCCGTGTCCTGCAGATCGTTGTGGTGGACACCCAGCCCCAGCGTGCGGCGGACATTGCCAACTGCGTCCGTGAGGTCTCCAGTGCGCAGATCAAGGCTATTATGGACGTGGATGCGGTCAACCTGGTTTACGAGGCAGAAGTCCCCAGCCACAAGTCCGGCCCCAGCATGCCCAGAAATGCCACCATCGCCGCTGTCCTGGGCTTCGCCCTGATGCTGCTTGTGCTGGTCATCATTTACACAGTGGATGACACCATCCGCACCGACGAGGATGTTACCCGTCACCTGGGTCTCAGCACCCTGGGTGTGATTCCGGTTTCCAAGGAACTGGAATCCATGGGCATGAGCGGCACGCTCCGTAAGAGAAAGAAAGCGCTGAACATCGGCAAGCTTTTCCGCAGAAAGTAAGAGGTGACCACATGGAAATCATTGCAGTAAGCCGCTTCGTCTCCAAGGAGTTCCAGACCTCCGAAGCCATCAAGACCCTTCGTACCAATCTGATTTTTACCGGCTCCAACATCAAAGCCGTAAGTCTTACCAGCTTCAGTGCCTCCGAAGGCAAGTCCACCCTCTCCTTCCAGCTGGCAGCCTCCATTGCCCAGGCAGGAAAGCGTGTGCTTTTGGTGGATGCCGACCTTCGCAAGAGCGTGCTGGCAACCCGTCTGCACCTGCGCAATAAAGCAGAAGGTCTCAGCCACTTCCTCTCCGGTCAGGCAAACGCCAACGAGCTGATCTACGAGACCGATGTTCCCAAGCTGTATATCATGTTTGCCGGCACCCGTGTTCCCAACGCTTCCGAGCTTTTGGGCAGTGAAAACTTCCCCAAGCTGATCGAGGCGCTGAAGGAAGTATTTGACTACGTGATCGTGGATGCCGCTCCCATCGGCCAGGTCATTGACTGTGCTGTCATGGCACCTGCCCTGGACGGTGTGCTTCTTGTCATTGATGCCACCCACAACAGCTACAAGCTGGAGCGCCGTGTGAAGCAGCAGCTGGAAATGGCCGGCGCCAAGATTTTGGGTGTTGTCCTCAACCGTGTTGACTTCAAAGACAAAGGCGGCTACTACGGCAAAGCCTACGGTTACGGCTACGGCGAACCCAAAACAAAAAAGAAACCCTGAACATTTCCCCATGCGGACGAAATCCGCATGGGGTTTTCTTTTTTGGAAAAAGGACGGGCGGGGGGGAATAGGATTTGGTGGGGGTGAGGTTTATGATTGCAGCCGTTTGGCTTATGCTTAATGGGCTGATGTACTCACTGCAGTTGTCTACCGGGTCTTTTCCGAAGCCGCTGACCCTGGAAGAAGAGCGGCATTATCTGGCGCTGGCCGCCCAGGGAGATTCGGAGGCACGCAATATACTCATTGAACGGAATTTGCGATTGGTCGCACATATCATGAAAAAATACTATGCCCAGACGTCGGAGCAGGAGGATCTGATCTCCATCGGCACCATCGGGCTTATCAAGGGGATCACCACCTTTGATACTTCCAAGGGAACCCGGTTGGCCACCTATGCGGCACGGTGTGTGGAAAACGAGATCCTGATGCATTTTCGGGCGCAGAAGAAAACCGGGCAGGATGTTTCCTTGTCCGACTACATTGAGACCGGCGGCGACGGCACGGCGCTGGCGCTGATGGATGTGGTCAGCGACGAGGAGGATCTTCTGGAGCGGGTCACCAACCGGGAGGACATACGGAAGCTGCGGAAGGCTGTGGACACGGTACTGACCGACCAGGAGCGGCAGGTGATCGTGGCACGGTACGGGCTGGGAGACGGTGCGCCCCGGCGGCAGCGTGAGGTGGCAACGCTCACCGGCATCAGCCGTAGCTACGTGTCACGGATTGAAAAGCGTGCCCTGGAAAAGCTGAAGCAAGCGCTGTCATAAGCTTCGGCGGAAGGGTCAAAGAGTGGGCCGATGGCAGCATCGGCCCCTGCTTTTTGCCGTCAGCTCTTGTGCATTATACCGATTTCCGCTTTTTTATTTCGGGCTGTTTTATCTAAAATAACATGGCGTTTTTTCGGTTTTTCCCTTGGTTTTACAGCATTGTCCATCCAAAGCGAACACATATGCAATTGTTAATTTTTTTGCCAAAGTAGCTATTTTTTGTTTATTTGCTTGCTTTTTTTGCCTGTTCATGGTATACTCCAAGCGGTAGAGTCTGTTCTCATGCCCATAGGCTGTGTATTTGACTCGCCGACTATCATTACATTTCGACCTGGAGGGACCTTTATGAAAGGTATTATTCTGGCAGGCGGATCCGGAACCCGGCTGTATCCTTTGACCAAGGTTACATCAAAACAGCTGCTTCCCATCTATGACAAACCCATGATCTACTACCCCATGTCCGTGCTTATGAGCGCAGGCATCCGTGATATCCTGATCATTTCCACGCCGCAGGACCTGCCCCGTTTCAAGGAGCTTCTCGGCACCGGCGAGCAGTTCGGTCTGCAGCTGAGCTACGCTGAGCAGCCCAGTCCCGACGGACTGGCTCAGGCATTTATCATCGGTGAGGAATTCATCGGTGATGACTGTGTCGCTATGGTACTGGGTGACAATATCTTCTCCGGCCACGGCCTGAAGAAGCGTCTGCGCCAGGCTGTGCGCAACGCAAAGTCCGGCAAGGGTGCTACCGTATTCGGCTACTACGTGGACGATCCCCACCGTTTCGGCATCGTGGAGTTTGACAGCGAAGGCCGTGCGATCTCCATTGAGGAGAAGCCCAAGGAGCCCAAGTCCAACTACTGTGTCACCGGTCTTTACTTCTATGACAACCGTGTTGTGGAATACGCAAAGAAGCTGAAGCCCTCCGCACGTGGCGAGCTGGAGATCACCGATCTGAACCGTATCTACCTGGAGAACGGCGAGCTGAACGTGGAGCTGTTGGGTCAGGGCTTTACCTGGCTGGACACCGGCACACACGAGAGCCTGGTGGAAGCTACCAATTTCGTCAAGACTGTTGAGGCACACCAGAACCGCAAGATCGGTTGCCTGGAGGACATTGCCTACATCAACGGCTGGATCACCCGTGAGCAGGTGGAGGCTGTCATCGCCATTTACAAGAACAACCAGTACGGCCGTTATCTGCAGGACGTGCTGGACGGAAAATACGTGGATGTTCTGCGTGACAAAAAGAGATTAGAGGAATCGCAAAAATGAAAAAGACTGTGATCGTTACCGGCGGCGCCGGTTTTATCGGAAGCAACTTTGTATTCCATATGCTGGGCAAGTACCCGGAGTACCGGATCATCTGCCTGGACAAGCTGACCTATGCCGGCAACCTGTCCACCCTGAAGGACGTTATGGACAACCCCAACTTCCGCTTTGTGAAGCTGGATATCTGCGACCGTGAGGGTGTTTACAAGCTCTTTGAGGAAGAGAAGCCCCATGTGGTGGTCAACTTCGCTGCCGAGAGCCATGTGGACCGTTCCATTGAGAACCCCGAGGTCTTCCTGCAGACCAACATTCTCGGCACCCAGGTGCTGATGGATGCCTGCCGCAAGTACGGTATTGAGCGTTACCACCAGGTCTCCACCGACGAGGTGTACGGTGACCTGCCCCTGGATCGCCCCGATCTGTTCTTCACCGAGGAGACCCCCATCCACACCAGCTCCCCCTACTCCTCCTCCAAGGCAGGCGCCGACCTGCTGGTCATGGCTTATCACCGCACCTACGGTCTGCCCGTGACCATTTCCCGTTGCTCCAACAACTACGGCCCCTATCACTTCCCCGAGAAGCTGATCCCCCTGATGATCGCCAATGCACTGAACGACAAGCCTCTGCCCGTTTACGGTGAGGGTCTGAACGTCCGTGACTGGCTGTACGTTGAGGATCACTGCAAGGCCATTGATCTGATCATTCACAAGGGCCGTGTGGGCGAGGTGTACAACATCGGCGGTCACAACGAAATGCGCAACATTGACATTGTCAAGATCATCTGCAAGGCTTTGGGCAAGCCCGAAAGCCTTATCACCTACGTCACCGACCGTAAGGGTCACGATATGCGCTACGCCATTGATCCTACCAAGATCCACACCGAGCTTGGCTGGCTGCCTGAGACTATGTTCGCCGACGGCATTCAGAAGACCATCGCCTGGTACCTGGAAAACAAATCCTGGTGGGAGGAGATCATTTCCGGCGAATATCAGAACTACTACGAGAAGATGTACGCAAACCGCTAACGCACCGTTTCACCGGATGCTGCCTGGCAGCATCCGGTGTTTTTTATGCCCGGAAGCAGGCTTGCCGGAGCAAGGGTATTATGTGCCGGGGTGGGTTGTGGAGCGGTTTTCTTTCAGGGTTTGTGCTTTTTGTGGAAAAGGGCTGTTTTGTGGGCATTTTATATTGTGAAATCTTCCATTTCCGGGGGTTGGCAGATGTTGACAGTTCGTGGCAAATCGGCTATAATTTTCATAATTGGGTATATTATATCCATATGCAGATAAAAAAGGAGCAATCAGGCCATGAAGGTTTTCGTAACAGGCGTCGCAGGACAACTGGGACACGATGTTGTTAACGAGTTGGTAAGCCGTGGATACCAGGCTGTGGGCAGCGATATTGCCCCCGCTTACAGCGGCATTCAGGACGGCACGCCCGTCACCACCGCCCCCTATTACGCCCTGGATATTACAAATGCCGATGCCGTGGAGCAGGTCCTTGACCAGGTCTCCCCCGACGTGGTGATCCACTGCGCAGCATGGACTGCGGTGGATGACGCAGAGGCGCCGGAAAATATGGATAAAGTCAGACGGATCAACGCCACCGGCACACAGAACATTGCCACTTGCTGTAAAAAGCTGGATTGCAAAATGGTATATATCTCCACCGACTACGTCTTTGACGGTCAGGGTACCCAGCCCTGGAAGCCGGACTGCAAAGACTACAAGCCTTTGAACGTCTACGGACAGACAAAGCTGGAGGGTGAGCTGGCTGTGGCAGAGACTCTGGAGAAATACTTCATCGTCCGCATTGCCTGGGTCTTCGGACGAAACGGCAAGAATTTTGTCAAAACCATGCTGGCTGTGGGCCAGAAGTATGACACCGTTCGTGTTGTCTGCGACCAGATCGGCACCCCCACCTATACGCCGGATCTTTCCCGTCTGCTGGTGGATATGATCGCCACCGACAAGTACGGCTATTATCACGCCACCAACGAAGGCGGCTACATTTCCTGGTATGACTTCACCTGCGAGATCTACCGTCAGATGGGCTACACCAACACCGTCGTTCCCGTCACAACAGAAGAATACGGTCTGAACAAGGCCGCTCGTCCCTACAACAGCCGGCTTGACAAAGCAAAGCTGGCAGAAAACGGCTTCACGCCCCTGCCCACCTGGCAGGATGCTCTTGCCAGATTTTTGAAAGAGAAAGAGGATTGATACTATGGGTCAGATCAAAGTAACTCCGTGCCCCATTGAGGGACTTTACATTATTGAGCCTACAGTACACGGCGATGCCCGTGGCTATTTCATGGAGACCTACAACCAGAAGGATATGCACGAGGCCGGTCTTGACATGGTCTTTGTGCAGGACAATCAGAACATGTCCACCAAGGGTGTGCTGCGTGGCCTGCACTTCCAGAAGCATTATCCCCAGGGCAAGCTGGTGCGTGTCCTCTCCGGACGTGTCTTTGACGTGGCTGTGGATATGCGCCACGATTCCAAGACCTTCGGCCAGTGGTACGGCGTGGAGCTGACGGAAGAGAACAAGAAGCAGTTCTACATTTCCGAGGGCTTTGCCCACGGCTTCCTGGTGCTTTCCGACACCGCTGTCTTCAGCTACAAGTGCACGGATTTCTACCACCCTGGCGACGAGGGTGGTGTGGCATGGAATGACCCCGCCATTGGCATTCAGTGGCCGGATATTCTGGGCACCTACCAGGGCAGTTGCTCCGCCGAAGGTTACACTCTTTCCGACGGCACACCCCTGAACCTCAGTGAGAAAGACCAGAACTGGCCCGTTTTAGCCGACACCTTCCAATTTTAATTCAGATATATAATAAGCTGTTAGGAGATTTTGCTATGCAACACGTATTCATCGTAGGCTCTAAGGGCATTCCCGGTGCCTACGGCGGTTATGAGACTTTTGTTGACAAGCTGACCGAGTATCATCAGAACCATCCGGAACTGCGATATCATGTGGCCTGCAAGGACACCGTCAAAAAGGAAGAGATGTATCACAATGCACGCTGCTTCCACCTGAAGGTGCCCAACATCGGACCTGCCCAGGCTATCTATTACGACGTAGCCGCTTTGTCCGACTGCTGCAAGTACATCAAGACAAACAAAATTGAAAAGCCCATCGTCTACATTCTCGCCTGCCGTATCGGCCCCTTTATGAAGCACTATGTGGACAAGATCCATAAGCTGGGCGGTGTGGTATACGTCAACCCCGACGGACACGAGTGGCTCCGTGCCAAGTGGCCGAAGCCGGTTCGTAAGTATTGGAAGATTTCCGAGGAGCTTATGACCCGTCACGCAGATCTTATGGTCTGCGACAGCAAGAACATTGAGAACTACATCCACAGTGCCTACGCTAAGTATGCGCCTGCGTCTACTTACATCGCCTACGGTGCCGAGACCCGTCACAGCCATCTGGACGACAACGATCCCGGTCTTTTGGAATGGTATGCAAAGCATGGGCTGCAGGCAAAGGAATACTATCTGGTAGTAGGTCGCTTTGTTCCCGAGAACAACTTTGAGACCATGATCCGGGAGTTCATGAAGAGCAAGACCACCAAGAACTTTGCCCTGATCACCAACGTCTCCAAAAGCTTCCTTAACGAGCTGGAGAAGAAGACCGGCTTCCGTGAGGATCCCCGTATCCGTTTTGTGGGTACAGTATATGACCAGGAGCTGCTGATGAAGATCCGTGAGAACGCTTACGGCTATTTCCACGGTCACGAGGTGGGCGGTACCAACCCCAGCCTGCTGGAAGCCCTCAGCAGCACCGACCTGAACCTGCTGCTGGACGTGGGCTTCAACCGTGAGGTGGCAAAGGATTCCGCTCTCTACTGGTCCAAAAAGGCCGGCAGACTGGCCAAGCTCATTGAAGATGCAGATAAGCTCACTGCCGAAGAGATCGCCCAACTGGGTGTCCAGGCAAAGGCTCGCATCGCAGATGCCTACAGCTGGCAGTTCATTGCCGACGAATACGAACGGCTGTTTCTTAAATAAAGGCTTTTGGAGGCTGCTATGAAAATCCTTGCTATCCATAATTTTCACCGTGCCGGTTCTGCCAGTGGCGACGATCAGGTCTTCAAGCAGGAGACCGCTATGCTGGAGGCCCACGGTCATCAGGTGATTCGCTACAGCGCCATCAACGACAGCTTTGACAAGGCCGGCGCTTTGGGTAAGCTGGCTACCGCCTTCGGAATGTTCTGGTCCTTCAAGCATTACCGTGAGGTAAAAAAGTTGATTCTGGATCAGAAGCCGGATGTGGTGCATATCCACACCTTCTTCCCTCTGCTGTCCCCCTCTGTGCTGTATGCCGCCAAAAAATATTGCGGAAAAGTAGTGGCAACACTCCATGATACCCGTTTTATCTGCCCCTGCGCCACCTCTCTGCGTGGCACGCAGCTATGCAATGCCTGCGGCGACGGAAATTATTTCCGCATGGTCAAGCACGGCTGCTTCAAGGGCTCCCGGCTGCAAAGCTTTCTTGTTGCCTGCATTTTCACCATTCACCGCTGGTGCAAAAGCTTTTACAAGCAGATCGACCGCTACGTCTGTCTGAACGAAAATCAGATCCGCTTGCTGAAGCAGATCGGTTTTGACGAGAAGAAGATCATCAAAAAGTACAACTTCGTGCCGGATGTGCAGGTGGAGACCGGGGAGTTCCCGGAGTTGCCCGACCGCTACGTGTTGTTCTACGGGCGCATCGGCGAGGAAAAGGGCATCCGCATTCTGCAGCAGATCTTTGACCGTGTAACAGACATTCCCCTGGTGGTCATGGGCGGCGGTCCTTTGGCGGAAGACTTTGCCAAATGGGCAGAGACAAAGCCGCATGTACATTACCTGGGCTACACCCCCCACGAAAAATGTCTTTCCATCGTTAAGGGCGGCGAATTCGTGGTGTTCCCCTCTATCTGGTATGAGGGCTGCTCCATGGTGCAGATCGAGACAGAAAGCCTGGGCAAGGCTTTGGTGGCTACCGACCTTGGCTTCTCTGTGGAGGCCATTGAAAACGGTGTCAACGGCTACAAAGTACCCCTGAACGATGTGGATGGCTTTATTCAGCACATCCGTGCCCTTTGGGCAGACCCCCAGCTGTGCCGCCGTATGGGTGAAAACGCACGGCTTGACTATGAGAAAAAGTACATGCCGGAGGATAACTATCGGCAGCTCATAGATATTTATGAAAACACCTAATCCCTGAAATTCAGAACCCGGAGGTCAGCACCATGCCGTCAAAAATCTCTGTCATTGTGCCTTTTTACAAAGGAAATCAATATCTGCCCCGTCTGTTTGCCAGCATTGAGGCCATTGTCCCCATTTGCCGTGCAGAGGACACTGAGGTGGAAGTGATCCTGGTCAATGACAGCCCTGCAGTTGCGGTGGAGTTGCCTGATGACCTGAAGGTCACGGTGCAGGTCATTGCCAATGAGCAGAACATGGGCATCCACGGCACCCGTCTCCACGGACTGGAACATGCCACCGGTGACTGGATCCTCTTCCTGGATCAGGATGATGAGATCCTGCTGCCCGGCTTCCAAAAGCAGCTGCAGCTGCGTGAAGGCACCGATGTGGTCGTCGGCAACGGTCTTTACGAATACGGCACCGACCGTCTTCCTATTTACAAATCCGAAAAGGCAATGAAATATCTGATCCAGGCGGACAATTTCCTGCGCATCCGCAATCTGATCCCCTCTCCCGGATGCTGTCTGATCCGCAAAGCGGTGATCCCTGCCTGCTGGCAGCAGAATCCCATGCAGAGCAACGGCTCCGACGACTGGCTTCTGTGGTTGCTTCTGTTCTGGGAGAAGCGCAGCTTCGTGTGCAACTACGGTCAGGTCTACATCCACAACGATGCCGGCGGAAACAATCTGTCCTTTGACCTGGAAAAGATGCACCGCTCCAACCTGGAGCTTTGGAAGATCCTGGAACGCAGCGGTCAGTTCTCCGAAAAAGAGCTGAAGTGGCTGGATCACAGCATCCATTTCAAGTTCTACCAGGACACCCGACAGCTTGATTTGAAAAAGCTGCTGAAATACGCTCCCACCATTCTTTGTAATGTGCGCTACAAGCTGACCTCAATTCTTTTGGGGCGCAGTGCATAACATCCACTTGTGAGGAAAGTTATGAAATTACGTGCTTCCACCGTCAGACTCAACTGGCTGGTCTGCCTGATGATGATACTCTCATCCATGGTAGTCCTGCAGTTTTCGGGACGAACGGCATTTCTGTTTGTGCAGGTCATTTTCTGCGGAATCATGCTGGTGAACCGAAAAAGTCTCAGCTTTTTCACTGATCCTGCCGTCAACCTGATCTTTGTTGAGCTGATCCTATGCGCTGTCTCCGCCTGCATCGGCGATATGCGCTACTCCTACAAAAAAGCCGCCGTGGTCATGACGGTGTATGCCCTGATCCTTTACTTCGCGGCTGCCTATCTGCAGTCCATGATGAAAAAGGACCCCAAGACACTGCCTGCCTTTATCAAAGGCATCCGCATCATGTGTCTTGTGCAGCTGGCATGGATCCCGTTGCAATTTGTGCTTTACAAGGGCTTCCACATTGACATCAACAAGAAGATCTTCGTGGAAACACTGCACCTTCTGGAAAATGCCTCCTTTATCCGCAGCTGGGTATACTACCCCTCCGGTCTCACCTGGCACTCTGCCGTACTGGCGCCTACCCTGGTGCTGGCCTTTGTGCTTTTTAAAAATCCCTATATCCGTGCGCTGATTCTGGTGGATGCCCTGATTTGCGGCAACTCCACCACCCTGATCGGTGTTGTTCTGTGCGCTGCGCTGTGCTTCCTGATCTGGATCCCCTCCGACACCAGAGGTCTGCGGTTCAAGCACACCACCCTGGTGTCCCTGGTGCTGATCGCTGTGGTCGGCGGCGTTGTGCTGCTTAAGTCCAACATACTGGAATCGCTTATAAACAGCATCACCTATCTGTATCAAAGACTGTTTGGTAACACGGGTGATGCCAGTACCGAAGCCCATATCGGCTATTACCTGGATTATTTCAAGATCATAAAAACCAGCTCCCCCATACAGATCCTCTTCGGCTACGGCGAGGGCTGCTCCGGCTATCCCATTACGGTGATGTACAACCGCTATACGGAGCTGGGCAACTGGAGCATTGAGTCAGATATCGTCAATCTCCTGGTTTCCCGTGGCATCCTGGGATTTGTGCTGTACTATTATTTCTTGTTTTATATCGCTTTTGCCGGCTTCCGCCGGGATCCCCGGTATTTTGCAGTCATGTTCCCGGTGCTGGTGCAGGGACTTGGCTACAACGTGCAGTGGGATTACGTTTTTTTCATTGAGCTTGTCATGTATATGACACTGAAATTGGATATGAATTTCTTTGAACCTGAAAAGCATCCCCTTTTAGAAAAAGAGGCCCCCACCGAAGAGCACAAAAAGCCGGCGGTTGCCGCCGCTGCGCCGGCCGGAGAACCTGCTCCCCTGGTCTCTGTTCTGCTGCTGACCTACAACGCAGACTGGAACAAGCTGGCGCTGACCCTTCGCTCTGTTTTGCAGCAGAAGCACATTGCCTTTGAGCTGATCATTGCCGACGATGGCTCCAAAGTGCGTTGGGACGACAAGATCCGTGAATACTGTGAAGCCCAGGGCTTCACCCGGTATACCTTTGCCAACTCCCCGGAAAACGGCGGCACCTGCCGCAATGTTTATAACGGTCTGACCGTTGCCAAGGGTCGCTACACCAAGGCCATCTCCCCCGGAGATATGCTGTACGAGCCCACCACGCTGTACCGCTGGGTAAGCTTCATGCAGGAGCAGGGCTGCGATGTCAGCTTTGCCGATGCTGTTTATTATAACACCGAGACCGGCATGCCCATGGTACTGCAGATTCCTGCCGCACCCCGTCAGCCGGGTCTGTACCGTCACTGCCACCGTCGCAGTGTTTTTGTGGATTACCTGCTTGCCAACGATTCCCTTTCCGGCGCCGCCGTCATGATGGACACAGCGCTGATGCGCAGCTATCTTGAAAAGATGCTGGGTAAGGTGATCTTTGCAGAGGACTACATGATTCGTATTGCTGTCTACGAAAACAAAAAGCTGCTGCGCCACCCCTGCAAGGCTGTGTGGTATGAGTATGGCACCGGTGTTTCCACCGCAAAGCTGGAAAAATGGGCTGCACTTCTGAAAAAGGACTTTGATGCCTGCAACGACATCATTGCCCAGCTGCCCCCCTGCGACAGACTTGGCCGTTTGTATGCAAAATATCTGCAATACACCGGCAGTGACAGCAAGCGCAAGCTTTACAAGTGCCTGCTGTTCCCGGATCTTATTTACTGGCGCCTGGTAAACCGATTCTTCGGCGCCAAATCCCCCTCCGAGCGTGTTTCCGTTCTGGAGGATGCGTTGAAGGATCTGTAAGCAGGTCTATGCGATCTTAACAAGGAGGCTATTATCGTGAATCACAAAAACGAACGAGTAATTTATATAAAGGACATGCTGTTTGCCGTGCTGTACCGCTGGCGTGCGGTTTTGATCGTGGCGCTGGCACTGGCACTGCTGCTGGGCGGCTACCGCATGGTCTCTCTGCTGGGAAGCAGCGTTGACCCCGAAGCAGCGCAGAAAGCCCAGGAAAGCTATGAACTGCAGGCAGAGACACTGTCTCAGCAGGTCACTGCCCTGGAGGAGAAGGTGGAGGCTTTCAGCACCTACCTGAACGAATCGCCCTTCATGGAGCTTAACCCCCACAGTGTGTATATTTACGAAATGAACATTTACCTGGAAGCACCCACCGCCGAAGGTACCGGCATCATCGCTTCCGATCCTGCAGACTCTCTGCTGGGCATCTATCGCAAGCAGCTGATGAGCGAGGAAAATCTGAACGCAGTCGCTACTGCTTCGAGTCTGGAAGGCAAGTGCATGGACGCCATTTTGGATGTCAACAGCGATTACACCGCCAACTTGCTCACCATCATCGTACGTCATATAAATGCAGAAGCAGCAGACGCTGTTTTCGCTGCTTTGGAAACCATTGTGAACGATACCTGCGGCAAGGTTACCCAAATCGTCGGTGCGCACAACATGTCTGTTGTCAACACTTCCGTCTTCCTGCGCAACGATGCTGACCTGGCACAGCTGCAGACCAAGCGTAGCGAGGAGCTGCTGAAGTTGAAGGATACCCTGAAGACACGTACCGCTGAGCAGAGTGCGCTGGTCGCTCCTGCTGTTCCGCCCGTTACCACTGCGCAGATTCTGGTATCTGCCATCAAGTATGCGATCCTGGGCGGTGTGCTGGGCTGCTTCGCCGTTGCCTTTGTTGTTGTTCTGCTGCACCTGGGCAGAGCCAAGGTTTACTCCCGTCGCACCCTGGAGGATCAGACCGGACTTACCGTTCTCGGCTGCATCCCCGGTACAAAGAAATATAATGCCATTGACCGCTGGCTGCGGAAGCTGGAAGGTCGCAGCACCGAGGCGCCCGAAGCCTGCTGCGCTCTGATTGCCGCACGCATCCGCACTCTGTGCGGTGAAAACGGTGCACTGCTGATCACCGGCAAGACCGGCGCACAGGAGCGCCTGCCCATGCTGGATGCCCTGGAGGCTGCCGGCTGCAAGGTCATCGCCAACGGTGATCTTCTCACCAACATTGACACCGCCAAGGCTTTAGCGGATGCCACCTGCGTTATTCTCATTGAGCAGTGCGGCAAGTCCCTCTATGCCACCGCACTGGAAGCCACCGAGCTGGTTGAAGCTACCGAAAAGCCGGTTCTGGGCTGCATTCTTGTGGAAGGCTGATTTTATCCACATTCTGAAAGGATCGAGGTATCTGTGTCTATGGACGTAAAGACATATCACTTTCCGCCCCACGGTGACGATCGGGGGCAACTGATCGCCATTGAGGAGCACAAAGATCTGCCCTTTGACATCAAGCGGGTCTACTATATTTATGACACCTTGACAAATGTCCGACGGGGCTTCCACGCCCATCGGAATCTGCAGCAGATCCTGATCTGTGTTTCCGGCAGCTGCAAGATCCACCTGGATGACGGTCATGACACCGCAGAGGTCGTGCTGGATGCGCCCACCAAGGGTCTTTACATCTCCAACGATATGTGGCGAGAGATGTATGATTTCACCCCCGGTGCTGTGCTGCTGGTGCTGGCTTCCGAATATTACGATGAAAAAGACTATATCCGTGACTATGACGCTTTTTTGAATATGGTCAAAGAAAAGGAGAATAAATAATGAACGTTCCTTTTGTTAGCTTCAAGCCTTTGGAAAAAGAGCTGGACAGCCAGCTGCGTGCGGCCTTTGACCGTGTTTTGGAAAACAGCTGGTATATTGACGGCAAAGAGGACAAGGCCTTTGAAGATGCCTTTGCCATTTACTGCGACACCAAGTACTGTGTCGGCTGCGGCAACGGTCTGGATGCCCTGATGCTGGCGCTGAAGGCGCTGGACATTCACGAGGGTGACGAGGTCATCGTTCCCTCCAACACCTTTATTGCCACTGCCCTGGCTGTCACCTACGTGGGCGCTACCCCCGTATTTGTGGAGCCGGATATCCGCACCTACAACATTGATCCTGCCAAAATTGAGGAGAAGATCACCCGGAAGACCAAGGCGATCATGCCCGTACATCTTTACGGTCTGCCCTGCGATATGGACCCCATTATGGACATTGCCAAGAAGCACGGTCTGTATGTGATTGAGGACTGTGCCCAGGCACACGGTGCCACCTACAAGGGTAAGGTCATCGGCTCCTTTGGCGATGCCGCAGGCTTCAGCTTCTACCCCGGCAAGAACCTGGGTGCTTTGGGCGATGCCGGCGCCACCGTTACCAACAACGAGGAGCTGGCAAAGAAGGTACGTGCCCTGGGCAGCTATGGCTCTGACTATAAGTATCACCACATTTACAAGGGCAACAACTCCCGTCTGGATGAGCTGCAGGCAGCCTTCCTGGCAGCAAAGCTGCCGCTCATGGACAAGGTCAACGAAAACCGCCGTGCCATTGCCAACCGCTACATGGCCGGCATCACCAATCCCCTGATCACCCTTCCCTACGTACCGGAATATGCCGTCCCCGTATGGCATCTGTTCTCCGTACGCACCGAAAAGCGTGACGAGCTTGCCCAGCACCTTGCTGACAAGGGCATCGGCACCAACAAGCACTACCCCATCCCCATGCATCTGCAGGACTGCTACAAGGACCTGAACATCCCCAAGGGTGCGCTGCCCATTGCCGAGGAGATCTCCGCCACCCAGCTGAGCCTGCCCATGTTCTACGGCATGACCGAAGAGCAGGTTGACTATGTGATTGACGCTGTTAACAGCTTTTGAGGTAACACTATGAAACTGCGTAAACTGGCGCCCCAGGATGCGCCCTTGATGCTGGAATGGATGCATGACCCCTCTGTGGTGGGGCATTTAAGCACCAATTTCGGTGAAAAGACCCTGGAGGACTGCCAGGGCTTTATCGCCTGGGCAAACAGCACCCAGTCAGATCTGCATCTGGCTGTGGCTGACGAGGCGGATACCTATATGGGTACCGTCAGTCTTAAGCATATTCACAACGGCACTGCGGAGTTTGCCATTACCGTGAGAGCCGCCGCCATGGGCAAGGGCTATGCCCCCTACGGTATGGCTGCTATTCTGGAAATGGGCATCCGTAAACTGGGACTGGATGCCATTTACTGGTGTGTCTCCCGGCACAATGCCCGTGCTGTCCGCTTTTATGACAAAAACAACTACCTCCGCACCGAGGCTGTGCCGGCATCCATCCGGGATGCCTACACCCCGGAGCAAAACGCTGACTTCATCTGGTATGTCTACCGCTGAAAAGGAAGGTAACCTATGTTCCGTAAGCTCTCTGCAAAAATAAAGAGCATCCCCGAAGGTGTCAAGGCCTCCGTGGCCTACACCGCATGCAGTATTCTGCAGCGGTGTCTTTCCATGGTCACCATGCCGCTGTTCACCCGGATCCTTACCCAAGAGCAGTACGGACAGTTTACCCTTTATACCACCTGGATGAATATTCTGACCATATTCATCACCCTGAACCTGGCCTACGGCTCTTTCCCCAAGGCTATGGTTCGTTTTGAAAAGGACCGCACCGGATATGTGGCAGCTGTACAAAACATTACGGTACTGCTTGGCGGTATTTTCCTGCTGCTGTATCTTCCGCTGCAAAACCTTTGGAATCCCATTCTGGACCTGCCCACGCCCATTGTTCTGCTGATGGTGGGTGAGATGATCTTCCAGTGCGCCCTGCTGTGCTGGTACGGACAGCGACGGTTCGAAAACAAGTACAAAAGCGTTGTGTTTGTTACCCTGGCCGTTGCCGTTACTGCACCGCTGCTGGCGTTTATCCTTGTGTCCTGCAGCGAAGACAAGGGCTATGCCCGTATCATGGGCTATTCCTTCGTCAACATTGCTGTGGGTCTTATCTTCTTTGTTACGGCGCTGATTCGTGGCAAGGGCGGTGTGAAAAAGGAATACTGGAAGTATGCCCTTTGCTTCAACATCCCCCTGATTCCCTATTACTTGTCCCAGGTGGTGTTCAATCAGTCCGATATTATTATGATTGAGCATCTCTCCGGCGCCCACAGCACCGACAACGTGGCTATGTACGGCGTGGCCTATAACCTTGCCACCCTTATGACCTTTGTGCTCAATTCCATCAACGGCTCCTACGTTCCCTGGTTCTACGGAAAAATCAAAGAAAAGAAGGGTGAGGACAACCGTCCCCTGGCAAACAGCATTGCTATTTTAATGGCATTCCTGCTGCTGGCGGTGATCGCCGTTGCTCCGGAGCTGATCAACATCCTGGCAGCTGACGGCTACGAGGCTGCGGTTTGGGTCGTTCCCCCGGTGGCAATGAGCATTCTGCTGCTGTTCTATGCCCAGCTGTTTATTAACCTGGAATTCTATTTTGAGCGCAAGACCATGCTGGTCTGGGGCTCTATCGGCTCCGCCGTTATCAACATTGTCCTCAACTGGCTGCTGATCCCCGTATTCGGCTTTGTGGCCGCAGGCTACACCACCCTGGCAAGCTATATCGTCTTTGCCGTGGCAAACTACATTGCCGTCCGTGTGATCGCCAAGCAGGAGGAGCAGTCCCTGGACTTTTTTGATATCAAAACGCTCATTCTGATCTTTGTGATTTTCGCCGCCCTTTCCTTCCTGGCAATGGCGCTGTATATCCTGTTCTGGATCCGCTGGAGCATCATCGCCGCCGTACTGCTGGCGCTGGTGATCTTCCACAAGAAAGTGATCGCATTTGTAAAATCTGTACTGGTAAGGAAGTGACAAGCTGTGTCATTGAAAGAGACCTTGAAAAAGATCCCCGGCTTGCGCCCGTTGGTAAAGGGTGTTAAGTCCCTGGTGTGCGACCTGGGCGCCATGCCCAACTTTTTGGCAGAGCGCAAGCTCCCCAGAGATAACGGCCCGATCCGTGTGGGTATTTTCTGTCAGTACCTTCCCAGCTGGCACAAAATGCGGCAGATTTATGAGAATATGCGTGCCGACGATCGGTTTGCACCTTACCTGATCTGTCTGCCCTCCGGGGTGCAGGACGGCAAGCTGACAAACCCCGACTGCACAGAAAATGACACCTACGAGTATTTTCTGTCCCACGGCTACCCGGAAGCGCTGAATGCGCTGCAGCCGGACGGCAGCTGGTTGGATCTGAAGGCGCTGAACCTGACCTATATTTTCTATCCCAGACCCTACGACAACTATATGCCCGAGCCTTATCAAAGCCGCAACGTCAGTCGCTACAGCAAGATCTGCGTCGTGCTTTACTGCATAAATACCACGGAAGAGATCGTAAAGACCACCGTCAACCGTGTTTTCTTCCGCTACGTCTATTGCTTCTTTTCCGAGATTCCCTACAGCCGGGATATCAACCGCAAAAACGGCTGGCTGCTTCACAGCCTGAAACTGCAGCAAAGCGTGTATTACGGACTTCCCGGAATTGAGGACGTTCGCAGCGCTGCCCAGCTTCCCCGTCCTGCCTGGGATTTTTCTAAAAACGATTTCCGTGTTCTGTGGTGTCCCCGCTGGACCACCGACCTGACACTGGGCGGCAGCAATTTCTTCACCTTCTACAAATTCCTTTTGGATCTGGCAGAAAAAGATCCTACCACGGATTTCCTCTTCCGTCCCCATCCCCTGGCGCTGCGCCATTTCCAGGAGACCGGAGAGATGACCGCTGAAGAAGCTGAAGCTTTTGTTGCCCGATGTGATGCGCTTCCCAATGTGCAGCTTGACAAGCAGCCGGATTACGCAGCCACCTTCTGGGGTACCAGCGTCATGATCTGCGATATTTCCGGCATCATTCCCGAATATTTTATCACCGGAAATCCCCTGATCTACTGCTCTGCCAACATGCATCTGACATTGGAGGAAACCACCGCCAAAATTTTGGAGGGCAGCTATATCGTTGAAGACGCCGCACAGCTGGAAGCCTGCCTGGAACAGCTGCGCAGAGGTGAAGATCCTTTGAAGGAAAAGCGGCAGCAAATCATCCGCGAGCTTTTCGGCGAGGACATGAGCCATCCGGCAGAAAAAATTACCGAGCATTTGGCAAAACACTAAAGGACTACATTATGATCGACCTACACACCCACATATTACCCCAAATGGATGACGGCAGTCAGAGCGTGGAGGAGACAGCAAAGCTGCTGGAAATTCTGCAGCAGCAAGGGGTCACGGAGCTGGCTGCCACACCCCATTTCTATGCCAGCCGCGAAAACCCGGAAGCGTTCCTTCTCCGTCGGGAAGAATGCATACGGAACATGCCGTCCCAAACAAGCCTGCTGATTCACTACGGTGCCGAGGTGGCTTACTTTCCGGGCATGCAAAACTGCGATGACCTGACCCGGCTGAAAATCGGCGACTCCGACCTTCTGCTGGTGGAGATGCCCTTCCGCACCTGGACAGACCGTGTCATTGAAGACATCTGCGCCATCCCTTCCCAGCTGGGTCTGACCCCCGTGCTTGCCCACGTGGATCGCTACCGTGGCCTGGGGCAGTTCCTCAAATACCGCCACCACCTGGCGGATAACGAGGTTCTTTTCCAATGCAATGCAGAAGCCTTTGAACGTGGCGCTTCCTGCCGCTGGGCATTGAAGCAAATTAAAGAAGGCTTTATTGATTTCCTTGGCAGCGACTGCCACAATCTCACCACCCGTGCCCCCAAGCTGTCCACGGCAACAGAAATTATCCAAAAGAAAGCCGGCGCAGAAGTCCTTGCCCAGCTGGCAGAAACCGCTGCCGACTATCTTCACGGGGAATAATTTCCGCAAGCAATATCTGCAACAAAAGCAAACGTCCATATTCTACAACATTGGGAGGTTTCTTTATGAAAAAGATTATTTCTCTTGCGCTTTGTTTCTTACTTGTACTTGGCGTTTTTGCAGGTTGTGAAAAAGACGCCGGCAATGCTTTGTCCGGTGTCTTCAGCGTAGGCTACGGAAAAGCAAATATTACCCCCGATGAGTCTGTCCCTCTGTCCGGCTTCGGTGATAACGAGGAGCGTTATTCCACGCAGGTGATGGATCCCATTTACGCCACCTGTGTTGCCTTTACAGATGAGGCAGGTACTACGGTGCTGATGCTGGGTCTTGACCTGCTGAACACGGATGAAGACCGCGCCAACGAAGCACGGGCGCTGATCACAGAAGCCACCGGTGTTCCCGCGGATCATATCCTCTTCTCTGCCTCTCATACCCACAGTTCCGTTGACCTTGCCTCTCTGGGCGGCAGCCGTGCCGCTGCTGCAGAGAAATTCCGTCAGGGTTGTCTGGAAGCTGCCAAAACGGCAATGGCTGATCGCAAGGCTGCCAAAATGGAGGCTACCTTTACCCGTCCCGATGATTTGAACTACCGCCGTCACTACATTCTGGATGACGGCACTTACCAGGCTTATAAAGTAGGTTATCTTCCCTCCGAGCGTGTGCACGGTCACCTGGGCAAGGCAGATAACCTGCTGCAATTGGTGAAGTTCACCCGAGAAGGCGGCAAGGACGTTATTTTAATCAACTGGCAGGCCCACTACTGCGGTGCCAACAGCATCAACTACACCGGCATTTCCGCCGACTACCCCGGTGTTCTTCGCAGCGAGCTGGAGACCCAGCTGGACTGCCATGCCGCCTTTGTGCTGGGCGGTGCAGGCAACGTGGTGTGCAACACCAAAGTCACCAACCAACATATTGTTTCCGAATACACCTCCGAAAGCTACATCACACACGGCAAGCTGCTGGCTGCAGAGGCTGTGAAGGCTGCTGAGAATTTCCAGCCTGCACAGACCGGCAGCATTCATTTAACTGCGGATAACTTTGTGTTTGAAAGCCGCAAGCATCCCGTTTACACCTTTGGTTTTGGTGAGTTTGCTTGCGCCTTTGCACCCTTTGAGATCTTTGACATGCATGCGCAGTCTGTCCGTGAAAACTCCCCTTATAAATACACCTTCTATGCCTCCTGCGCCAACGCAGGTAACGGCATGAAGTATCTGCCCCACGAGGATTCCTTTAACTATTACTGCTACGAGACCGATGCTACCCTTTACGGCAAGGGTGCCGGCGAAGCCCTCCGTGACCAGCTGACAGATATGATGGCACAGACCTTCCAGTCCAGCGGTCAGGCTACCCAGGAGAAGGCGGACGGCTATATGAGTGTTCCCTTTGAGCCCTATACCAACGGCTATACCTACCTGAACCTGGCTCCCGGCGCTTTGACCATCAACAAAGGCAGCAACGGCTACTGGTACTTTGATCTTCTCTACAACGGCAAACCTGCCCGTATTCTTGTCCGTGACGAAAACCTTGCCAAGGAGATTGCCAACATGGAGAGCGTACAGCTTCTCTTTGACGATTACAACGTAGCGGTTGGTATTGTAAAATAATGTGATTTTAAGGGGGTGCTGTCATGGCGGCTCAGCCTGTTTTCCATTTGGACATTGAAGATATGCACATTGAGGTGGTTCTTGACAACGGCTTCTGGAATACCTTTGCGCTGGCTGCGGATATGCATGCCCATACCTACTATGAGGTGATGCTCTGCCCGGAGGGAAATCTGAACATTGCCCTGTCCGACGGCACCGTCCTGGCGCTGGAGCCCGGCTCTCTGTGCCTGATCCCACCCCGTGTTTACCATCGCTCCCTGGGAGATACCGATACCCGAAAGCTTGCCATCCGTTTCCTCTGCACCCGTAATTTAAAACCGGGCAGAATGTACGGAACCTGCTTTGCCTCCCTGGAGAGGAAGACCGCCCCGGTTTCCCTGGGTGTACAACCGGCACTTAACGCCATTGTCCGTGACTTGTGCGCAGAGCTGCAGCAGCCTACCCTTGCCACCGATGCCTGCGTGCAAAGTCTGCTGTCCCTGCTACTGGTGGGCATTTTCCGCAAGCTGTGTCAGGACGACGGCATCGTTGCTCCCAGCGCACTGCCGCCCCAGGTCAGTGACAGACGGCTGGCCATTGAAGAGTTTTTCAACACCAGCTTCCACCTCCCCATCACAGAAGAGGCACTGGCCTCCCAGGTGCATCTTTCCACACGGCAGTTAAACCGTGTGCTGCGGCAGCTTTACGGCATGAGTTTCCGACAACTGGTCATTGATATCCGTATGAGCCGTGCTGTTCATCTGCTGTGCGACACTGACCTTTCCATTGCAGAGGTGGCGTATAAAGTGGGCTATACCTCTGTTTCCGGCTTCTATGAGGCATTTCAGAAGCACTACGGTATTCCCCCCGGCAGCTACAAGACGCACCGTCACGAATAATTTCCGAAAATCGGACACCGCAAGGCAAATTATGTCTTGCGGTGTTCTTGCTTTTTTGTCTGTTTTCCGTTACTATAATATTAGCATTTCTATACACAGGAGGTAGACTTATGCATGTAATGGATATGTTCAGCCTGAAGGGAAAAGTCGCCCTGGTCACCGGCGGTGCCGGTAACTACGGCAGTCAGATGGTGGAAGCCCTGGCAGAAGCCGGCGCCACCGTGTGGACAGCATCCCGCACTTTGGAGAAGAACCAGGTCTTTGCCGCTTCCCTTCGGGAAAAAGGCTATGACGTCCACGCTGCCAGCTATGACCAAATGGACGAGCAGAGCATTCAGGCGCTGTTTGATACCATCATCGCCAAGCACGGTCATGTGGATATTTTGGTGAACAACTCCGTGACCCGTCAGGGCAAGGGCTATTACAAAAGCGCCGAAGACCTGAACCGGGGCTTTGCAGGCAACGCCACAGGTCTTATTATCATCACCCGTATTTTTGCCGATCACATGGCAGAGCGTGGCAGCGGCAGCATTATCAATATCGGTTCCTACATGGGCATGCTGGGCTGCAACGAGACCCTTTACGAGGGCTGCCCCCACATCAGCAGCATCGGCGCTGCAGATTATTTCTTCCACAAAGGCGGCATGCACAATCTCACCCGTTTCATGGCCTCCCGATACGGCCCCAAGGGTGTGCGGTGCAACTGCCTGAGTCTGGGCGGTCTCTTCAACAACCAGCCCGAACCCTTCCTGGAGGCCTACGCCAAAGCCACCTTCCTGGGACGGCTTGCCGGCCCTGAAGACGTCAAGGGCATTATCGTGTACCTGGCCTCCGATGCCTCCTCCTATATGACCGGCGCCGTGATCCCCGTGGATGGCGGCTACAGCGCAAAATAAGAAAGGATGTACTGAACTATGGATATGAGAAAAAGCCGTGTGCTTCGTCAGATGCGAAACGGAAAGGTTGCCACCTGCATCAAGCAGAACCTGGCTGACCCCCGTATTTCCGAAATTGCCGCCATGTGTGGCTTTGACTGCATCTGGATCGACCTGGAGCATGTTCCCAACAACATGAGCTGCGTGGAAGACACTGTCCGTGCTGCCAAGATCTATGACGTGGACGTGCTGACCCGTGTGAGCAAGGGCTGCTACAGCGATATTTGCCGCCCCCTGGAGGGTGATTCCACCGGTGTCATGGTACCCCATCTTATGAGCCTGGAAGAGGCAAAGCAGATCGTTTACTACACCAAGTTCCACCCCATCGGTCGCAGACCTGTGGACGGCGGCAACGCCGACGGCGCTTACTGCCTGATCTCCCCCGACGATTACATGAAGCAGGCAAACGAGGAGCGCTTCACCGTGGTGCAGATTGAAGATCCCGAACCTTTGGCAGAGCTGGAAGAGATCTGCAAGCTTCCCGGCATTGACATGATCTTCTTTGGCCCTGCAGATTTCAGCCAGGGCATTGGCGCTCCCAACAGCCAGGATCCCCGTATTGACGAGACCCGTCGCCTGGTGGCCGCCACCGCAAGAAAGTACGGCAAATTCGCCGGCACTGTGGGCGGCGTCGGCAATTTTGACGCACTGGTCGCCATGGGCTACACCTTCATCAGCGTAGGCGCCGATGTGGTGGCGCTGTGGAAATATTACAAGGACATCGTTGCCAACATCTCCGGCCGTGACATTGCGGAGGGTATGTAATATGCAGACAGTACCTATGGTGCTGGGCACAGTGCAGCTGGGTATGAATTACGGCATTGCCAACACAGACGGCAAGCCGGATGAAGAAAGAAGCTTCTCCATTCTCCGCACTGCCCTGGAGGGCGGTGTGAACACCCTGGACACCGCCCGTGCCTACGGTGACTCCGAAGAGGTCATCGGCAGATTCCTGAAAACCTGGAAAGGGCCTATGCCCAACATTGTGACCAAGATCCCCAAGCTGCAGGGAGAAAGTCCCAAGGAACTGGAAAAATTTGCTGTCACCTGCATAGAGGAATCTTTGCAGCGGCTGGGTGTGAACAAGCTCTCTGCCGTTATGCTGCACGGCGCAAAAGACCCCTCCATTCACGGCAAGGCCTGCGCCGATGCCATGGAAAAACTTCTGACCCTTGGCTATACCGACCGTGTGGGTGTGTCTGTTTATACGGCAGAAGACATCCGGGAAATGCTTCCCTATGATGTTTTCTCTGTGACCCAGGTGCCTATGAGCATTTTTGATCAGCGGCTACTGAATGACGGCTCCATTGCATCTCTGCAACAGCACGGCTACACCGTGTATGTGCGCAGCGTGTTCCTGCAGGGTCTGTTCTTCCTGGACCCCGACACCGTCACCGACCCCATTTTGGTTGCGCAGGCCGTTCCCTATATCCGCAGGCTGCGGCAAATCGCACAGCAGCAGAATATGACCGTTGCCCAGCTGGCCATTGCCTTTATGCGTGACCAGGCAGGTGTCTCCGGCCTGGTGCTGGGCGCCGACACACCGGCGCAGGTGACGGACAGCCTCTCCAGCTTCCATACCCCTACCCTGGCGCCCGAAACTCTGTCACTTTTGGAAAAGGAATTTTCCACTGTAGATATCCCCGAAATTATGAAGGTCTTGTCAAGACCCAAAAAGTGAGGTAATTATTATGAAAAAACTGATCGCTCTGTTGCTCGCCCTGATTACTGTTCTCTCTTTCTTTGGCTGCGGTGCCAAAGAACCCGCCCCCGCCATTGAAGAAAAGCGGGACTACTCCACTTGGGCCAACATTGTTGCTGACCCCAAGACCTGGTATGACAACCTGATGGCACTGCCCATCGCCAACGAAAACATGAGTGAAGACGAGCTGCGTCAGCTTTGCGTAGACGCTATGCGCGCCAATCTGACCTTTGTGTGGACTCCCACACTGGATATTAACTACAGCTTCACTCTGTTGGAGCGTACCTCTGATGTATATCTGCCTGCCAACAAGATGGCTTACTCCGGTCTGTTCTACTGCAACAACAATGCCCGTGGCAACGTGTGGAAGGCACTGCAGTATTACGATATTGAAACCGGCGTTATGGATATTGAAGCTATGGGCGGTCAGATGCTGGGTGTGCTGTCCAGCGCCTGCGCACGTGGCTGTGAATGGGGCTGGGCACGTGTTGCCAACTCCACCGGACTGGAGAACATGGGTTCTTACAACCAGCACAACTCCAACATTGCCCTGGTTGGTACTTATAACTACGGCATCGGCAAGTACTCCTTCGGCAGCGGCAGCGGCACCAAGGACATCATTCGTGACAACGGCGAAGCTGTGATCCTGGATTCCTATGCTGTTATGAAGCCCGCTGACGGCGTGTACTCCTCTTCCTCCTATCACGTTATGATGATCTCCGAAAATCCTGTAATCGTTTACGATGCCGACGGCAAGATTGACCCCAAGGAAAGCTATGTGCTGGTACTGGAGCAGGATGCCATCGGCAGCAAGACCGACAAGCAGGATACCCTGCAATCCAACGGCGTTACCCTCCGTGGTCTGGGCGGCGTGGACAATAAGTACACCTTCCAGGATCTGCTGGACAAGGGCTACCTTCCCTTCACCATCAAGGAACTGATCGGTGAAGAACCCGTTGAGGCTGGCGAGGCTTACATTGGTCAGCAGAACGCTCCCCTGGAAAACGGCGCAGATATGCTGCTGCATGATGTGCTGGCAAAGACACTGTTTACCAACTACGCTATCTGCACCGTAGAGACCCAGATCCAGAATCCCGAGGGCGAGGTGCTGGCAAGACATCGCTATGATCACCAGACCACCCCCTTCACCTTCCATGCTTCCATTTCCAGCGATGCCTTTGAAGAGGTCGCTGCTCCCTATGCCAACGGCAAGAACACCGTTCACGTATATGTCCGTCTGTCCACCGGTGAGCTGAAGGAAGCCTTCACCACTGTTCTGAAGGTTTCCTGATTCCTATGGAAAACGGATTTGGCTTAAAAGACGGCTTTGGCATTACTTACGAAGAACATTTCGCAAGCAAGCGCCCCGATGGTCGCTATACCTCTACCCTGGCAGCTTTCATGGCGCAGCTGCGTGATATGCAGCCTGCCCTTGCACTGCCAAAGGAACTGGATGATGCTACATTTTCCCAGTGGCAGCAGAATGTAAAGGAAACCTTACGCCGGCAGCTGGCTATGCCGGCGGCAACGCCACAACCTACGCCCGTAAAGCTGGAAACAGTGCAGCGTGATGGTTACCGTGTGGAAAAATGGGAGTTTTATCCCGACAACTACTCTGCCGTCCCCTTTATGGTGATGATTCCCGATGGTGCCGATGAGAATCACAAAGTCCCCGGTGTGATGTGCTACCTTGGCTCCGGCGCTAACAAAGAATTTGCTTGTCAGGAGCCCCAATCGGAGCATCCAAACCGTGCAGACGGTAAATACCCGGAGCGGAATCGCATGGGTCTTTACATGGTGCAAAACGGCATGGCCGCCTTTGTGTTTGAAAACCCCGGCACAGCGGAGACCTCTGTGCTGACACCGCCGGAGGTGGGTAAGACCCACATGTATACCCGTACGGTGCTGTGCCACGGTCTGCTGGATTCCGGCTTCAACTATGTGGGACTGACGGTCTTTCAGCGACTGCAATTTTTGAAATACCTGGACACCTTCCCCTTTGTGGATCAGAAAAAACTAGGCATTAGCGCCCATTCTCTGGGTACAGAAGCCGCCATTGCTGTGGGTCTTCTGGATGAGAGGATCAAGGCCATCGTTTTCAATGATTTCCTTCACGATGACCGCAGACGTTATGTGGCCATCACCGAGCAGGCAGAACCCACCCGGCTGTCCCTCTCCCAGGACATTGGCAACTGGCATATTATGCCGGGAAAAATGTCCACCTACGGTTATCAGGATATGTGCGCCGCCTTTGCGCCCCGGTATCTGAGTCTGAACGAGGGCGGTTCTTATGAAATGGTGGAAACCGTCCGCAGAGCATACCGCTTCTGCAATGCGGAGAATCATTTCCAGGTCAACTATTATCCTGCCTATTCTGACCCCGAAACACGCACCAAAAACGAGGACATGCCTCTTTACGGGCTAACCTCTCCCCAATACTACAGAGACTACAGCTATGTCATTGTGTCCGACCATTCCTTCCGCAAGGATGCCGCTCTGGCACTGCTGAAGAGCGCATTTTCTATTGATTAAAGGAGTTGAAACTATGTTTCCTCTCGGAAATAAAGGGCTTCGTATCGGCATTTTGGGCATGACCGAGGGCAACGGTCATCCCTACTCCTGGAGCGCCATGTTTAACAACTACCGCAAGGACGAAATGGAGACCTGCGGCTTTCCCGTGATCCCCCGTTACCTGGAAAAGCAGGCGCCTGAAACCTTCGGCATTCCCGGCGCCTGGATCACCTGCGTATGTTGCACCGGCTATGCCGGCAGAGAAGAGGCGGAGCATATTGCCCGGGCTGCGCAGATCCCCACGGTATATGACCATCCCGAAGAAATGATCGGCAATGTGGATGCCGTCATCGTTGCCACCGACGTGGGCGATGAGCATGTGGAGCGCTGCCGTCCCTTTGTGGAAGCCGGTATCCCCATGTTTATTGACAAACCCCTGGTCAACAAAGAAGAGGACCTGCAGACCTTCGTCCGTTGGCGCAAGGAGGGCGCAAAGTTCATCAGTTCCTCCTCCCTTCGCTACTGCAAGGAAATTGAGCCTTACTACAAAAATCACTATGAGCTGGGTAAGCTGATGTATATCTGCTCTCCCATGGCAAAATATTATGAGACCTACGGCATTCACGCTTTGGAGCGTATGTATCCCCTGCTGGGTCCCGGCTTCGTGTCCGTGCAGAACACCGGCACAAAAGAAAAGACTGTTGTACATATCAAGCACGAAAGCGGCTGTGACGTCCACATTGTCCAGGCACCGGGACTGAATACCTGCGGCATGATGGTGCTGGGTGACAAGGGCTCTTTGCAGATGCGCTCCGGCGATTCCTACTATTGCTTCAAGCGGCAGCTGGATCTGTTTGTCCACTGGCTGCGCACCGGGGAAGAGCCTTTCCCCTTTGAAGAAACCGTGGAGCTGATGAAGCTGGTCATCGGCGGCATCCGCAGCCGTGAAGAAGCCGGCCGCATTGTCATGCTGGACGAGATCAAGGCAGAATGACCGAAACATATAACGGAGGATTTCTATGAACAAGCTTATGGCCGGATTTGCCAGGGTGGATATTACACCTCCTATGGGTATTTCCATTAACGGCTATTTTATGAAACGGTACTCCGACGGTGTGTTGGATCCTCTGGAGGCAAGCGCTTTGGCGCTTTCCTGCGGTGACAAAACCGTCATTCTCCTGACACTGGATAACCTGGGTATTCCCCAACTGTACCTGCAGCCCATGCAGGAGGCTATCTGCCGTGCCACCGGGCTGCCTAAGGAAGCCCTTTTTATTCACTGTACCCACTCCCACACCGCAGGCGCTGTGGGCGCCAAGTGGGAAGAACCCCAAAACCTGCAATACCGCAACGACCTGGCAGCTCTGCTGGCGCAGGTAGCTGCGGATGCCCTGGCGGACAGACGGCCTGCCCGTATGGGCTGGCGCACCACGGATATGCCCACCCTGGGCTTCTCCCGTCGCTTCCGCATGAAGGACGGCACAGTGCGTACCAACCCCGGCATCGGCAACCCTGATATCCTCCATGCCATCGGCGGCCCCGATGAGAAGCTGCGGCTGCTGCGCTTTGACCGTGAGGAGGACTCTTTGGTGCTGATGCACTACGGCATGCATCCCGACAGTGTGGGCGGCACCAAGCTCTCTGCCGACTGGCCCGGTTTTGCCCGCCGTACCTTTGAGCAGGCGATCCCCAATGCCAAGGTGCTGTTTTTCAACGGTGCAGAGGGTGATGTGGGTGTGCAGAATGTGTTCCCCACCTCCGGCGACATGAATGACCTGACCCTGGATTTTGATGATGTTTACCGTGGCTACGGCGCTACCCGTCGGTACGGCCGCATCCTTGCCGGCACTGCGCTGCAGATCTATGACATCGTGGAATATGTGGACGTGGAGACACTGTCCTTTGCCCAGTCCAAAGTAAAGATCCCTGCCAACGTCCCCACCCCGGAGCAGATGCCCCAGGCAAGGGAATACGCAGAGCTTCACAACAGCGACCGGGATGACCTTATCCCCTACACCGGCATGCAGTTGACCACCGTGGTGGCAGAGGCGCTGCGCATGGTGCGGTTGGAAAACGGTCCTGAATATTTTGAAATGTACTTAAGCGCCATCGCCATCGGCCCTGTAGCACTGCTGGGCATCCCCGGCGAACCCTTCGCTGCCATCAGCATGGGTGTCCAGGGCGCAAAGGATTTCGGCACTGTGGTGCTGACCTGCAACACCAACGGCTATGAGGGCTACTTCCCCATGGAGGACTCCTACACCGAAGGCGGCTACGAGGCCAGAAGCTCCAATTTCCGTGCCGGTGTGGGCGAGCTGCTGATCGCCGAAGGACGAAACCTTCTTAATCAGCTGTAAGATCTATGAAATTTTTACAAAAATATTGGCTGGCGGTACTGACGGTTATTTGCGCTGCACTGATCACATGGACCGGCATACAGTTTCAGCAGCCCTTTTTGCGGATGCTGCCGCTGTATATATCTCTCTGTGTGGGCATGCTGCAATCCCGTGCCAACCGCTATGCATCGCTGGTGGGCGGTCTTAACAGTCTTGTGTACACCTTTGTGTATATCAGTCTGGGGCTTTATGCCAATGCCCTTTATGCCATCGCTGTCAGCTTCCCCTTACAGATCGCCACCTTTCTGCTTTGGAAAAAGAGAGCCTACAAGGACTCCGTTCATTTCCGTAGCCTGAAGCCGCTGCACTGGCTTTTTGTCCTTGGCGGTTTTGGCATTTCCTTTGTCCTTATGAATCTGATCCTCAATGCCCTGGGGGGCAGCTATCAGCTTTGGGACAGCACCGCCTCTTTGTTGGGTGTACTGGTAACGCTGCTGCAAATGCTGGCTTTCCGGGAGTACAGCTGGCTTATGTTCATCAGCGGTGGCAGCAACATCGCCCTGAACTGTTCCATGCTGGCACAGCATCCGGGGCAGATCACCTTTGTGATCTATGCGCTCCATTCCTTTATTTGCATTATTGTGCAGTTTTTCCGGGTAAGAGCGCTGCACAAGGAACAGAAAGAATCCCAATAAGCGCTATCATACTAACCGTAAAGGAGCCACACCTATGAAAAGCATCCGTCCGGAGGCAACCCACGGCATTGTGAACCGTGTGACCACCTCCTTGTACTCTTATCAGGCATGGCCCACTGTGGCCCAGGATGAAAACGGCACACTGTATGCCGTTGCCTCCGGCTTCCGCATCCGCCATGTAGACCCCTTCGGCAAGACCGTTATGTACATCAGCCGCAACGGCGGCAAGACCTGGACACCTCCCATCGTCATCAACGATACCTACCTGGATGACCGGGATGCCGGTATTCTGTATATGGGTAACGGCAAGCTGCTGGTCAGCTGGTTTACCCGTAACGCAGAGGAATATAACGGAGAGAAGCATCAGCGCCTGATGGAAAGCGCCACCCCCGCAGGTCGTGTCACCATGGCAGGCGCTATGGAAGCCTCCCCCCTGCTGCCCCCGGAGGTAAAGAACATCGGCTCCTATGTCCGTGTGTCCGAGGATTACGGTGTCACCTGGGGTGAGACCTATGCCTTGCCCGTCACTGCGCCCCACGGCCCCACCATGTGCCGTGACGGCAGTCTTATTTATCTGGGCTCCCAGCACCGTGCTGTGGGCGATCGGATCGAAAAGGCAAAAATACAGCTGTTCCGCAGCTTTGACGAGGGCAAGACCTGGCAGCAGGTCAGCACCGTGGAAGATCCTGCATGGCTGCAGCCCGGTGAGCGGTTCTGCGAGCCTCACGTGCTGGAGTTGTCTGACGGCAAGCTGCTGGGCGCTGTCCGTGTGGAGGGCAGAACCCCCTTTACCATTGCCACCGGCATTTCCACCGACGGCGGCAAGTCCTGGAGCGAATTTGTCTGCACCAACGTCAGCGGCGCACCGCCCCACCTGCTGGAGCATTCCTCCGGCGCTATTATCTGCACCTTCGGCAGACGGGAGCCGCCCTACGGTGAGTATGCCATTATCAGCCACGACAAAGGCATTACCTGGACAGAAGAGTACATCATCGACGACAACACCGACAGCCGAGATCTCGGCTACGGTGCCACTGTGGAGCTTGCTGACGGCAGCCTGCTGTCTGTATACTACCAGCGCTGCCCCGGTGACAATTACCCCTCTCTTCTGTACACAAAATGGAAGCTGTAAAAAATCGCCGCAACCGGTTTGGTTGCGGCGTTTTTTACAGCTACTTGCTCCTCAGAGCATGGTCGGTGGGGTCACGCCCCACTCTGCGAAGAGAACCATAAACGTAAATTTATTATCCGAATTTTCTTGCGTAGGAGCAGCGGCGGCAGAGAGATTCTGTGGCTTTGCGGTTGCCGAAGCCTTCCGCCATGGCAGAGGCACGGGGGGATGTCAAAATTGTTTCCAGGTCTGTTTCAAACACATTTCCCAAATTCACAGCGCCTTCACTGTCCAGGCAGCAAGGCACCACCGTGCCGTCCACCAAAATACCAAAGTGGTCACGCATGCCGTAGCAAAACACGCTTTCCCCCTGCTCCGGGTCTTCACTGTCCGGCCATCGGAAGCGGTCGCCCCACTCCAGAAACACCTTGTCCATCAATCGGTAGCCACGGCTGTTTTCCTGCCAGGGCTCCGGGAAGACATCGCAGAGGCACTCCTCCGCCACAATATTTTTTCCGTCATCACAGCCGTTGTTCCACAGCCGCAGGCAGATGATCACACCGGCTTCTGCCGCTCTTCTTGCAAAGTCCGCCACCTTCAGCACGTAGTTCACATGGGCAGCTGTGTCTCCCTCTTCAAAGCTATGCAGGGACACACTGACCTTATGGACACCGGCAGAAATCAACTCCTGCCCTCTTCTGTCCAGCAACGTGCCGTTGGTGGTGATCACAGAGTGGAAGCCTCTCTCCCCTGCCAATTCCACAAAACGGGGCAGATCGGGATGGGTCAGGGGTTCACCCATCAGGTGGTAATAGACATATTCCGTCTTTCCCTCCAGCTGCTGTAAAATATGGACAAACTCCGCTTCTGTCATCTGCCGCTTTCTGCGATGGTGACCATGGCAAAAGGAGCAGTGCATATTGCAGATATTGGTGATCTCCACATAGGCTCTTGAATATTTCACGATTCCTCACCTCTTACCTGCATTATACCAAAACACGTCCCTGTTCTCAAGTGTTTTTCGGTTGCATCCCCGGCATATCTGTGATATCATGAAACTATATCATAGAAGGGGGTTTCTCACATGAAGCGAAGCATTGCTCTACTCCTTGCACTCATCCTGCTCCTTTGCGGCTGCAGTGCACCGTCAGCAGAAACCGAACCCACTGAAAAGCAATATTCCCAAAACTACCCCAAGATTGAAAATCCCGTAAGCGCAGAAAGAATCGCCCAATTTCCCGTCAAAAGCGGCGACATGACCGAAGCAGAAATGCGCAAGCTTGCTGTGGATTTCTTTGAATACTCCAAGACTGCGCTGTGGACACCTGACAGAGAGTTCCACTATATCAAGACCGGCGAAGGCGCCACCGATGACATCCACCTGGGTGTTATTTACGGTGGTCTGCCCTACATTGCCGTTGCCAGCGGCAACGTGTACCGCCTTGCAGAGTATGCAGACGAAAACGGTGTTGTGGACATGACAGAGGCGGAGAAAGAACCCAAGCGCTTCGGCAATCAGTGTTCCCTGGCCTCCTCCTGGGGTTGGGCCCGTGTGATCAACTCCGCCGAATTCAGCTGGACATATCAGATGGTGCATCAAAAAGGCTTCCTGCGGGTTGGCCCTTATACCTACAACGACAACCTTGTCCGTTTTGGCGGCGGTGCCAGCCCTACCACCGGCGCCATTGCCAACGAAAACGGCCCGGAGGTCATGTTCCAATCCTATGCCGCCATGAAAATGGCTGACGGTCTTGTTAACTACAACGAAGCCGGTCATGCCATGATGGTCTACCGGGATCCCGTGGTGGTCATCGGCCCCAACAACAAGATCGACGGTGCTTCCAGCTACGTAGAGATCATTGACCAGTTCGGTTCCTGGACAGAAAGCACCACGGAAGACGGTGTGACCTACACCCACAAGGATTATGTGGGTCGCAAAATGACCTTCACCCAGCTGTTGCAGGACGGGTATCTTCCCTTTACCTTTGCAGAATTTTCGGGTGCCGATCCCATTGAGGAAACAGAATGCGTGTACAGCCACAGCGGTGACACCATCAACACCCAGCAGCTTATGGCCGCCACCGTCACCGCCAACTACAGCATTTCCGACGTGTTTATCTGCCTGAAGGATGGGGACAAGACGGTGCTTCGTGATGTCTACCGTGCAGACACCGTGGGTGTGAAATCCACCAACATCTATAAGGCGCTCTCCACCAAGCAGTGGGCCGAATATACCGACAAGGGCTACACTGTGGAGATCTCCGTACAGCTGGGAACCGGCGAATGTCCCGTGATATACACCGGCAAATTTGTCCCTTAACAAAAATCTCCTATAGACAAACAGAAAAACTGTTGTATAATAAACAAGAAAAATAAAACACATGGAGTGTGAAATATTATGAAACTGATTATCAAAAACGATTACGATGCCATGTGCCAGTGGGCAGCCGAGCATATCGCCGCTGCTATCAACGGTCACAAGGAAGCACGTCCCTTTGTTCTGGGTCTGCCCACCGGTTCCTCCCCTCTGGGTGTTTACAAGCGCCTCATTGAGATGAACAAGGCCGGCACTGTCACCTTTAAGAACGTGGTCACCTTCAACATGGACGAGTACGTAGGTCTGCCCCGTGAGCATGACCAGAGCTACTGGTACTTCATGCATGACAACTTCTTTGATCACATTGACATTCCTGCCGAGAACGTAAACATTCTCAACGGCATGGCAGAGGATCTGGAAGCTGAGTGCGCCCGTTACGAAGAGAAGATCGCCTCCTACGGCGGTATTGATCTGTTCCTGGGCGGCAGCGGCGTTGACGGCCACATTGCTTTCAACGAGCCCTTCACCAGCCTGACCTCCCGTACCGGCGTCCGTGCCCTGACCCAGGACACCCTGATCGTCAACTCCCGCTTCTTCGGCGGCGACCCCGAGAAGGTGCCCAAGACTGCACTGTCCGTGGGTGTTGGCACTGTGTGCGACTCCAAGCAGGTTCTGCTGCTTATCAGCGGTCACAACAAGGCTCGTGCCCTGCGTCACTGCGTAGAGGGCGGCGTAGACCATGCCTGGACCATCAGTGCTCTGCAGCTGCACCAGGACGGCATCATCGCCTGCGACGAGGATGCTTGCGGCGAGCTGAAGGTAGATACCTACAAGTACTTCAAGGAAATCTACAAGAACGAAAAGTAATAAAAAGGGAGTGGACGATAGACTGCTCCTGTAAAAACGGACAATAGACAAAAGGCCCCCTGATGTAGGATAATAACTACATCAGGGGGTGTTGTTATGCAACAAAGAAAATATACACATTTCAGAGAGATAGAACCTCAGATCATAGCTATGCGAGAAGAAGGAATGAGCCGCACACAGATTGCTGAGGAACTGGGGTTAACATGGAAACAGGTGGATAACTGGGTAACAAGATACAACAAAAGAAAAGCAGCGCTTGTTACCGGACTTCCGTCCAAGCGTAAAGGTCGTCCACGCATTAAACCGCTGACAACTACAGAGGAATACGAAAAAGAAATAGCTAGATTAGAAATGGAAAACAAACTGTTACGGGATTTTCTGCAATTAACAGAAAGGAAGTGAGGCCAAAACTTAAATACGCAGTTATCTATCGTCACCGTCACGAATACCCAGTGCTGGTAATGTGTCGGTTCTTTGGCGTGTCCAGAAGTGGATACTATGATTTTGTCAAAAGAATAGGACAACCGGAACACGATGCAGATCTGGCCGAGCGTATTCGGGAGTGTCAGCGAATAACAGACAAAACTTATGGTTACAGACGGGTTTGGAAATGGCTTCAGGATAGAAAAGTTCAAAGAAACCCGAAAACTGTACTGAGAGTTATGCAAAAGTATGGTATGTTGTCAAAAATTCGCCGTCGCAGAAAATGGGTAAACTTAGGTCAACAGGTACACAAATACGAAAATTTGTTAAATCGGCAATTCAAGACAGACAAACCAAATACAAAATGGGTCACGGACATTTCCTACATCCATACTAAGGAGGGGGTGCTGTATCTGTCTATGATCCGAGATCTGTACGACAACAGTATTGTGGCTTACAAGGTGGCATCCAGGCAGACTGTGAGCCTTGTGCTGGATACGATTCGGCTGGCAATGAAGAATGAGAAAAAGAGAGTCGCTGCGGAGTTGCAGCTCCACAGCGACCAAGGCTTTCAATATACTACCCATGCATATTTTAAGCTAACTCAATCTTACGGCATAACTCCATCAATGTCAAGGAAAGGTAATCCTTATGACAACGCAATGGCAGAAAATTTCTTCTCTATTCTAAAAACAGAGTGTATCTACCGGCACAAGCCAAAGACACTGAAAGAAGCCAGCAATCTGATTGACAGATATATTTACTTTTACAACCATGAACGAATCCAAAACAGAACGGGAGTGGCGCCGCTAACGCTACGCCACTCCGCTTAAAATTTAATTATCCTGCAAGGGAATCCCTTTTTTGTGCTGTCCGCACAAACTGGGGCAGTTCACAATCCACTCCCTTTTTTGTATGGGTTAAAGAGAAAAGTATTCCTTCACCCGGTCTTTCATGCTGTAGGATTCTACGGTAACGTCAAGATCATTCTCACCGCTTCCGCCTTTATCAAACACATCAGTAGAAACCTTCCGCACCTCTTTTTCCAGCTGCAGACGAACCAGATCTGCCGTACTCGGCGACACACCCCTTACACGCTTACTGCATTTTCTCGTGATAAAGGATTCGTCAAAGCTATGTTCCTTGCCGCATTTCTGGCATTTGCAGGTAACCTTTACATCCGTATGTTCCGTGCTGGAAGCGCTTACAATGTGCGGAGAGGCAGCCCCCTGTGAACCGGCTCTGGACGGAGTCTTGTGAGAGTCCACATGCCAGCTGGTTTCCAGTACCTCATAGGTTACATTTTCATCAAAGGTAGCCATTTCCTTACAGTCGGGGCAAGTCAGCTTCTCAATCTTCTCACCAAAGTCAAAGCTCTTGTAATCCCTCTTTTTGGACCCCACGAACAAAGCAAAGCATATACCGAACACCAAAAGCACCATGCCGGTACCTTCCATCTCGGGTGTCAGATAAAGCAGAACGCTGGCAATGATCATGCCCGCCGCCAGCCACGAATAACCGCCGGCTGCCCGTTTGCACTTTTGCAGTTCCTTGAAGTTTTTCGGCGCACAAAACAGATTCTTGGGGAATCCCAACAGCGCATAAGGGATATCCAAAAAGGATTGAATGAAACCGGGTAATTTTATTTTCATATTTTGCCTCCTTTTTTGTTTGCATAAGAAGATTATATGCCTTTTGTATCCCCTTGTCCTATGCTCACAGCATAGTTGCTTTTTTTGTCGGATATGGTATACTGATAATCATTGAGAGGGTGGTTTTTTTATGAAAAAGGATACTTCCGAAATTTTAAAAGAGCTGGGGCTTTTCCCCGATTTCCGCAGCTTCTATGAAGAAAACAAAGACCAGCTGATCACCGCCGGACTTACCGAGCTTTTGGCGCAGCTTCTGGCTGAAAAAGGTCTGCGAAAATCCCAGGTCATCAAAAACGCAGAACTGTCCGAGGTGTACGGTTATCAGATTTTTTCCGGTCTCCGTGTCCCGGAGCGAAAAAAGCTGCTATGCCTTGCGGTGAGTATGTCCCTGAACATTGAAGAGACCCAGCAGCTACTGAAGTGCGCCGGATATCCTCAGCTGTACGTAAAGCTTCCCTTTGACAGCATCGTTCTTTACAGTCTTTGCAAAAAATACTCTGTTTTACAGATCAATGAACTTTTATATGAATACGGTTTGGAGACATTAGGATGAAAAAATGTCCGTTTTGCAATGCGGAAATTGAAGAGAACGCCCGTTTTTGCCTTTACTGCATGCAGCCCCTGGAGAAAAAGCAAGTCATTGACCCCCAGCCGCAGAAGAAAAACCACCTTCTTCTTTTGTGGCTGATTTTGCCGGTGCTGCTGGTTGTTGTTCTTTTGCTGCCCCGGGGAGAAAAGCCTTCGGACACAGCGTCGGAAACAACACCTCCCACAGAAGCGGAAACTACGGCGCCTACGGCAAACGAGGACACCACGCCCCCGGAAGAGGAATATGCGCCGGAAGCATCGGAAGGTACCGAACAGCTCTTTTTCCCCGGTGTAGGAACCCAAAACCAAACCGTCCCCTCTGACACCGCACCCCAATCTACCACACCGCAGCCTACCACACCGCTCCTGCCGGAAACAACCGTACCCCAAACCACTTTGCCCAGTGTCACGCTTCCGCCCACAGAACCGACAGAACCTGCCACAACGGCACCCACGGAATCCACACCCCCACCGATAGACTACGGAAACGGCATTCCCGGCACAGAGGGCTACCGCACCCAGCTTTCCATTCAATTCCCCTACTCGGACGATGACTACCCCACCTTTGCGCCGGTGGGCATAGATGTATTTGCGTATATAGAATGCACAGAGGACTTTGAAATTCTCGGTCACACCATAAAAGCAGGTCAGTATACTGTTTACGGCAAAGACCAGAATCGTTGCGGCATATACGAGGTCTCCCCTTATGTGCATGGAAAAAAAGTCGTTGCTATTGAGGCCGCCACGGATCTTGTAAAGGTGACCATCCCCGAAACCGTTGTGGTCATAGGCAATTATGCCTTTGCAAGAGGAAATCAGGAACTGAAGTATTTGTGCTTTAAGGGCGACCAAATCACCATGCCGGAAAACGCACTGCCGCCTATGGCGGAGCGCTGGTACACCATCGTGATCCGCTGCTCCGCCCAGTGCAAAAATGCCCAGGGCGAATACTGGAAGGACATTGCAGGTCGCTACGGCGCTGTTTGGGAGGAGTGGAACGGATGACCCGTGAAGAATTTATCACTTCTCTGCAAGAAAGCTACCGGCTTGTCTCTGTTTTAAGTGACAAAAACAACTGCAAGGTGCTTCGGCTGCGTAACCTTAACACAAACCGGGATCTGATCCTGCGCAGTCTTCCCTCCGACACAGAGGTCTACACCCGTCTGTGCGGCATCCGCTGCCGGAATCTCCCGGAGACCTATGATGTGATCCAAACCCAGGACGGACAGATCGTTTTGGAGGAGTTTATTAACGGCATCACCGTGGCGCAGGTCATGGAGACCGGAAGGTATCGCTATCGGGGCGCAAAGCAGGTGCTGATCGGCGTGTGCAATGCGCTGTCTGTTCTGCACGATCTGGAGATCATCCACCGGGATATCAAGCCGGAAAACGTGATGGTGGACAAAGCAGGACGGGTGGTGCTTATTGACCTGAATGCCTCCCGTATGGAAAACGAAAGCGAACGGGACACGGTGATCATGGGAACTGTGGGCTATGTCGCCCCGGAACAGCTGGGTCTATCCACCAGCGATGCCCGGACGGACATTTATGCCGCAGGTGTTCTTTTGAATGTTATGTTAACCGGAAGTCACCCAACAGAAGCCTTCGCCCCGGGACGGGCAGGCAGAATTGTGCGCAAATGCACCGCCCTGAACCCCGGTGACCGCTACCAAACCGCCCTCCGGCTTCGGGATGTACTATAAACTATGCAAAAACGGTCTGCTGCCATTTGGCAACAGACCGTTTTTATGCGTTGTCGGCTACCTCTATCAGTTCCCGTTCGGCTTCAATTTCCTGGGGATAGGGGTAGGTTTTTGCAATTTTCTCAAATTCCTCCAGACACTTTTGCGCCTTGACAACATCCCGGTCATGGCGCAGCGCCAGGGCATATTCGGTGCGCAGAACACCGGGGTAGTGCTTCATAGCCTTACGGAACTTCTGCAAGTCCTTGGTCTGCATGGCTGCGATCACATCCTGACGGTTTTCTCCCACCAGCTCCAGGAACAGTCTGTCGCAAGCCAGGATCTGTCGGTAAAGCTCCGGCATGCCGCTTTCAATGGACAGCAATTTTGCCATCAGCTGCTCCGCTTCTGCAAATTTCCCCGCATCCATAAGCCGATTGCAGACAAAGACGCCACGGGCAGACACCAGGCTGTTTTTCATATCCTCATCAGAAGGAACAATGAACCAGGCTTCCGGCATATCCTTCAAACGAACGCCCTTTGCGCTTTGTTCTGCGATCTTCAGCTGCAGCCACAGTGCCTCCAGCGCCAGGGGATTCTTCACCAGGGCAATGGCATTGTAGCCATCGTTATCCACAGCGCCCATACGAAGAGGCACACCGTTGAGAATGCCCAATAAAAAGCCCAGGACAGAAAAAATCAGCAGCAGGTGCGCCAGGTTGGGGATGTTCTGCGCCAGCAGAAAACCCAGCAGAAGCAGCGCACTTGTGAGCAGATTCAGAATAGAGCCGCCCATGTTATACCAAAACACCGGGAAGCTTCCTTCCGTCATATCCGGCGGCGCCATAAGGCACTGTCCGCCGGTACCTGCCAGGCTATGGCGCTTTAATTTCAGCTTTCCTTCCTCTTGCAGCCACATAAAAGAAAAGATGCGGAAGGAGCAGAATTTATACCCGGTCAGCAGGCCAAACACAAGGTGACCTGCTTCATGGATAATTACATGAAACACCATAGCCACATACAGCGCTCCCAGTAAAAACAGCAGCTTCGGCAAGGAATCAATTGCAAATCTGAAATTTCCCCAGGCCAGCGCCACACCGGTGGCCATACTTGCCAATATTGCAAATGCTGTGGACAGAATTCTCTGCCATTCCGGCTTTTTCTTTTCCTTCTTCACCCCGAAGCCCCTTTCTTTCTGTTTGGTTTACTGTTCGTTTTTCTTCATTGCGCTGGGGGAGATGCCCATATGGCGCTTGAAGAGCTTACTGAAATATTTGATATCCGGGATGCCCACGGCCTCGGCCACCTCGCCAACGGTGAAGACCCCGGTTTTCAGCATGGTCTGTGCCTTCTGGATGCGCAATTTGTTCCGATATTCCACCGGGGTCATGCCCAGGCACTGTGTAAAGATCCGTCGGAAGCGACCCGGAGAGAGGCAGCACATTTCTGCCAGACGGGAGATGGGAAAATCCTCTGCGAAATTATTTTGTAAATACAAAAGGCCTTCTTTTATTTTACGGTTCTGGGTATCCAACTCCGACCGGTTGGTGTCCCGTGCCATTTCGCACAGCAATTTAAAAGACAGCGACAGCCGCTCCAGCCAGTCAAATGGGCCGCTGGCATCAGCTTTCGCTTCCAATTCTTCCAAAAGACCACGGTATGCCCCGTGGGTATCACAAAACAGGATGCCCGGTGTTTCTCCGAAGCGGATAGGCGTGCCTTCGGCATTGTGCAGCAGCAGATCCACCACCATAAATTCCGAATCCACCGGCCAATGGGAGCGATAGGCTGTCTCACCGGGCAGGTAGACCATGTCCCGCTCTCCGGCACAAAGATCCTTGTCCCGGAGCTTAAAGCAGCCTTTTCCCTTGACGATATACACAAACCGCTCAACCGGTGCCGGTTGCATGATATATTGATGGTTTGCCGGCTTTGTGCAGGGTATGATCTTCAGCTCCAGCAGTGACAGCTGGTTGAACCGTGTGTGCGCCAGGTCCTTCATCCGCATCTTTCTCACCTCCCCTTCAGTATAACATTCTGCAAAAAAGGTGTCAATCCTTCCGGCATACATTCTTTTTTTACGAAAAAAAGATGAATTTGTCCCTTTTTATTCAAAATAGCAGTGCTATAATGGAACAAATTAAATATAGGAGGTATCTTTATGGATAACAACCTTACCCTGAAAGTGAAAGAATTTGCACGCAGCATCGGCGCTGACCTTGTGGGTATCGCCAATGTGGAGCGCTATTCCAACGCCCCCATCGCCATGAGCCCCCAGGGCATTCTGCCCACCGCAAAGTCCGTCATCGTCTGCGCCATCCATCACCCGGATGCCGCCATTGAGCTGGACGGTGAAGTACATCCCCAGGTCATCGGCCCTTACCGTGTGCAGTATAGCATGAACAGCAAGCTGGACTACATGTCCTTTGCCATCGCGCGTATGCTGGACGATATGGGTTACCAGACTGTCCCCATCGCCAGCTCCAACATTTGGCGCTACCGTGGCTACAAGGATATGGATGCCAACTTCGCACCTGATATCAGCCACATCTACAGCGGTGTCTGTGCCGGTCTGGGCGAGCTGGGCTGGAACGGTCTTTGCATCACCCCTGAGTACGGTGCAAGAAACCGTTTCGTTTCCATCATCACCGACGCCGAGCTGACTCCCACACCCCTCTACAACGGTCCCAAGCTGTGCGATATGTGCGGCGAGTGCATCCGCAAGTGTCCCACCAATGCCTACCGCAAGGAGGTAAACGGCAAGAAGAACGTGGTGGTTGAGGGCAAGGATCACATTTTCTGCAACAAGAACCTGTGGCGCTGCGCCTGGGGTGAGCATTTCAACCTGGACCTGGATATTCCCATCCCCGAGAAGGTGGATGAGCAGGTGCTGCTGGATCACGTAGCAAAGTACGGTGCAAGAGTGGGCGCCTTCGGTGTCTGCCTGAAGGTATGTCTGCCCAAGCATCTGCGTGTCTGGGACGAGGACTACTGCAAGAAGACTGCCCGTCGCAAGCGCCATGTGGCTCCCTCCGATCTGGCTGTACACCGCCAGGTGTATGACAACGTGCTGACCCAGGCTCGCAAGTGGGATCTGCACAGTGTCCACTTCCTCTCCAAGGAGACTCTGACAGCGGCCGGCATTGACATTACCACCGAGATGCCCGACGGCGTCAGCGCAATTCTGCTCTCCGCCTGCTATCAGATGCCGGAGGACAGCGGTATCAAGCACAAGACCAGTATCTCCAACACCGAGGGTGAGGCCGGTTCTCTGCGCCACAATTACCGTGACGAGTCCCTGAACAGCTACGGCCGTATTGCACAGTACAGCCTGGATTTCACCGAGCTGGATGTTTGCCGTGACCTGGAAGCTCTTGGCTACAGCGCTCTGCCCAAGACCTCCATTTCCCACGCTCCCTTCCGTGCGCTGTGCCACATCCCCGGCCAGGAAAACATGGAGATCCGTACCGCTCTGATCCTCACCGCCGCTCCCTTTGTTGACTATGCTGCTACTGACATCTGCCATGTTGACCCTGCAGAAGACACCAAGGCACAGCTGCAGCAGCTTGCCAAGGACAAGGGCATTGATCTGATCGGTGTCGCCTCTGCCGAGACCATTGACAGCATCACTGAGCAGCTGCGTGAGATCCGCAAGGACGAGACCCATTTCGTGGTTGAGGATAAGAACCCCCGTATGACCGCTTTTGATCCCATCGTGAAGGAAGAGAAGCGTCATTTCGTCAAGGCTACCGACCTGCTGTCCGATGCCAAATCCGTCATTGTGCTGGGTATGCACTACCCCGACACCCCCGCCACCCGTGTGGGTCAGCCTCCTGCAGAAGCTGTCGGTCCTTACGTATTCACCCAGTATGAGGTAAACCGTCTCACCGGTCATGCCGCTTACTCCCTTTGCCAGGCACTGACCGGCATGGGCTACAAGGCCATTTACTCCCACAACCTCACCGGCGCAGGCTCTACCGTTGGCAGCCCCCGTGGTCAGTTCAATGATGCTTCCTGCAACGCTTTGGAGGCTGTGGCTGCCGGTATCGGTCAGATGTCTCTCAACGGCTCTGTTGTCACTGAAAAGTACGGTATTCATCAGCGTTTTGTCGCCATCGTCACCGATGCTGACCTGGAAGCTGACGAGGTAAAGGCCGGTCTTGCTGCCGCTTGCGCAGGCTGCGAGCGCTGCCTCACCGTCTGCCCCACCGGCGCACTGAAGAAGGAGCGCCTCACCCAGCTGAACATTGCCGGCAAGCAGGTCACTTACCTGCCCGTGGACAACAACCGCTGCGACTGGGCAACCAAGTTCGCACTGATCCCCGAGGAAGGCGGCGTCTACGTCGGCAGCCGCACCCACGTTCCCTGCCCTGAGGAAGTCACCGCCGAGGCACTGGATGCAGCGCTGCGTCAGCACGACCCTGTGTTCAAGTTCCGTCCCGTCACCGGTGAAAAGTGCATCGTAAACTGCCCCCTGCATAAATAAAATAAATCTGCCCCACGTCAATGGTCTTCTGTGCATGTCATTGCGAGACTTGCAAAGCAAGTCGTGGCGATCTCCGTCTGTAAGATGGGGATTCCCACGGCTGCTTACGCAGCCTCGGAATGACAAAA
>JAFYNQ010000096.1 GCA_017548065.1 Oscillospiraceae bacterium
GCTCAGGGTCACATCCATGTGTCTGGGATGGTTCTCTGCATCGAAGCAGATATAAGGCAGGTTGATGTTGGTGGTGGTCATGCCGGACAGCTCGATCTTAGCCTTCTCAGCAGCCTCCTTCAGGCGCTGCATAGCGACCTTATCACGGCTCAGGTCCATACCCTCAGCCTTCTTGAACTCCTCAACCAGGTAGTTCATGATGCGCTCGTCGAAGTCGTCGCCGCCCAGACGGGTGTCGCCTGCGGTTGCCTTGACTTCCACGACACCGTCACCGATCTCCAGGATGGAGACGTCAAAGGTACCGCCGCCCAGGTCATAGACCATGATCTTCTGCTCGCCTTCCTTTTCCACACCGTAAGCCAGTGCAGCAGCGGTAGGCTCGTTGATGATACGCTTCACATCCAGGCCGGCGATCTTACCGGCATCCTTGGTTGCCTGGCGCTGTGCATCGGAGAAGTATGCAGGAACAGTGATAACTGCCTCAGTAACAGGCTGACCCAGGTAAGCCTCTGCATCTGCCTTCAGCTTCTGCAGCACCATTGCGCTGATCTCCTGGGGAGTGTAGCCCTTGCCGTCAATGTCAACACGGTAGTCCTCGCCCATGTGGCGCTTGATAGAAGCCACAGTGCGGTCAGCGTTGGTAACAGCCTGGCGCTTTGCCACCTGGCCGATCATACGCTCGCCGGTCTTGGAGAAGGCAACCACAGAAGGTGTGGTGCGTGCGCCCTCAGCATTGGCGATAACAACAGCCTCGCCGCCTTCAATAACGGCTACGCAGGAATTGGTTGTACCCAAGTCGATTCCGATAATCTTACCCATAATAATTTTCCTCCATATATATTCAATAAAATTTTTAACGTATTTAAGGTCGCCTTATCAGTTGGCCACCTGAACCATAGCGAAGCGGATCACCTTGTCGCCCAGCTTAAAGCCACGCTGAAAAACCTGCGTAATGGTATTTTCCGGTGTTCCCTCTTCTTCTGTGTGCATCACGGCATTGTGCAGATTGGGGTCAAAGGTGTCACCCTTCTCGCCGAAGATCTCCACGCCCATGCCGCTGAAAATGCTTACCAGCTGGGTCATGGTCATTTCCACGCCCTTCTTGTAAGCAGCATCCTCTGTGGGCTGCTGCAAAGCACGCTCCAGGTTATCATATACCGGAAGCAACTTTTCAATGGCATCCGCCTTACCGTTGCCGTAGGACTGTTCTTTTTCCTTTACGGTACGCTTGCGGAAATTGTCATAGTCTGCCGCCAGGCGCAGGTGTGCGTCATGCTCGGCATTGTACTTCTCTTCCCAGGGATTTACCTCCGGCGCTGCCTCCTGGGCGGCTTCCTGCACCTGTGCTTCCTCGGTCACGTTCTTCTGTTCTTCCTTTTTCTTCTTCGCCACCGTTTATTCCTCCTCTTCAGTTTTCCCTGCCGGAAGCTCTGTATGCTCCGGCTTCGCAAACATTTTGGATAGGCTCTCGGCAAAGTAAGAAAGTCTTGCCGTTACCTTGGCATAATCCATTCTGGTGGGGCCTACCACACCGATCATACCCTGCATGCCGTCACCAATATCAAACTTGGTGATGACAACAGAGGTATCCTTCAGCTCCTGGGACACATTTTCAGGTCCCACAATGACCTTTGTGCCGCTTTGGTTCTGCATTACTGCAGGCAGGTTGGCAAGTGTCTCCTCATCCAGGGTGGTCAGCACACGCTGTGCCTTATCCACATCCCGGTACTCCGGCTGACCCAGCAGCCGCAGCTGACCTGCCACCGCCATATTGGCGCTGCCCTGCTTCCGCAGAACCTCTGTGGTGAACTCCATAATGACGGGCACCAGGCTTGCTGCCTCACCGGCGCTGCTCATAACACGCTCCAGCAGCTCGGGAGTAAATTCCTCGGGCGCCAGGCCGGTCATGGTGGCATTGAGAACTGCAGAGAGGATTTTCAATTCACTCTCCCCTGCCAGCACCGGGAGCTTGATCAGCTTGTTGACTACTTCTTCGTTGGTTAACATAACAACAAGAATCACAGTTCCCTGTCCTGCCAGGATCAGCTCAAACCGCTTCACCGTTGCGCCTCTCTGACGGGATGCCACAGAGATCGCCGGAAGGTCGGTTGCCTGGGAAACCAGCTTTGCCACTCGCTCCATCATTTCGTCCACTCTCTGCATCTTGGCTTCAATGGCCTCGTTGATGGAATGGGCTTCGTCCATGCTCAGGCGGTAACCTGCCATCAGCTCATCCACATACAGCCGGTAGCCTGCCGCAGAGGGAATGCGACCTGCGCTGGTGTGGGGCTGCTCCAGGTAGCCCATGGTGGTAAGCTCTGCCATTTCATTGCGAATGGTTGCGGAAGAATACTTCATGTCCGGCAGCTCCGCAACAGCCTTTGAACCAACCGGTTCCGCTGTGCTGATATACAGCTCCACGATTGAGCGCAGAACTCTCTTTTTCCGTTCTGTCAGTTCCATGTGTACCCTCCTCAGTTCCTTTTAGCACTCTTTCTCTCTGAGTGCTAAGCACACTATACTATAGAGTGCTAAAAAAGTCAAGAGGAACAATTATAAATTATTTTTGAACGACAAAAAAACCGCATTTACAGCGCCAAAATACGCTGCAAATGCGGCTGTCGGTTTGTTGTCAGCGGTTCATTCCGCCTTTTCCAAAAACGCCCGGACACTTTGGGCAATGGGACAAGCCGGTGCGTAGGGACAGCTCTCGTAGAGGCAGTCCACCTCTGTAAGCGCATTCCCCTCTGCCTCCACCGCCACAGTGCGGGCGCCGTCCAGCTGGCGGCAATAGCCGCTGAAAAATGCTTCTCTTTCCATGTCAGTCCTCCAGTATACACCAGCCCATAGGCTGCAGAGTCACCGCATCCCCGGACACCTGCTGCAGGCTTTGTCCTATCAGCAACTTCCCCGTGGGAACTGTCCAGGGTTCCGGGTTTTGGTTTACATAAATCCGAATTTCTTCTCCACCCAGCTTCCGCAGGAAGCCGAGGCGACCGGCAGATGCCCGCAGAAAATCCACGCTGCCCCGGCGAAGCGCCGCATGGGTCTTCCGAAGGCCACCCAAGCTGCGGTAGTGGGCAAGCAGCGCCGCATTTTCCCTTCCCCAGGGGTAGGGTCTGCGGTTGAAGGGGTCTTTCCCTCCCTCCATGCCCACCTCGTCACCGTAGTACACCGAGGGGCAACCGGGCAGGGTGTACTGCAGTACCGTTGCAATCTGCGCTCTTTCCAGCGCCAGCTGCAGCTGCGACGGGGACAAGCTGCGGTTTGCCAGTTCCTCACGACTGCCGTCAAAATCATCCACCAGCGCCGTCAGCATTCGGGGTGTATCGTGGGTGCCCAGCAGGTTCATATTGCAGCACAGCACCTGGGCAGGATAGTTCTCTGCCACCGTCAGCACCGTTTCCCGGAAGGCGCTTCCGTCATCACAGCCACGAACATAATCCAGGATCGCTTTTCGGAAGGGGTAATTCATCACACTGTCCAAAGTGCCGTCCACGAAGTAGCGGCGGCGGACATCGTAGGATATCTTATTGGAAGCATCCTCCCATACCTCGCCCATCAGAAGTCCGTCGGGGCGCAGGCTGCGGAGACGCTTTTTCAGCTTGTCCACAAATTCATTGGGTAGCTCATCTGCCACGTCCAGCCGGAAGCCGTCTGCCCCCAGGGCAAGCCAGTGGGCGATCACGGAATCCTCTGCTTCTATAATATATTGTAAGAAAGCAGGCTCCAGCTTTCTGACGGTGGGCAAGGTATCAAAGCCCCACCAACTGTCATAAACATCGGGGTAACGATGGAAGGTATACCAGCGGCGGTAAGGAGAATCCGGGTCACAGTAAGCGCCCTTGCCGCCAAAGCTGCCGTTTTTGTCAAAATAGAGGCTGTCTGCGCCCGTATGGGAATAGACACCGTCCAGGATCACCCGGATCCCACGGTCATGGGCGGCTTTGCACATGGCTTTAAAGTCCTCTTCCGTTCCCAGCATGGGATCGGGGGTCTTGTAGTCGCCGGTGTCATAGCGATGGCTGGAAAAGCTTTTGCTGATGGGATTCAGGTACAAAATCGTCGTACCCAGGGAAGCGATGTAGTCCATCTTCTCCGTGATACCTCGGAAATTGCCGCCGTAAAAATCATTGTTCAGCACTTTTCCGTTTTCGTCCGGCTGCCAGGACACCTCCTCGTCCCAGCTTTGGTGAAGGGTGTAGGGTGTCAGCTTGCCGGTGAGGTCACAGCTTCCTGATTTGTGAAAGCGGTCGGGGAAAACCTGGTAGATCACAGCGCCCTTTGCCCACTGGGGTGTGGTAAAGTCTGCAGGGATGCAGGACAGCTGCCAAAGTGCGCCGTCTTCCATGTTGGTATCGTCGCCGTATTTGAAAAGTCGGAAAGTTCCCGTGTGTCCCGTGATACGGAAATAGTAGAAAAACAGTCCCGTCACTTCCAAAGAGAAGCTGCACTGCCAGGTGCAATAGGCATCTGCCTGCTCCAGGAAGGAAAATGCCACCTCACGGAAGCTCTCTCCGTTTTCCCGTTGCAGCACGCAGGTCACGGCGCTGGTACCTACACTTACCGGGATGCGCACACGCAGGCAGCAAGTCTCTCCGGGGGTAACGCACCCGAAGGGAGTCTTATATATTTCTTTTTTGGAATCAAACAAGATCCGCATATTGCGCACCCCCTTTCTTAATGTGCCTATTATAGCAGATGCGCACCGGCAAAAGCAAGTAAGCAGCTTCTATTTTCTCATTGTATATTTTCTTTATTCATGTTATAATAGCAAAAAACAAGGAGGTACTTACCATGAAAAAATTCATTTGTTTTCTCCTGACCGTTGTTTTGGCGCTGGGACTTTGCGCCTGCGGTGAAAGCGGCGGCGCAGCCAAGGGGCTGCAGGCAGGCTTCGGACGCGCCAACATCACCCCGGAATACGAGGTGCAGCTGTCCGGCGGTGCTGCCACCCGTAACTCCGAAGGCTACCAGGACTATCTGTACATTACCTTCATTGCCCTGCAGGAAAACGGTAAGACCTTCCTGGTCGGCACCATGGACTTTATTACCGCTGACGATCTGTTCTGCGATCCTGCCAAGGCCGCCATCAGCGATGCCACCGGCATCCCCAAGGATAACATTCTCCTGGCAGCTACCCACTCCCACTCCTCTGCTGCCATCCGTTCCGACGGTACTACCAATGTGGATCAGTACCGAAAGGATTTCTTTGACCTGGCAGTCCAGGCTGCCAAGGACGCTGTGGCAGATCTGGCGCCCACAGAGGTCTGGTACGGCAGCGCAGAAGCCGAGGGCATGGCCTGGGTTCGTCACTACAAACTGGATAACGGCACTTTTGCCGGCTCTAACTTTGGCAATTTCAGTTCCGGCAACATCGTCGGTCACGCCGCTGAGGCAGATACTGAATTGCAGCTGATCAAATTTGCCCGTGCCGCAGAGGACAAGAAGGACATCGTTATGATGAACTTCCCTGCCCACGCTACCATGAATCAGTCCAACACCGTGCTTTCCGCTGACTTCCCCGCTCCTGCCCGTGACTACATTGAGGCAAACACCGACTCTCTGGTGGCTTACTTTATTGCCGCTGCCGGTGACCAGGTGCCCAGCAGCCGTGTGCTGTCCGAGACCTTCAGCAGCGATTACCTGGTATACGGCGAGGAACTGGGTCGCATTGCCGTGGAAACCATGGATTCTCTTACCAAGATTGAAAATTCCGGCATCCGCTTCTCCGAAAAGACCTACACCGGCAACTACAACAAGGCCGGCATTGAGCGCCTGCCCGAAGCGAACCAGGTGAAGCTGATCTGGGATCAGGTGGGCAGAGGCACCACCGAAGGCAAAAATGCCGCCAAGGAGTACGGCTTTGCCAGCGTGTACGAGGTCAGCGCCATCATTAACAATTCCAAGGCGCCGGAGACCAACTCCATGCAGCTGCGTACGCTTGCCGTGGGCGATGTCAGCTTTATCTTTGCGCCCTACGAAATGTTCGGCGCCCAGGGCATGTATGTGAAGGAGAACTCCCCCTACCCCATGACCTTTGTGATCACCTGCGCCCAGGGTGCAGAGGGTTATCTTCCTAACGAGCTGGGTTGGGAGATCGGCAGCTACGAGTCCCACGTTACCAAGTATGAGCGTGGCACTGCAGAAAAGATTGCCAGTGAATATGTCTCCATGCTGGAAGACTTGAAGGCACAGTAAATCAATACCGGGTGTTGCAGCTGCAGCACCCGGCTTTATTTTATTTCATTCTGCGGCTGGGCGGATAGCCATAGTGCTTTTTAAAGACCTTGCTGAAATACAAGGGGTCTTCAAAGCCGGACAGCTGCGCCGCCTGGGTAATGGAATCGTACTCTCCGCTGTCCAGGAGGGTTTTTGCATGGGTCAGTCTTCTGCCTAAAACATATTTTTTCGGTGTGACACCGTAGCATTCCATAAAAAGCGCACGGAAATAGGTATCGGACATGCCACACAAGCCCGGCAGACGGGAGATCCGCAGCTGGGGATCAAATACCGATTCCTGCAGCACCGTTATGGCAGGCATAAGCAGCTGCATACGGGCATCGGCGCCGTCCTTCCTGCCGTGGCTTTCGCAGGCACCGGCGATCAGCTCATAAAACAGCGCCATCACGCGGTACCGCTCCCCGTCAGTGGTCAGCACACGCAGCTTCTGCAGCTGGGCGCAGATCCTGTCGGTATCCGGCTGTGCCCCAAGAGAAAACACCGTAGGCTTTCCCCGGGGGATATCCGCATCAAAATTGATAAGGCAATACATCTGCTCCCACTCCCCCACACGGCGCACTGTGTAGTTACTGCCCTTGGGAATGAAGAGCATCTCCCCTACGCCCAGGGTCATATAGGTGCCGTCAAAATCATAGCGGCTCTCTCCGTCCGGGCGCAGCACCAGGGCATGGCTGGTGCGGTTTTCGTAGCGGCGGCATCGGGAGGCAGGTGCGCAGATCACGCTTTGAATTTTTAAATTTTCCATATGTGAAAACATAACATCACCGTTTTAAGTGTAGCATATCAAAGAAAAAAGTGCAATACTGTTATGAAAATTCCATGCAGCGTGAATATTTCCATTTACTTTTTTTCATCTTGTGCTACAATCATGCAGGGTGATTTATTATGAGTGCTGTATTTGTACAAATTCTTTTATTATTGCTTTTCATTTCCCTGGGCTATATTATGTCCAAGCTGGGCAAGGTGGACAACCGCCACAGCAAGCTGCTCTCTTCCCTGGGCTTTTACATTTTCCTGCCTGCCAACGTGTTCAAGACCTTCTCCAACAATTTTACTGTGGAGTACCTGACCCAAAAATACCCCCTGGTGCTGATCTCTGCGGTGTTTGTGGTGGTCATGTTTATCGCAGGCAAGTTTATTGCCAAGGCGCTGACCAAGGACCCCTACACCCGTCGTGTGTATGAGTATTCCATGATCTCCTCCAACTATGGCTACGTGGGCTATACCCTTGCCCAGGCCATTTTCGGCGATACCATGCTGCTGAACGTTATGATGTTCGCCGTCCCTCTGTCCATTTACACCTATTCCATGGGCTACTGCTCCCTGACGAAGAACAAGATGTCCCTGAAAAAACTGATGGGTCCGGTGAACATCGCCCTGGTGGCAGGTGCGTTGGTAGGTCTGCTGAAGCCCTACACTGTTTCCTTCTTTGTCAACTATCTCCCCGGCTTTGTGGAATTTATCAAACCGGTAGGCCAGCCGCTGCTGGCGCTGATTGAAAGCTTCCTGAACAAAGCCCAGGGCGCTATGGGTCCCATCAGCATGCTGCTGACGGGCATGGTGATCTCCGAGTACAGCCTCAAGGATATGCTGAGTCAGAAATCTGTGTATATCATTTCTTTCCTGCGCCTGATCGTGATCCCCTGCGCCGTCTGCGGACTGATGCTGCTCATAGGTCTCAAGGAGTTTGTCACACCGGTGCTGATCATACTGGCACTGCCCTGCGGACTGAACACCATCGTCTTCCCCAAGCTGATCGGCGAGGACTGCCGCCCCGGTGCTGCTCTTGCCTGCGTCACCAGTGTGCTGTGCTGCGTGACCATTCCGCTGTGCCTCTGGCTCTTCGGTGCATATTAAGATAATGAAATTCAAACGAAAAAGCGCTGCCATTGTGGCAGCGCTTTTTGTTATGCTTATTCTGATTCTTCCTCGTCGTCTTCACCTACGGGAACGTCCTCCAAGGCTTCGGTGCGGCTGGTTTCATAGGTCATGACACCGTCTGCGCCGGAGGCAATATGGATATGTCCCTTGGTGGTATCCTGCAGGAGGGTAATACCTGCGGTATCAAAACGAGTGTATACCGCCGCAGGAGATTCAATGTAGCCGGTGGCTACCGCATACTCGGGAGATACCGCCTCCAGGAAATCCAGAGCGGAGGAGGTGTTGTGCGCATGGTGGGGGACCTTCAAAAGATCTGTATCCAACAATTCAGGATCTGTCCACTGCATCAATCTTGCCTCACCGGTGCTGCTGTACAGATCGCCTACAAACAGAGAGCTATGCTCGCCGTAGTCAAAGCGTACCACGATGGAGTTATCGTTGATATCCAGGCCGCCGGTGATCTGCACATCGCCAACACCGGGCAGCGGCCACAGACAAGTCATCTTTACCTCACCAAAGTACATCACGTCGCCTCTGTTGATGGTGCGGTAAGGAATACCAAACTCCTCGCAGGCCACGGGTACACGGTAAGCGCTGAAGGACTCGGGATCGTTGCCGCCACGGTAGATGACCTCACCGATGGTAATGGTCTGCATAAAGCCGGAAGCCATCAGGGATGCCTCGTGGAAAATACCGTTTTGGTGATCCTCATGGGGATGGCTGATCATAACGTAGTCCAGGTAGGAAATGCCCATGCGCTGCAGATTCTGTACCAGGATCTTTGCGCTGTACACCCAGGAGGAGTCAATGAGCATGGTCTGTCCGTTGGGGAACACCACCAGGCAACAATCACCGGATTTCTTGGGGTACTTGGAGGTGGGCTTAAATACATAACCCTCGCTGGAAAGGAAATAATAGTGGATCTTGCCATCTGCCTTTGCCGCCTCTACCACATCGTAGTTCCAGGCATTGGCATATTTGTCGTTATCCTCTGTATCATAACGATCCAGCACATCAGCGCTGGTAGCAACACGGGTGGTTTCCCAATTTACCATAACCGTACGGTAGGCACGGTACATTTCTGTGTAAGCCAGCTTCTGGGGTGTGGAAAGATTGTACCACTCTACATCAATGGCAGCTGCCTGCGCCTTCATGTCGGTGCTGACCACACCGCCCAGGAGCATGGTGCCGTCTGTCAATGTCACGTAAGCTGCGGCATAAACAGACGTTACGGCATTGGCTTCATTCTGCGCATCGGTGTTGTCCTTCTTCATGACACCGGACAGCAGTGTACTGAAGCCGGTAGCGCCGTAAGGCTGTACTGTATAAAGGCTGGTGGTTTCAAAATTGTGGACAGTTGGTGCTTCCGCAGCATTCATAGCCACGCCCATTTTGTCCAGCATGGGGGTGATCAACTCGTCGCCCAGGACCTCTGCCTGGTAGTAGATACCGGCGCAGCTGGGACGCAGAACGGAATTCACGATTTTCAGCTGCAGTCTGTGGAAGGAGATACCGGCTTCCTCCTGCAGCATGATGTAGTGATCCTCTGCCTGGGGAACATCCGGGGTAGCGCCGGCGACCTTGCAGGTCACAGTGCCGGTGAGCTTGCCGTATTTACCGTCGGCAACGGTGAAATCATCTGTTGCGTTGTCAGCGCAGACCAGTGTGCCGGTGCCGTCAATGTTGCCGGAAACGGTATAGCCGTTCAGTTCCACATACACCGTGCCGGTAACGGTGGCAGCATCTGCCACATCCTGCAGAAGCACCAGCTTGTCGCCGGCAGTATATGCCGCCACAGCTGCGCCAAAGCCGGCATACGCTGCAGAAGTGCCGTCTTCCTTCAGGCAGACCACCTGCGCACCCTCACCGGTAGCCACCAGGCGGCCGTCAACAGCGTGCCACTTGTCGGCGCCGGAGTTGGAAATGGTAATACCCTTTGTCACATTGCCGTAACCAATGGTGTAAGCGCCATTAAAGGAGGGCGTGGTGATGCGCGCAGTGCCGCAAAAATCATCTGCCACTGTGACACGTTCTGCATAGGCAGGAGAGTAATCCGTGTTGCCAAAGCGGATATTTGTCACCTTACTCTCACCGCCCAGGGTGATGGTTGCGCAAGCCAGAATACAGGGGCCGGTGGTGGAGGTACCGTCAGGAATGGCGATACTGCTGCCCACCTCGCCGCCGTAAAGACCAATGTGGGACACACCGCCGGAAACTGCAGCGCCGTAAATATTTGCGCCACGCTTGGCAGCGCCGCCGTAGACTTTGCCACCGTACATATTAAAGGTACCGATTACGTACAAAACGCCGCCGTAATTCACGCAGGCACGTCCGTCGGTGGGATATTCATAGGTCAATGTGCCGCTGTAAAGGTTTACGGTGTTGCCGCCGTAAATATACAACGTGCCGCCATGCTTGGAGGACGTACTCACCGGGCCATGACCCACGATCTTGCCGTTACCCACAGTGTCCATCAGGTTCAGCGTACCGTCACTGACCACGAAGGCGCGGTCGGCAGTCACGGTCTTGCCATACATATCAAAGCAGACATAATCGCTGCCGCTGAGGCTCTTAACAGACATGTAGGCGCTGTCGCCTTCAAAGGCTGCACGGTGGTGACCGAAGCTCATACGGGTAGCTGTTGCCAGTCTTTCCTCGTCCCACAGCTCCCACAAAACCTCTGTTTTACAAACCGGGCAATAACCGGCTTCGTACTCCTTGGGAACGATGTCACCGATCAGGCTGCAGCGCAGTGCATCACCACGGACACACAGCTTCATATCATCTGCATCCACCTTGATCTTTGCGCCGGAGAGGTCTGCATTGTCGGAAACACCCACCTCATAGCCGTCCACAAGATATTTGGAGCTGCCGGCTGCCAGGGTGAAGCTGCCGGTGTAAGCGCCGGAAATCTTCAGGGGCTTTGCGGAAAGGTTATTAAACTTCACTGTGCCCAGCACCGCAGAGCCGGAGAGGTTCATGGTGCTACCGGTTTCCAGGTAAATGCCGGAGGCTGCGCCGTCAATGACCGTACCGCCGGAGATATTCAGCACAGACGGTGATGTGACGTGAATGCTGTCACCGGTCTTGGCGCTGCCGCCATTGATGGTGCCAGAGACAACATTCAGTGTATTGCCCGATGCAACAACGATCGTACCGCCCTTACTGACTGCCGAACCGGCAAGAATGGTAGCGCCGTCAATGGTCATGGTAGATTTGGTGCTCAAAACAATGGTACCGCCGTCCGCATCAGATATGCCGCCGCCGATCTCACCGCCATACAGACAGCCTGTACTGCTGCGCAGATACAGCGTACCGCCACTACCGGAAGAATGACCTCCCAGGATCGCACCGCTGTACACATTGACAGTACCGCCGGAGCAATAGACCACACCGCCACTGGCAGCATAGCACTTATCGTCCTTTGCTTTCACAGTGGTACCATAAAGGTTAAACTGACCTTTATTCACATATACAACACCGCCTGTGGCAGTGGAGCTGCTACTATATCCACCGCTCATAGCGGTACCCTCGCCCATCAGGTTCAACTGACCGGTGATGGAGAAAATACGTTTATCGCCAATGAGTGTCTTGCCGTTCATGTAAAGGCACACGTTGCCCTTGATATTCCAGGCGCCTGATTCCAGGGTATCCCCTTCAAAGGCCAGGTAATAATGCCCGTCCTCTTCCATATTCTGGATATGCTCTGTTACGGGCTGCCAGGTTACGGGTGTATTACAATGCTCACACACCTCCGGCAATTCCGCTGCCGATGCCGCCGCCGTGAAGCAGCACACCAGGCACAAAAGGGCAATGCAAATAAGTAATCCTTTTTTCATACTGCACCTCCGCACTTTTTTCTATTAGTGTAACATACCACGTCTTTTTGTCAATAGTGTTTTATTTATTGGTGCTTATTTCGCACTTTTTCGTAAAAAAAGACGAATCCGGGATGTATGGCAAAAAGCGCTGCCCGGGTGGGCAGCGCTTTTTGTATGTATTCAGGGAGCCACGGTGTACTGAGATTGGGTGATCTCCAGGGGATTTGCCAGGGCATTGTTCACAGACTCCAGGATGATAGCCTTTTCCGCATCTGTAATGGGACGGTCTGTGTCACTCTTGGTAGTACGGAAAAAGGCTACCGGAATGGCATCCAGCTTGATCTCCTCCAGGCGGTCAACACCTGCAATGGTGCAGTACCATACATAGGCAGCGATGACTCTTCCCAAATCCGTATTGTGGTAGTAGTCACGGTGCAGATCCTTTTGGGTCAGGTAGCTGGTGTCTGCATTGAGCATTGCTGTACCGGCAGGGATAATGTAGGTAAAGCTGTTGTCTGTAAAGACATATTTCCCCGTATTTTCCAGAACAGCATTGAAGAAAGGCACACGGCCGCCGTGGCGCTCAATGGCAGAAACATAGCCGTTTGACTTATTGGGATAGGTGCTGAGCAGATCCGGGTCATCCGGGTTTACCCAGGGTATATGCCAACCGAACACTGCTTCGGGATTGCGCTTATTTTGGTTTACATAATTTTGCACAAACTGGATATTGCCGTTGGTAAAGTAGGTTTCCTTATCCGAACGCAGATCATCCTCATGCAAGACAATAATATCCCAATCTGTATATTGCAGACCCTCGTACATGGTGGTACCGGGATAGCGGACAGCCGGCACATCCGGGGTCAAGGTGCTGCTGATATACAGTGCGTAAGCATCGGTATTATTCTGAATGAAGTCCACATGTTGGTTCATTTTGCAGCCTGAGTAGTACAAAATGCCAATGACCAGTTCCTGATCGTAGCCTTCCGCTGCAGCGATCAGGTTCAGCATATGGATAGCATCCACATCTGTGGAGTTACCGATGGACAGCACCTTCAAGGGGCGGACAGAAGGCGTACCGTTGATATCTGCCATCAGGTTGTACAGGCTCCAGTTCTTCATGGTATCCGGGTCCATATTGTACAGCTCCTTCATCAGGGTCTTTTGTCCCTCTGTCAGTCTGGGCCAAATGTGATCCACATTCCTCAGAACATCTGCCATGCTGTAGCCCACGTTCTGATTGCCCATGATGACAGTGCCTTCTTCCGTTCCGTCATCCAGCACAGCATAGGCTGCTGCATAGATGGACTGCAGACCACGCTCCCAGTTATCCCCATCCTTCCGCAGGATGTTTTCAATCATTACGCCGGTCTTCGCCTCGCCACTGACGAAGCTGTCGGCAGCAAAGGCGGTGTACAAAGTATCCTCGTCGGAGGCAAAGTCACTTCCGGGCATATCCTGAACACTGACCGCCACACCGCAGGACATGATCTTTTCCTGCAAAACCGGATCGCATTCCCACACTGCACGGTAATAAATACCGGCGCAGGCGGTACGCACAGAGGCATGGGTGATACCAATGCCCAAACGGTGGAAAGAAATACCGTTATCATTTTCAATTGTGATGTACTGATTGCCGTTGGGCGCAAGGAACGCAGGCGCCACCGCAGGTCCGTTGACAACTGCGCTGCCGAAGCTCTCATAGGTATCGTTTGCGCTGTCAAAGCCATAGAGCTTGCCGCTGCCGCCGGCAGTCAGTACAGAGCCGTTGAGATCCACCACAACATCATCTGTGATTTCAACGGTATTTTCCGGCGCATAAAGGCGGATATAGTAGTCTTCCGTGTAGGCATCCACCGCCCCCTGGGCAACCGGGTACCAGGTAGGCTCACCGGTGGCACGGTCTATCAAGGCAGCGCCTGCCAGTGTCAGGGTGTCCTTCTCCGACTGCACCAACATGGCCATATTGTAATTTCTTACGTAGAGCTTGCCGTTCAGTTCAGTACAGAAGGTATTGAGCAGCTCCCGATTTACTTCCAGCTGGGCAAGCCGCACACCCGACAGACTCATTACCAAGGTGCTGTCAAAGGCAGGTTCCACCGTCATATATGCCAAGTCACCCAACTGCAGGTCATCGTCTCCGTTTTTCACCTTGCCGCCGGCAATGTGGCATTTCCCCAGCTTCAGATTGCCGGTGGCGTAAATATTGCCGCCGTTGGTGGTTGCTCTGCCGCCAATGATCTGGGGCGCAGCAATGGCATCGGTGAGATCGTTATCGCCGATGTAGGTATAGTTCTTATCTATATTTTCCTCTTTTTCAATATAGTATTTTCCGGCATTGGCATGGATGTTGCCGCCATCGGCGCTGTTGGCAACACCGGCATACAGCTTACCGCCATACACATTGAAAACACCGTTATTGATATAGCCATTGCCACCGCTTTTACCCACGCCATTATACAGCAGACCATCATACATGGTGGTTTTACTATTGGTTGCCGAATGGTACAGATTGCCACCGAAGTTGGCTGCTGTACCCTGGGAGATAATGCCGCCTCGAATGGTCAGCAGTGAGCTTGTGCCGCCGTCATTGTAGAGATTCGCGCCGTTATTTGCCTTGCCGTTCAAAACAAGGCCGTTTTCAATATTGACCTTTGCGTATTCCATAATGATGTTGCCACCACCGCCGGTGGCTACGCCATCACGGATCACACCGCTAAACATATTCAGCTGCGCCTGGGGGCTGGCTTTGGTGCCCTGCAGGACGATCGTGCCGCCCTTGGCAGCGGTTGCGCCCATAATCAGACCGCCGTAAACATTGACCTTTCCGTTATCGGCATAGATAACGCCGCCTTCACCGGTGGTTACAGTATCGGTATTGGCAGCCGGCCCCAGAACACCGTCATACAGATTCAAAGTGCCGGTCACATAGAAAGTCGCACCGTTTGCTTCCGTGGCAGTTGCCGTGGTGAACATGCGCTTGGCAGAAGACACAGAAGATAGAATGGACAGCTTACCTGCCACCTGATAAGGTGTTGCCGGCTTGATGCCGCCGGAGATCAGATTTAAAACGATATCCACGCCGGTGCCAATGGTCAGACCGGCAGAACCCTCCGGCAGTTCGGTGGTAGAGGAGGTATAGTAGTGGCCGGAGCTTGCAGTTGATGGAGTATACCGACTCCATATCACCTCTTGCCCACAGTGCGGACAATAGCCGTTGCCGTCCGTTGTGCCAACAAGAGCGCCCTCTTCCACCTTCAGTCCATAGCGGCTGGCAGGGGTCAGGTAGCCTTTTTCCAGGTACTCCGACACATTGGGAGATACACTGGCATCGGTCATGACACCGTCGCCCTGCAGAATGATATCTGCACCCTCGGTCAGATCCTTGACCGTCAGGATGTTCTCCTTCACCAAGGTCAAGCCTTCATAGTCGCAGTGGTTAATGACCGGTGCGCCGGAGAGAGTGGCGTCCGTCTTGAAATAGACATTTCCCCGGATGGTGCCGCCGGTGATCTCAACGCTGCCGTTATAGGCCGCAATGTTGCCGCCGGAGCTATCCGCCTGACCGTTTTCAATGATACCGCCGGTAATCAAAAGCTGGGCGACATCGCCGGAGGAATAGATATTGCCGCCACGTCCCTTGGGCGCATAGCCGCCGGTGATCAGGCCACCGGATACGTGCAGTTTACCCAGGTTATAGATGCTGCCACCGTGGGATACGCTGGTACCGCCCATAACCGTGCCGCCGAACACATTCACAACGCCGGTCTCCGACACATAGAAAGTGCCGCCGAAATTAGCACTGCCGCCTAAAATCATACCGTCATAGATGTTAACGTTGCCTGCGCAGTAAATGGCAGAGCCGTTTTTCGTATAATCTGTCTGCACAGTAACGCCGGAGCCATCCACAATGCCGCCACGCATTTCAAATGTGCCGCCATTTTCCACAAAGATAACGCCGCCGTCTCTCAGTCTGTTTTTCTGCGCATTGACAAGAGCGCCACTGTGCAGCTGCAAAACACCATTGGTACGGACATAGATCGTGCCACCGTCATCGCCTCTTGCCGTGCCGACGATCTGACCGCCGCCTACCGTATCCATAACAGCAAAGGTGCAGTGGTCAAACACATAGAAGGCACGGGTATTGGAGGTTGTCTGTGTCATACTGTAGCCACGCAGGTCAATACACACATCCACCGCCAGTTCCTGCCCCTGGCCTTTGGCAGTACCGATCTTATATCGGGCTGTCATATCCAGTTCCTCGTCCAGGTAGTAGTGACCGCTGAGGACAGAGTTTTCCGTATCCTCTGCCACCCAGGGTGTCCAGTTACAAGCATCCCAGGCAGTATTACAGTGAGGACATACCTTGGGTGTCTCCACCACTTCTTCCGCAGAGGCAGGCAGCACGATCATACCCATGACCATTGCCACTACCAGCAGAAACGAAAAGAAACGCTTCATAAACATTCTCCTTCCGCACAGTTTTTAAACAAACTGCAACATTACAGGATTCATTATAGAACAGAAATTATCAAATTGCAATCTTTCGTCAAATTCGTTTTTGCGACTCCCCACGAAAAGCTGATTCCCCGGTCAGCTTACCGCCAAACAAAAAAGCGCTGCCCGGGCGGACAGCGCTTTTGGGGTTATTTCAGGGCTTTACCGTGTACTGGGACTGGGTGACTTCCAGGGGATTTGCCAGGGCGTTGTTCACAGATTCCAGAATGATAGCCTTTTCCATATCGGTCAGGACTCTGTCCTCTGTAGCCTTGGTGGACTTGAAGAAGGCCACGGGGATGGCATCCAGTTTGATTTCATCCAAATGGTCAATACCTGCCAGGGTGCAGTACCAGGTGTAGGAGATCATCACACGGGACAAGTCAGTTGCGTGGACATAGTCACGGTGAATGTCCTTCTCCTCCCAGTAGGAAGTCAGCGCATTTTCCATAGCGGTGCAGGAGGGGATCAGGTAGACGAAGCTATCGTCGGTGACGATGTGATCCTCCAGACACTGGGTGATGGCATTGTACATGGTAGTACGGTCATGGTTATATGCCTCATAGCTGGTGTAGTAGCTATTGTCAGCATAGGGGTACTTATCACGCAGATCGTTGTCTGTGGGAGGCGCCCAAGGAGAGTTCCATGCAAAGATGGCATCGGGATTGGTCTTGTGCTGGTTGACATAATCCTGAATAATCTGGATGTTGCCATCGGTGTACTTGCTGCTCTTGGCGATCTCAAACACACCGCCCTGCATGATGATAATGTCCCAATCATCGTACTCAATGCCGTACTTCATGGTAACACTCTTGGTAATGGTGGGCACTTTATCGGGGGTATTGGAGCTGCTGACGTAGAGGCTGTATTCCGGCAGGTCATTCTGCAGGTGGTTCACGTGCTTGTACAGAGGACAACCGGAGTAGTACAGTGTGCCGATGGTCAGGTCAGAGAAGCCTTCTGTTGCTGCCACCAGATTCAGCATATGACAGGCATCCAAAGACAGAGAGTGACCCAGGGTCAGAATCTTGAGAGGACGGTGCGCAGGTGTGCCTTCAATAGCAGCCTTGATGTTATACAGATCCCAGGATTCCATGGTCTCTGTATCCACACCGTACATTGCCTTTACCTGTTCCTGCTGCGCATCGGTGACCTTGGGCCAGCGACGGTTCACGTTCTGGAACACCTCAAACATGCTGTAGGACACACCGCCGGCAACCACAGAATTGTCATCACCAACGACCACAGCACCGTCTGCCATCACAGCATAAGTTGCGGCATAAATATCGGTACGACCGTTTGTATCATTGTCACCGTTTTCTGTGATGATATTTTCAATGATTGCGCTGGGCTGTGCCACACCGCTGGTGAAGTTCTCGCCGGAGAGAGTGGTATACAGCGTATCGCTGTCTGTAGCGAAATTCTCGCCAGGCATATTCTCAAGGCTCACTGCGATACCGTAGGAAGCAATCTGTGCAGAGAGGACTTCGTCACATTCCCACAGACCCTTGTAGTACAGACCTGCAGAAGAGGGACGCAGTGCCACATGGCTGACGCACATACCCAGACGGTGGAAGGAAGTACCTTCCTCGTTGGTCACTGCCACATAGCGGCGGTTGTTGGGTGCCATGTACATAGGCTCAACGGTTACACCGCTGACGGTGGCAACACCGTAGGTTTCGTAGTTATCATTTGCGGTATCAAAGGCATAGAGCTTACCGCTACCGGACACATTCAGCTTTGTGCCGCCCAAGTCCAGCACCAGATCCTTATTCATGACCAGTGTGCTTTCAGGGGCATACAAGCGTACATACTGGGTAGCAGTGCAATCATCAGCTGCGGTCTGTGCGTTCATGTACCAGGTCAGCTTGCCGGTGGCAACCTCCACCAGCGCTGCGCCGCCCAGACCCAAAGCGCCGTCTTCCGTAGGCACAAGGGATGCCATGTCATAGTTGATGGCATAAACTTCGCCGTTGAGCTTTGCGCATTTGGTATTTGCCAAGGCGCGGTCGTTATTCAGCTGCTTGATGCGGTCTGTTGCCAGATCCATAGTCAGCGTTCCGGTAAAGGTCTCCTCCACAGACAGGTAGCCGTTTTTATGCAGATACATATTGGCGCCGGCGCTTTCTGCGCGGCCACCGATAACGGTGCAGTCGCCTACATAGACAGTGCCATCCGCATAGATATTACCGCCATAGGTCTTGGCTCTGCCGCCGATGATCTGGGGTGCGGGGATATCGTCGTTGGGGTTGGTATCGCCGATCTTGATAAAGTTCTTTGTCCAGGGATCGCCGTTACCTGCGCCGCTACCGGCAATGTAATAGTTACCGCAATGGCCGTAGAGGTTACCGCTGGTGCCGGTGGTGGCTACGCCGTTTACAAGGCTGCCGCCGGTCATGGTGAACTTACCGTTATTGGGATATGCGTTACCGCCGGAGGGTGCAACACCTGCATACATCATACCACCGGTCATATTTGTGACACAAGAGGTGGATGCGTGACGCAGGTTGCCGCCGGAGTCGGTAGCTGTACCATAGGCAATAATACCACCATTGATATTCACAGTTGCGCCCTGATAGTTATAGATATTGCCGGCACTCTTTGCGCTACCGTTCAAAAGCAGGCCGCCGTTCATATGGAACTTGCCCTTGTACATATAGACGTTACCGCCGCCGCTGGTGGCAGCACCGCCGATGATGACACCATTGTTCATGGTGATGACAGAAGAAGTAGAGTCGCCGGTAGCCACTGCACCGCCGTTTGCTGCTGTTTCGCCGTCGATCCAGCCGCCATACATATTCAGCTTACCGCCATTTACGTAAACAACGCCGCCGTTACCGGTGGTGGTAACTGCTGTATTACCACTTGCGCCCAGAATGCCATCGTACAGGTTCAGTGTGCCGGTAACGCTCATGGTTGCACCGTTGGCTTCGCTGGAGGTTGCCGTTGTGGCAATACGACCAACAGAGCCTGCGGTGGACAGAACGCTGAGTGTACCTGCCACCTGATAGGGGGTTGCAGGCTTGGCGCTGCCGTGTGCCAGGTTCAGCACAATATCCACACCCTTAGCAATGGTAAGACCTGCAGAGCCTGCGGGCAGGCTGACACCGCTGGCAAGGTAATAGTGACCGGAGGTGTTAATATCCGCTGCGTAAGGCTCCCAGGTAATTTCCTTCTGGCAGTGGGGGCAATAGCCGTTATTGTCCAAGCTGACAACCAATGCGCCGTCAACTACCTGCAGATCATAACGGGTACCGGGCAGCAGCCAGCCATTATCCAAGCAGGCCTGAACATTGGTAGAGACCGCAGCATCGGTAATAACAGGAGAATTGGTAGCGGTAGCGCCGGAAATATAAATACGTGCGCCCTCTGTCAGGCCGCTGACATCCAGCTTGCCACCTGCTACCTGCAGACCTTCGTAACCATTGTTGTCAATCACAGGTGCACCGAAGAAAGTACCGCCTGCGGAGGTATAGAAATTACCACGGACAGTACCGCCGGAAACTGTCAGCTTGCCGCCGTAGACAGATACGTTACCGCCGCCGCTGGAGCACTGACCGTTCTCAATCATGCCACCGGAGATCACCAGCTCTGCGGTGCTGCCGGAGGAGTAGATATTACCGCCACGGCCGCCGGTGGAATAACCGCCGGTGATCAGGCCGCCGGAAACGCTCACATAGCCCTGAGAGTAAATGCTACCGCCATAGCTACTGGATTTACCGCCCATAATGGTACCGCCGGAGATATACAGCTTACCGCTGGTGTGGACACCAATGGTGCCGCCCTGATAACATTCGCCGCCGACCACCATACCGCCGGAGATGTTTACAGTACCGGAAATAAACATTGCAGGACCACGGGCCGTAGTAGATGCAGCCGCATGGGTAACTTCAGAAGCATCCACGATACCGCCGTACATATTAAAGACGGCATCGGTATTTATGTACAAAACGCCACCGCTGGAGGTGCGGTCCTTCTGGGCGTTGACCAAAGTGCCGCTATACAGATCCACCTGACCGTTCTTGCAGGTATAGATCGTACCGCCGGCGCCACCGGAATTGTCCTTATAGCCGGTACCGATGACCTTACCGCCGCCAACGGAGTCCATAATAGACAGGCGGCAGTAGTTGTAGACATAGAAGGCTCTCTTATTGGCCTCGGTCTGGGTCAGGTCAAAGCCACGCAGGTCAAGACACACGTCTTCCGCCAGATCAGCTGTCTGACCGTCGGTAGTACCGATCTTATAGCGGGTATGGATAGGAAGATCCTGATCCAAATAATAGTGACCGCTGGGGATGGTTTTGTCGGGTTCTTCGATCAACAGAACCTGCCAGTTACAATCATTCCATGCCACACCGCAGTGGGGGCAGGTAGTCTGTTCTGTGGGTTCTGCGCCGGTTTTTTCTGCGGATGCAGGCAGCACGATCATACCCATGACCATGGCCACAGCCAGCAGAAACGCAAAGAAACGCTTCATAAACATTCTCCTTCCACGCAGTTTTATGCAAACTGCTCTATTACGCAATTTATTATAAAGTATATGCAGTCAATTTGCAACAGTTTTTCTGTTCACGTGCAAAGTCATAACTTCGCTCCGGGAAGGAAAAAGGAAAGAAAAAGCGCTGCCCGGGTGGGCAGCGCTTTTTGGGGGTTGTATCAGGGAGCCACAGTATACTGGGACTGGGTCATCTGCAAGGGATTTGCCAGTGCGTTGTTCACGGACTCCAGTACGATTGCCTTTTCAGCCTCGGTGAGGACTCTGTCCTGGGTCTTGTCAGAGGTGGACTTCAGGAATGCCTTGGGAATGGCATCCAACTGAATCTCCTCCAGGTGGTCAATACCTGCCAGGGTGCAGTACCAGGTGTAGGATGCGATCACACGGCCCAGGTCGGACACATGGACATAGTCACGGTGCAGATCCTTTTCAACCAGGTAAGAGGACAGTGCGTTCTCAATGGCTGTGCCGGAGGGGATCAGGTAGAGGAAGCTGTCATCGGTGACGATGTTTCTGCTCACAGCGCCGGTGATGGCATTGTACATGGTAGTACGGTCGTCATTAAAAGCTTCGTAGCTGGTGTAGTAGCTGTTGGGGCTGTAGGGATACTTGTCACGCAGCTCGTTATCGGTGGGGCAAGCCCAAGCCATGTGCCATGCGTAGATAGCATTGGGGTTGGTCTTGATGGAATCCACGTAGTTCTGAATGAACTGGATGTTGCCATCCTGGTACTTATCATCGTAAGCGATCTCAAAGACACCGCCCTGCATGATGATAATATCCCAATCCATGTACTTCACACCATACTCCATGGTGACACTCTTGGTAATCACGGGTGCCTTGCCGGGAGTGGTGGTGGAGCTGACATACAGATCGTACACAGCGGAATTGTTCTTGATGTAGTTCACGTGCTTGTACAGAGGACAACCGGAGTAGTACAGCGTTGCGATCTCCATGGGCTGGTCATAGCCTTCTGCATCTGCCACCAGGTTCAGCATGTGACCGGAGTCAACAGCCAGGGAGTGACCCAGGGTCAGAACCTTCAGAGGACGAATTGCAGGAGTACCCTCAATTGCAGCCGTGATGTTGTACAGATCCCAGGTTGCCATCACTTCACTGTCAAGAGCATACAGTGCGCGAATGCCGTCCTTCTGGGTTGATGCCAGCTTGTGCCATGCACGGTCAATGCTCTGCAGCACGGTCTTCATACTGTAGATCACGCCGCCCATGGTGGGAGCGTTGTCATCGCCAATAACCGTGTTGCCGTTGATCACTGCGTAGGGTGCTGCGTAGATGGGCATATTGCCACGGGTCTGGTTGTCATCGCCGGTCTTGATGATATTGGAAATCAGAGCGCCGGTAACAGCCTGGCCGCTGACAAAGTTTTCCTTTGCCACAGTGGTGTACAGAGTATCTGCATCGGTGGCAAAATCAAGGCCGGGCATATTCTCGGTGCTGACGGCAATACCGAAGGACTCAATGCTCTCCTTCAGCAGGTCATCGCACTCCCAGGTAGCCTTGTAGTAAACACCGGCTGCAGAGGGACGGAGGGACACACCGGTAATGGCAAGACCCAGTCTGTGGAAGGATACGCCGGTCTCGGTCTCCAGGGCAATGTAACGTCTGCCGTTGGGAGCAGTATGCACGGAGGTGTACTCCACGCCTTCGCCCACAGTCATGTTGCCGAAGGTTTCGTAAGTATCGTTCTTGCTGTCAAAGCCGTAAACAGTGCCGTTGCCGGTGACAGCCAGGTTCTTGCCGTTCAGGTCAATGGCGATGTCCTTAGTGATCTGGGCAGCGTTTTCTGCCTTGTACAGCTTCAGATAAGCATTCTCTGCAGTGTTTGCAGCAGCAGTATTGATATCTCTGTACCAAGTGACCGCATCCTCCACGGGATCAATGACAGCGATAGCTGCCACGTGCAGGAGGTTGCTGCCCTCTTCTGCGAAGATAGCAGGCAGACCGTAATCCACGTCTTTGTGACCGTCCAGGTAGAGCTTACCGGTGAACAGGCCGTTGGTGGTGTTCTGCTCAGCCAAAGTGCTGCCCTGAGGTTCGTTGGCATCTGCATAGTGGTAGTCTGCAAAAGAAATGGCCACTTCGCCGCAGAAGGATGCATCCACAGTCAGCTTGCCTTCGGTGAGGCGGACGCAATCGTCTTTTTCCTCGTTGGTCACAACCGTGTTACCCTTCAGGATCAGTTCGCCTTCGGCATAAATACCGTTACCGGCGTTGCCGTTGGCCTTGATACCACGGATCTGCGTATCCTCAAGGCTCATAACAGTACCTGTACGGCCGTACAGGTTATCGCCGTTAACACTGCCGGTTTTGTTGCCGGTATCGCCGTTGCCGTCTTCAATGATGGCGCCTATGATCGTTGCCTTGGAGTTCTTGCCAATGGTGATGTTGCCGCCCATGGAAGAGCTGGTGCCGTTGGAAATGATCGGCGCAGGCTTGCCCTCGGTTGCTTCAATGTGCAGGTAGTTGTAAGCAGGCTCCTTGCCTTCTTCAATGGTGGTTTCATAGACGAAGATGTTACCGCCGTTAGAGTTGGTGGAAGTACCGCCGGTAACAACGCCACCGTACATGGTCAGACCGCTGCAGTACAGGTTGCCGCCGTAGTTCTTGGTACGGCCGCCGGAAATAATACCGCTATAGAGTCTCATATCTACGCCGCCGGGTCCGAAGACGTTGCCGCCGTGACCCAATGCATAGCCGTTGCCCAGAATGGAATCATGCATATCGCACTTACCGGAGCTGGATATATACAGGTTACCGCCACGGCCGTCATCGCCGGTTTCAACACCGGCAATACCGCCGGTAAGCAGGGTGTCGTTCAGAGTCAGCTTGCCGTAGGTAACATAGATATTACCGCCATGCTCACGGGAAGTGCCGTTTACCATCAGTGTGTCGGTCAAGGTCACATCCTGAGGCTTGGAAGTTGTACCGGTAATGAAGATATTACCGCCACGCATACCCAAATCAACAGTTGCATCGATCAGACCTTCTGTTTCGTTTGCCACACCGTCACGGATGGAGGCATCAGTGATGGTCACCTCTGCGCCGGTGGTGATGTGGATATTACCGCCCTGTGTTGCATTACCGCCCACAATGTGGCCGCCGGTAATATTGGCAGTGCCGCCAAGGAACAGGTTACCGCCATAGCCGTAAGCAACAACGATCTTTCCGTTTTTATCCAGAATGGGATTTTCTGTGTTATTATTTTTATAAGTAGTGGTGTAAGCCTTACCGCCGATCAGTGCGCCGGCAGTCATGTTGAACTCACCCATGGCATCAATGTTACCGCCCTTGGGATAGTTTGTGCCATCGGAGCTGGCTGCAGAGATGCCGTCACGGATAATGCCGCCGTAAATATTGGTAACAGAACCGGAGGGTGCGTACAGAATGCCGCCCAGAAGAACGTTCTTGTGTTCTTCACCAGACTTCACAGTACGGCTCAAAGTGCCGGAGTACATATTGAACTTACCGCTGGCAGTACCCATGATGACACCGCCGTTTGCACCGCCATGACCGGTGCTGGTGATGTAGCCGCCACCCACAGAGTCCATCAGAGACAGATTACTGTACAGATTGAACGCCTTTTTATCCGTGACAGTCAGGCTTTTGCTAGCCATATCAATAACCACATCATTGTTCTTTACATCCTTGGTGCCAATGGAGAAAAGACCCTTCTTGGTGTAATTGGCAGTAAAATAGTAGTGGCCGGTTGCGGTCTTGTTCGTGACACTGGTAGTTGTTGCGCTGCCATTATCCCACTCTTCCCAGGTAGCCTCTGCGCCGCTTTCCCAGCAGTGGGGGCAGTAACCGGTGCTGCCCTGGGCAACCTGCAGTTCATTGTTTTCGGTCAGGGTAATGTCAGCGCGGATGGCATCTTTAAAATAAGAAAGAATGGTTTCGCCATTTTCCAAAGCGCCGGTAAATGTCTGATCCACGCCGTCCAGGTAGATTTCTGCGCCCTGGGTCAGCCCGGAGACATCAATCTTGGCTTCATTTGTAGATTGCAGACGCAGACCGTTGCCCAGACCCATGTAGATCTTGGGAGCGCCGGAAAGTGTCATGGATTTGAATACACCAACGGACAGGTCGCCGTAGATCTCGCCACCGGAAATGTTAACGGTAACATTGGCGTTGTTTACAAACAGGTTGCCGCCACGGGTTTTGCAAACGCCGTTCTTCAGCACGCCGCCGCTGATGTTCAGGGTTGCCGTTCCGGTAGCATACAGGTTGCCGGCTGCGCCCTCGGAGAAGCCGCCAACGACCTCACCGCTTTTCAGGTTCAAGGTAGAATCCTTGAAGGTGATGTTACCGCCGTAGGTCTCGGAGTAGCCGTTTTCCAGTGTGCCACCATCAATGGTAATCACGGACTTGGACTGGGCATAGATGTTACCGCCGGTAGCTTCATAGCTGGTAGTTGTACCATCAACAGTCAGACTGCCGTCCTTGGAAATACCGCCGGTGACAACGCCGCCGTACAGGTTGATGTAAGATGCAGTACAGTAGATGGTACCGCCCATGGGAGCAACCTTCTTATTCTCGGAGGTAAGCTTAGGCTTGACCTCGCCGCCGATGAGCTTGCCGCCGTAGACATTCAGGGTTGCACCGGTCGCTATGTAGATCAGGCCGCCGTATGCAACGGTGTAAGCGTCATCAGAGACACGACGAATGGTACCGCCGTAGACGTTCAGCTCACCTGCGCCGTCAATACAGCCATCCTTCTTGCCCATCTGCGCAAAAGCGCCGTTGGCGTTGTTTGCGCCGGTGACAACGATCTCACCGTTGCCAACGGAGTCCATGATGGAGAAGATACCGTAGATCAGGAAGGGGCGCAGACCGGTAACGGTGTAGCTGCGGCCACGAAGATCCAAACAGATCTTATTACGTGCCAGATCGTCATCCAGGTTGATGGTGATCTGCTTTTCCTGGTCAGCAATATCATTGGCCAGGTAATAGTGACCCGTACGAGGGCCTACGTTGGTAGTATCCCAGGGAAGCCACTGTTCTTCGGGCACTACGGTCTTACAGTGCTGGCAGTAGCCAACCTCTGTAGTCTGCGTTTCTTCTTCGGCATAGGTGGGGAATACCAGCATGGACATCACCATCACCACAGCCAGAAGCGCAGAAAGCAAACGCTTTGTCATAGTGTGTTCCTCCTTTAAATTTCCAGGCATAAAGCCCACATTTTGACAGATATATTATATAACAAAACTTTGCAAATTGCAATTGTTTTATTAAAACATCCGTCCTTGGCTCTCCCTCCGGGAGAGCTGGCACGCGAAGCGTGACTGAGAGGGTGCAGTATCGGCAAGGGGTGCGGCTATTTAATCAAGCGAAAAAGCGCTGCCCGGGTGGGCAGCGCTTTTGGGAGGTTGTATCAGGGAGCCACAGTATACTGGGACTGGGTCATCTGGAGGGGATTTGCAAGGGCATTGTTCACAGATTCCAAAATGATAGCCTTTTCCATATCGGTCAGCACACGGTCGGCAGTACCGGTAGTGGACTTGAAGAACTGTGCGGGGATCGCATCCAGCTTGATCTCGTCCAGGTGGTCAATACCTGCCAGTGTGCAGTACCAGGTGTAGGAAGAGATCACACGACCCAGATCAGACACATGGACATAGTCACGGTGCAGATCTGTCTCTTCCAGGTAAGAGGACAACGCGTTTTCAATAGCCGTACCGGAAGCGATCAGGTAAACAAAGCTATCATCGGTAACGATATTATTACCAACGCACTTTACCAGTTCGTTATACATGGTAGTACGGTCATCGCCAAAAGCTTCATAGCTGGTATAGTAGGTATTGGGGCTGTAGGGGTACTGATCACGAAGACTCTTGTCCGTGGGGCAAGCCCAAGGCATATGCCATGCAAAAACTGCGTTGGGATTGGTCTTATGCTGGTTGACATAATCCTGGATAAACTGGATATTGCCATCCTTGTAGGTCTCGTCATGGGCGATCTCAAAGACGCCGCCCTGCATGACGATCACATCCCAATCCATGTACTCAAGGGCATACTTCATGTTCACGCCCTTGATAATCACAGGAGGCTTGTCGGGTGTGGTAGTGGAGCTGACGTACAGCTGGTAAACACCGGCATTCTCCTTGATGTAGTTCACATGCTTGTAGAGAGGACAGCCGGAGTAGTACAGCGTTGCGATCTCCATAGGTTGGTTATAACCTTCTGCATCTGCAACCAGGTTCAGCATATGGCCGGAGTCCACTGCCAGGGAGTGACCCAGAGTCAGCACCTTCAGGGGACGGACGGCAGGTGTGCCGTTGATATCTGCGGTGATATTGTACAGATCCCAGGTGTCCAGCACATCAGCATCCAGGGCATACAGCTGACGGATGCTCTCCTGCTGGCTGTCATTCAGCTTGGGCCACACACGGTTGATGCCTTGCAGCACCATCTTCAGGCTGTAGATCACACCGCCCATGGTGGGTGCGTTGTCATCACCGACAACAATCAGGTCGCCGATAACGGCATAAGGTGCAGCGTAGATGGGCATTGTGCCACGGGTCTGATTGTCCTCACCAGACTTCAGGATATTTTCAATCAATGCGCTGTTTGCAGCAACGCCGCTTTCAAAGCTTTCCTTTGCCAGGGTGGTATACAGAGTATCGCTATCGGCTGCAAAGTCAGCGCCGGGCATATCTACAGTACTGACGGCAATGCCGTAAGAATCAATTTTCTCCTGCAGCACAGCATCGCATTCCCAAGTAGCTTTGTAGTAAACACCGGAGGTTGCAGGACGGAGGGAAACGCCGGTAATGGCAAGACCCAATCTGTGGAAGGAAATGCCGGTCTCGGTTTCCAAGGCAATGTAACGTCTGCCGTTGGGAGCGACGTGCATGGGCGCTACTTCCACAGTATCTGCAACGGTCATGTTGCCGAAAGCAGTATAGTCATCGTTCTTGGTATCAAAGCCGCAAACTGTGCCGCTGCCGGTGACGTTCAGGTTGTTACCGTTCAGGTCCACCACTACGTCACCTGCAACTGTCAGTTCGTTTTCGTTCTTGAACAGCTTCATGTAGCTGCTGGGGGTAAGGGCAGCGGCAGCCACATTGTTGTCCTTATACCAGACAGTGGTATCCTTTGCAGGGTCAACAACAGCCACAGAGGCAATATACAGCTTACTGTCGCCGGATTCTGCAAAGATAGCAGGATAACCGTAGTCATAGTAGTCAGAGCCGTTGAAGCCGTCCAGCAGAAGTGTGCCGGAGAACACACCGGTAGCGGTGTCCTTCTCTGCCAGGGTAGTACCCTGAGGCTCTGCCACATCGGCAAAGTGATCCTTGTGGAACGCAACAGCAAAAACGCCGCTGAAGCTCTCGTCTACGATCAGACTGCCGGCAGCGCCGATGTAAGCGCAGGCTTTCTTCTCATCATTGACAACATTGGTATTACCCTTCAGGGTCAGTTCGCCGTAGCTGACCACGCCGTTGCCATAAATCGTGTCCGCCTCAATGCCGCTGACGGTACAGTTATCCAAGGTCACTTTCGTGCCGCTTTCTGCGTAAAGGTTGTCGTAATTGGTGGCGCTGTTGGTGTTCAGGGTATCGCCGGTACCGTTGCAGATAATTGCGCCGGTAAAAGTAGCAGAGGCATTTTTATCCACATAGATGTTACCGCCCATCTTACCAGCAGTGCCACCAGCAATGACAGCAGGAGTGCCGTTAGCTGCAGGCTCAACGATCAGATAGTCGGCGCTATTTGCAGGAACGTAGATATTACCTGCCACATGTTTCTTGGAAGTACCACCCACCACACGTCCACCGATCATGTGGAAAGCCGTGAGGTAAAGGCTGCCGCCGAAGCCGGTTTCTGTTGTGCCGCAGGAAACGAGGCCGCCGTTCATCTGAACCAAAGAGCCGCGCTCAGAATAGATATTACCACCGTACTGATATGCCCAACCGTTGCTGACGATAGTATTGTTCAGGTACAGCTTAGAGGTTGCGTTCACATAGATATTACCGCCACGACCGTTGCTGCCATCAATGCCGGCAATGCCGTCAGCGATATAAGAATCAGTGATGGTCAGGGTACTATTGTAAAGATTGATGTTGCCGCCCAGATTGGGGGTCTTACCACCACGGATGATGGCATTTTCAATGGTAGCATCCTTTGCACCGGTGTAGTAGACGTTGCCGCCCCAGTCGTTGCTGTTAAGCTCATCGTTAACAACGCCGTCAAAGATCACGCCGCCGGTGATGGCAAGATTGGTAGTCGTGTAGACATTGCCGCCATAGGCAGCAGAACCGCCGATAATATGACCGCCGCTGATGGTGGCAGTGCCGGAGACATACAGATTACCGCCACGACCCAGATAGGTCTTATCCGCATTGGCTACTGTGCTACCGTTGCTATCACTGAAGTAGCCGTTGGTGCTTTTGGCTTTGCCGCCCAGCAGCACACCGCCTTCCATGTTGAACACACCGGCACTGTAGATATTGCCGCCGCAGGGTTCAACGGGAGAACTCTTGTAGGACTTGGCAGCAATACCGTCACGGATGATACCGCCATAAATATTGGTGACAGAACCGGCAGGAGCATAGAGAACACCGCCGTCCAGCACGCTCTTATCCTCTTCGCCGGACTTGACGGTACGGCTCAGCGTGCCGGAGTACATATTGAACACACCGGTCGCTGTACCCATGATAACACCACCATTGGCCATAAGGTGACCGGTGCCGGTGATGCAGCCACCGCCGATTGCATCCATAATAGACAACGTGCCATAGAGGTTCGCAAACTTATAGCCGGTGACGGTCAGCGTGTAACCGTTGGTATCCATGACATAGTCAACACCCGCATTGATAACCAAGAGTCTGGTACGGTTGGTAGTGCCTGTCAGATATGTGTGCCGGCTGTCAGCAATGGTAATATTGGCATTGGGGGCAGAGTTGTCAAATGCTGTCCAGGTCGCCTCTGCGCCGGACTCCCAGCAGTGGGGGCAGTAGCCGGTAGTACCCTGCTCTACCTTCAAAGCGCCGCTTTCGTCCACGGAAATATCGGCACGGACAGCATCCTTAAAGTAACCCAGGTACGCCTCGGGATTCTCAAGGACTTCGGTAAAGACGGGATCATGACGGTTGCCGTCAAGGTAAATTTCAGCGCCTTCTGTCAAGCCGGAAATATTGATCACTTTATCATATTTCTGGTTGGCATCGGTAGCTCTTTGCAGACGCAGACCGTTGCCGTTACCCATGAGGATCTTGGGCGCACCGGAAAGCGTGAAGGACTTAAAAAGGCCAATGGACATATCACCGTCAATGGTGCCGCCGGAGATATCCACCGCAACATTGGTGGCATTTACGAAAAGGTTGCCGCCACGGGTCTTGCACGTACCGCCGGTGATATAGCCACCGGACATTGCAAAGGAGCCGGAGGTGCCGAAGCATACATTGCCGGAGGCACCGGCAGAGGCACCGCCCCGGATCGTACCGCCGGAGATATTCACATTGGATGCCAATGCGTAGATATTGCCGCCATAAACATCCGCATAGCCGTTTTCAATGACACCGCCGGAAATGTTCAGGGTACTGGACTTTTCCAGGTAGATGTTACCACCGGTGCCTTCAAAGTTCTGGTACTCGGTGGTGCTGCCTACTTTTAAGAGCTTGCCGCTGCGAGAAATACCGCCGGTGATGGTACCACCATAGACATTCACATTCGCTGCAGTCGCAAAAATCGTGCCGCCAAGGGGCGCATAGTTGGTCTTGCTCACAAGATGGGGAACCACATCGCCGCCGATAAGCTTACCGCCATGCACATTCAGCGTTGCGCCATTGGACAGGTAGATCAGGCCGCCGTAGGACACGAGGTCGGTAGTGGTCACAATACGGCGCAGTGTGCCGCTGTAAACATTCAGCTCACCGGAGCCGTCCTTGGAATTTGCATTTTTACCCATCATGGCAAATGCGCCGTGGGCATTGGATGCGCCGGTCACAGCAAACTCACCGCCGCCAACGCTGTCCATAATGGAGAAAATACCGTAGATCAGGAAGGGGCGCAGACCGGTAACGGTATACGTACGTCCACGCAGATCCAGACAGATCACGTTACGCATCAGGTCATCATCCAGGTTGATGTTGATCTGTGCAGACTGATCCGGAATGTCTTCTGTCAGGTAATAGTGACCGGTACGAGGGCCGGTACTCATAGGATCCCAGGGCAGCCACTGGCTCTCGGGGATCATCTGCTTACAGTGCTGGCAATAACCAGTTTCCACTGCAGCCTCTGCCTCTTCCTGGGCATAGGTGGGGAATACCATCATGGATACCACCATCACCACAGCAAGAAGCGCTGCGAGCAAACGCTTTTTCATAGTGTTTTCCTCCTGTTAAAAACAGATTTTTATACAGTATAATTATATCGTTTCCCCTGTCATTTGTCAACAAAATCGGCAATTTTAGCATTGATTTTTTGCGCAAAAAATGCTATGCTTATAAAATAATAATCAGGAGGTAGCAGACATGGTTATTTATAAGATGCACTGCGATCACACCATTGATTTTGCAGCCGAAGAACTAAAAAAATATCTGCGTATGATGACGCCGGATATTGGCGATATTGCCATTGAAAGCAAGGCGGATGCAGCAGACGGCTTCCGTCTGGGTCTGCTGTCAGATTTCGGCATTCCTTTTGAAGGAAAAGATCCCAAGCTTGACGATATCGTCCATATTGAAGCAGATGCAGAAGGCGGCATTCTGGCCGGCTCTAATCCCCGAAGCGTACTGTTTGCGGTGTATCGCCTTTTAAAACTAAATGGCTGCCGCTTTTTCTTCTCCGGCCCAGAGGGTGAATACATCCCTATGCAGCCCCTTGCGCCTACCAGCTATCACAAGCTGGCAGATCACCGTCTTCGTGGACATACCATTGAGGGCTGCCCCTCCATGGAAGAGGTTCTGCACTATATTGATTTCCACGCCAAAGAGGAACTGAACACCTTTGGTCTTTACGGCATTGACATCTATCACCGTCGCAACTATGCCCACTGGCACAACGAAGCCAACCGTCCGGCAGAGGCCTATGACGGTGACCTGGCCGAAACTCAATGGCGCGCTTTGTATGAGAGCGAACTCAAAAAGCGTGGAATGCTTATTTGCAGCGGTGAGCATGATATTGTTCCCCTTGCCATGGGCTTTGATTTGGCTGCCCGGCATCTGTATATTTCCGGTGAAAAGACGATTGACGAGGCTTCCCTCCCCTATCTTGCCATGCACGACGGAAAGCGTGGTCTTTATGAAACCAACGACATTCTCTGGTCGCAGCTTTGCTACTCCAACCCCAAGGTACGTACCCTGCTGGCGGAGCAGGCGGTAAAAATGGTTCGTGAGCGCCCGAGCCTTGACTATTTCGGTGTCGTCTTTGCCGACGGCAGCAAGAACCATTGCGAGTGTGAGGAATGTCAAAAGAAGCGCCCCAGTGATTGGTACATCATGCTTCTGAACGAGATCGATGCCAAGTTTACAGAAAATAACATCTCCACAAAGATCCTGTTCAGTTTCTATGTAGATACCATGTTTGCGCCCACCACAGAAAAGCTGAACGATCCTGACCGTTTTCTTTTCCAGTTCTGTCCCATTGCCCGTTCCTATCTGGAGAGCATTACCGAGGATATGGTCATTCCCGAACCCCTTCCCTTCCGCTACAACGACTGGGATCGCCCCAAGAACACCAGGGAAGCTTACTCTCTGTTCTGCGAGTGGAAAAAGATGTTCCCCGGACCTTATTCCGTATTTGAGTATCACTTCTGGAAGCATCAGTACCGGGATCCCGGTTCTATGGACTTTGCCCGTCGGGTCTACGAGGACACCGTGTCCCACCGTTTCATGGAGACCTGCGGCTGCATGCAGGACGGCTCTGTAAAGAGCTTCTTCCCCAACGGCTTTGCCGAGTACATCTATGCCGAGACTCTGATCAACCGGGAGCTGGACTACCAAAAGGCGCTGGAGGATTATTACACTGCCCTTTACGGCGATGACCGGGATACAGTGCTCACCTATCTTACCGCCATCACCGAAGCATTTTCCTTTGCTTACATGGAGGGTGAATTGTCCACCAAGCCTCAGCATGGCACCCACTACAACCCGGAACGGGAAGCCCATTTCCAAAAAGTTCCCCAGTTGTGCCGGCAAATGCGTGATTATATTGAAAAGCGCAGCCCCGAAAAGCGTCGCACCCGTGGCGTTGCATGGCAGCTGCTGCTGCGGCACACCCAATACTGCGAGGGTCTGGCTGCGGTCATGGCAGAAAAGTGCGTAGGCAATGATCCGATTGCCCTGGAGAAGCTTATGGCATTCCTCCAGGACTTCGGCAAATACGATTACGAGATCGGCCGCTATTTTGACATCAGCCTCATGGCCTATTCCCACATTCCCGTTATCAAGCAGATGCCCGCCATTGAACAATAAAAAGGTATAAAAAAGACAGCGCCACGTAGCGCTGTCTTTTTTATGTTACTTTTCGTATTGGAAGGACACGGGAACGAAGATCTCGCCGTTGGGAGCAGTGACCTCCACGGTGACGTTATAGTCACCCAGCCTCAATGCCTCAAAAGCTGCCAGGATAGCGTCACTTTCGGCAGAAAAACTGTACTTTCTTGCCTTGCCGGACTTTACATCCGCACGGTCAAAATACATGGTGTACAGCTCGGCGGTCTTTCCGTCGGCACGCTCTGCCTTGATCTTCACCATGCTCATAGGGTAGTTACACTGCACAGTGCCTGCCACCAGGGTGTTTACATCGTCGCAGCTCTTTTGGGAGAAGCTGACAGTGGTCTTTGCATAAGACTCCAGTCCTGCAAACTCTGCAGTGGTCACGGGGATATATGCCATATCATACAGCTGCTTGAAGGTGAATTTCTGATGGATGCGGCCGCTGTAGTAATAGGTTTTGCCGTCCTCTCCCACCACCTCGTAGAACTTGCTCTCTGTGGCACTTGTACCTGCAGCCTGATCCTGAATATACACATAGCTCTTGGAGGCATTGATGGTGCCGTCTGCATTTCGTTCCACCACCGGCTCTTCAATTACCATCATGGCATGCTCCTTTTTGGAGGAGGTCACGGCATCTGCAGGCAGCATCTGTGCGTAGCACGCATAGATGGTCTCTGCGCCGTTAAGTTCGCAGATATCAACTGTGCTGATATCGTAGTAGGAGCTGATGGCCTCCATATTGGGGAAGGTATAATTACCCACGGGAATGCAGCCGTACTTATAGACCATGTTGCTATTGATGAAGCTGCCAGTGAGGGAGTCGCACACCGTACTCCATGCCCACATCAGGCTGCCTGCGCAGGTGTTGCCCAGGGTATCGTTAAGCCACTGTCCGTCACCTGCCATACGCAGACGTCCGGTCTCAAAATCATAATACTCCAGCCAAACGAACAGATTTGTCTGTCCGTCGGCATAGGGCAGACCGCAATAGGTAGTGTCTGCATCGTAGTGATAGTCCTTGTCGCTGACGGCGCCCTGTTTATTGTAGTTGATCTCGGTGGGATTGCTCCACTGAATGCTCAGCATATCCCGCATAGCCTGCACAGCTGTCTGCCGCAGCTGTGTTGTGGTGGCATTCTCTGCCAGCGCATAGTTCGGGCGGCTTGTCATAGGCTGAGAAACCACAAATTCCGTTTCGGTGGTATAGGCAGACTGGGTCAGTTCTGTGGGTGTTTGCAGCGCATTGTTCACTGCTTCCAGGATCACGGCCTTTTCTCTTTCCGTGATCACTCTGTCCTGGGTCTTGTCAGAGGTGGAACGGAGGAATGCCATAGGGATAGCATCCAGCTTCACCTCCTCCAGCTGCTGAATGCCGGTGAGGGTGCAGTACCAGGTGTAAGCGGCAATGACACGTCCCAGGTCTGTTGCGTGGGCATAGTCACGGTGCAGGTCATACTCCGTCATGTAGCTGCTCATGGCATTTTCAAAGGCAGTGCCGGAGGGGATCAGATACACAAAGCTGTCATCTGTGAGGATGTACTTCTCCACACGCTGCTGAATTGCCTCATAAAGCGCAATTCTGTCGTTGTTAAAGTTCTTGTAGCCGTTTTTATAGCCGTTGTCTGCCTCGCTCTTGCCGGTCTGTGTCTCGTAAGAGGTCTGCAGATCGTACTCTGTAGCAAATGCCCAGGGGGTGTGCCATGCAAAAATTGCTTTGGGATTTGTCTTATGCTGGTTTACATAATCTTGAATCTTCTGAATATCGCCATTGGTGAAGGTGGCATCCTCCGCCAGTTCCCAAACACCGCCCTGCATGACGATAATGTCCCAATCGTCATAGACGATGGCATCCTTCATGGTGACGTCATCCAAAATAACGGGAGGCTGGTCAGGTGTCTTGGAGCTGCTGATATACAGGCTGTAGTCAATGCGGTCTCCCTCCAGGTTATCCACATGACGGTACAGCGGACAGCCGGAATGGTACAGCGTACCGACGATCATTTCCTCAGTGTAGCCCTCTGCGCCGGCAACCAGGTTCAGCATGTGGTTGGAGTCCACTGCCAGGGAGTGACCCAGGGTCAGCACCTTCAGGGGACGGTCGGAGACAGTGCCGTAAAATTCCGCTGTCATGTTGGGCAGCTGCCAGCAGCGGAAGGTCTCTGTATCCAGCTGATACAGTTCCGCAACCCCTGCCTTTTGGGTGTCGCTGAGCTGCGGCCAGATGCGGTCAATGCTCTGCAGGATATCGATCAAAGAGCAAGCGGCATTGTCGCCCATCAGGGTAGTGCCGTCCGTCAACACTGCATAGGTCGCTGCGTAAATGGGCATTTCTCCACGGGCAGCGTTGTTTTCCCCTGCCTTCAGGATCTCCTGCACCAGCGCACCGTTGACCGTTTCACCGCTGATGACAGCATTGGAAGCCGTGTACAACACAGTTTCGTCACTGGCAAAGCCGCTGTCGGGGGCATGGGCAAGGCTTACTGCCATGCCGTAGGAAGCGATCTTTGCTGCCAGCACCCGGTCGCACTGCCAGACAGCCTTATAGTACACACCGGCTGCGGAGGGACGGAGGGACACGTTTGTCAGCTCCATGTCCAGTCTGTGGAGGGTGGTAACATCATTTTCCCTTACGGCAACGTACTGACCGCCGTTGGGCGCTGCGCAGGTAGCTTCCACATTTCCGCTGGTAACAGTGCCGTTGCCTGCGTAGTCATCATTTTCCGTATCAAAACCTGTCAGCTTGCCGCTGCCGGTGACCGTCAGGTTCTTACCGTTGATATCCACAACCGCATTCTTCTCAAGATTCACTGTGCTGTCAGCAAACAGCTTGACATACTGTGTATTTTCACAAGCTGCCAAAGCCGCCTGGGCATCGGCAAACCAGGTAAGGCTCTCCCCTTCTGCCACAGCCGCAGTGCCGGGGAACAGCATCCCCTCTGCATCGGCAAAGAGCTGTGCGCCATCCAGGTTTTCCATGCGCAGTGTGCCGTTCACAGCACCTGCTGCGGTAAAGAGACTATAGATCGGTGCGCCGTAGGTATCCAGTGTATAGGCAGTCAGCGCATTGCCGTTGTTGGCATGACCGAAATAGATGCTCACATCCCCGGTAAAGTCCTCTTTCACCGTAAATACCGGGGTGTTACTTGCGCCGGTCTTGCCAATATAAATATCCTCGCCGTAGCCACGGGCGCCGAAGCCGCCGTAGATCTCTGCCGCACCAAGCTCCATGTGACCGAAGAGGGCAATGTTGCCGCCGACACCGGAGTAGGAATAGGTGTTTGAGGTCTCCCGGCTGTAGCCGTCAGCGATCACAAGCTGGGCGCCGTTTTTCGCACCCACCTCCAGGATATTGCCTGCATATTTCTTTGCCACCGTACCGGCTGTTGCATCGGCTGCATAGTAACCGGTGTTGACATACAGGTTACCGCCGCCCCATTTTGCAATGCCGTCGGTGATCTTGCCGCCGTAGATATAGGATTTGCCGTTATTAAAATAGATATTGCCGCCCCACTCGCCGGACACACCGCCGGTGATCCAACCGCCGTTGATGGTCTGCGTGGAGCTGGTAGAGCCTGCGTAAAGGTTACCGCCACGGGTCTCGGCCTTGCCACCGTAAATAACGCCGTCATTCATCACAAAGGTGGTGCCGGTACCGGGGTAGATGTTGCCGCCCAAGGCAGAAGAGCCCTTCATGACGATACCGCCGTTCATGTTCATAGTGCCTTTGTAGATCTCAATATTACCGCCGTTTTTCACGGAGCTGCCGCCGGTGATCAGGCCGCCGTACATGTTCAAAGTCGCCTTATCACCGATGTACATAGAGCCGCCGGTATAGGTGTCTGCAGTATCGGTGCAAGCGCCGTCACGGAGACAGCCGTTATAGAGATTGACTGTGCCGCCGCCATAGAGGTCTATAACACCGCCGCGTCCGGTGGTGGCCGTTCCGCTGAAGCTGCCGCCGTAAATATTCAGGGTGCCGTTGCCACGCAGCAGAGGGCCGTCATTGGTGGAACTTGTTGCCACACGGTCCAGCACACCGCCGCCGGTGACGGAGGAAATAAAGGTAAGTGTGCCGGCATAGACCATACGGGCGGTGGTATCCACCTTGCCGCAAAGGTCAATGACCACATCACTACCCTCTTCCACGGTTCCGGGATTAACACCGGTCAAATCCTGGGCATAGTAGTGACCACTGGTAACCGTACCGGCCGTATAGGCCGTCCAGGTGACGGTCTCATCACAGTGGGGGCAGTAGCCGGTATCGGTGGCTGTGCCTGTGAGGACACCGTCGGTAACTGCCAATGCAGTACGGGTGCAGGGCAGGATCATGCCGGAGGCCAGCTCTGCGGACACGTCTGCGGTGGACAGCGCACCCTCACCTGCCACCACGATGCTTGCGCCCTCTGTCAGGTTGAACTGTGCAGCCTCTGACAGCTTTACACCCTGGTAGTCATAGCTGTTGACCACGGCTGCGCCGTTAAAGGTCGCCTTGCCGAGGCAACAGAAGCCGCCGGTGATCTTACCGCCGTTGACGGTAATAGGGCCACCGTTCACAAACATATTGTCACTGTCGCCCAGGGCAAAACCGTTTTCAATCACGCAGTCCGTCAGCGTCACCGGCTTTGCCTGGAAATAGATGTTGCCGCCGGCATCTCCTGCCGTACCGCCCATGACCTTACAACGGGTCATCACCGTGGGACCCATGGTAAAAATATTACCGCCACGGCCGGTAGCCTTACCTCCCATGATCACTGTATCGGTGATGGTGTACTCGGTGGAGGCGCTACCATAGATGCTGCCGCCACGACGGGCGCTACCACCCTTGAGCACAGAATTTTCAATTCTGGCAGAACAAGCGCCGGAGAGGAACAAAATACCGCCCTCATCCACGCTGCCTGCTGTCTTTTCCAGCTCGGAGTTGATAATTGTCAGCTTTGTGCCGGCAGCCCCGTTGTACATACCGCCGTCGGTGGGAGACGACACTGTCTCACGGTCACCGGCATCGTTGGACACAAAACGTACACCGTCCAATGTCACATCGGTTTTGCCGGATGTAAAAATAGTGCCACCGGTGCTTTTGTAAGTACCGTTTGCAAAGATAGCGCCGTTGGTGATCACCAGCTTACTGCCGGCATAAACACCGAACATACGGTTATTGGAACTGGTGTCGGTAATGGTGTGACCGTTCAGGTCCAGCACCACGCTTACCGGAAACTGCTCCGACTGCGTTTCGCTGTAGTGACCCACATAGAACACCGCATACTGATTGCTTTTTCCGTCAGCCTTGATGTTCATATCTGCCATAACACGAACACCCACAGTTTTGCCGATGTACTCGGTTCTGTTGATGCTCTTACCGTTGGTGCTCACCCGGTTTGTAAAATAGGCAAGCAGCTGCTCGGGGGTATTGGCCTCCAGCCAGATGTCTGCTTGGTATTTTTCCGCAGGTGCGATCGCCTTCTCTGCAGACACCGGCAGAACGACCATACCCATGACCATAGCCAACGTCAGCAACAGCGCAAGAATCCTTTTTTTCATATGCAACATCCTCCTTACAAAATGCACAGACCATGCATTTTATATCCATATTTATTATAATATACCAACCCAAAAAAGCAAGAAAAATTCCCGGAACATGGTGTTCCGGGAATTTTTTACATTGCTTCGCAGGCACGGAAGAAATTCGTAAGCTTGTACAGCTCGCTTTCCTTGTTGGTTGCCAGCCAGTTTTCTTCGTAGGTGGCAAGGAATTTTTCCGTATCGGTAACACGCTCCACCTGCATGCCGTCCAGCTTGGCGGTCAGCTCTGCCACAACGCAGATGGCTTCTGCCGCAGAGAGGATCTCCTTGCGGTAATTGTCCAGCTCCCAGGTCTCTGTCAGCTGTGCCTTCAGTGCCAGGTAGTCCTTCTGGATCTTTTGGATCGCCTGGACAGTGGTGGTGGAGAACTCCGGAGCCTTTCCTTCCTTCTTCAGGTAGTAGTTACGGACAAAATCACGCCACACAATGGATTTGTGCATCTTGCAGAGCTTCTTCAGGCAGCCGATGCCGTCCTCGCCGTTATACAGAAGGCTGTTCACTGCACCGTAGAAATCATCATCCACCTGGGTGTTCACACTCCAGGACTTAGCAGCGCCCAGCACCATGCCGTACATACCCAGCTCCATGCTGCAGGGGTTGCCCCAGTCGCCCCAGTTGGTGTTCAGCACACCCACTGCGCCGTATTTATAGCCGTATTCTGCCATTTTGCAGATATTTTCCTCTTCCACATCCACATCCTCGCAGAAGCGGTTCCAGGTGGTGGTTCCGGGACAGACGATCTGCTTTCTGCCCAGCTTTGCAAGCTTGGAGATATTCTCCTCCGGCACGGGCACACGGTAGAACCAGTTAAGGAATACAGTCTCTTCGGGAATGTCCTCAATGACCTCGGGGTGCTTCAGCAGGATATCTGCCCACATCATCACATCCTTGCCGCTGTCCCGGACGATGCCGATGATCTTCTTAACGAAATCCGCATAGACCTTGCCGGGGTCTTCGCACTCCAGGTAGCGATCCAGGTCAAAGGTCTCGTCACAGCAGATATTGAAGAAATTGTGCTTGAACAGCGGCAGGTACTGACCGATCAGGCTTCTGACCACCGCCAGGCTCTCTTCCTTCAAGGGGTTGATGGTATGGTGCGCCATACGATCTGCCCAGAAGTTGGGCGCTGCTTCGTAGGTATCCAGCACTGCCAGGTGCTTGTACTCCGGCAGGTTCAGAAGCTCAAACATGTGACCGAAGGTGGAGAGGCTGGGGATGAAATCAATAAAATTCTCCTCACAGTAGCTTTCCAGTTCCTTCATTTCCTCCGGGGTCATGTAGCCGGTGGTCTCAATGAGCTTTTCTGTCTCCTTGAAGGGGAACACATGCTCCACGTAAAGCTGCAGAGAGTTCAGCTTGTAGTAAGCCATATCGTCCACCAGCTTTTTCAGCGTCTCCATGGTGGGGATTCTGCCACGGGTCACGTCATGATAGAAGCCACGGTGGGCAAAGTCAGGGGCATCTTCAATATACACGCAAGGTACGCTTTCCTCACAGAACAGCTGGCGCAGTGTCTGGATACCCCAGAAAGCACCGGCTGCAGTCTGTGCAGTCAGGGTGATCTTTTCTGCCTCCACACGCAGGTTGTAGCCCTCACCCTCGCCGCCGGTGATGACAACGGTAACGGGTACGCCGTCTGCTGCGCAGGGCAGAAGCGCCAGCGCTTTATCCAAACGGATATCTTCTGTTTTTTCGGGATTTACAGTATTTTTATTCAGGGGGCCTCCTAAAAGCGCCAACTTCTTAACTTCGGGAATTAACTGTAACATGCCTTTTCTCCTTATTTCAGCATTATCTTGATGATCTCTGCGTCGGTCTTTCTCATACCCTGGCTAGCCAAGCGGCTGACGTTATCAATGGTGTTTTCCACACCCTTACTGACAATGCCGTCACCGCCGTAGAACTGGCTGCCCTGGCGGAACATCTCCATGCCCAAAAGACCAGCCTCCACAGCGGAAGCGATCTTGGCAGCACAGCTTGCCTTGGCGCCGTCACAGATCACACCGGAGTTAATGGCAATGGCATTGACCACGGTGTGGGCGATCTCACGGAACTTGCCGCCGTAAAGATAAGTAACACCGGCAGCTGCGCCGCAGCCTGCGCTGATGGCGCCGCAGTAGGCGCTGAGCGGACCGATGCCGGTCTTCAGGTGCAGGGTGATCAAGTTGGAGACCGTCAGCGCACGGTAGAGCATTTCCTCACTTGCGCCCAGCTCTTTTGCGTAAATAATAACGGGAACGGAAGCGGTAATACCCTGGTTGCCGGAGCCGGAGTTAATGACCACCGGCTTCTCACAGCCGCCCATACGGGCATCCGATGCAGCCGCCGCCCATGCCTTGGCACGGGTCACCACATCATCCCCACGGGTCTTCAGCAGCACCTGACCGATGCGGGCACCGTAGTTATTTTCCAGACCCTCTCTGGCAATGTCCATATTACACTTGATCTGTCTGTCCAGAATGGGCTTTACGTCTTCAATATTCACGCAGTCAGCAAAGGCAACGATGTTTTCCACCGTAAGGAGGCGCTTGTCGCTATTGTCCTCCCCTTCTTCCATGGGAACTTCCCGTTCAAACACCGTCTGTCCGTCATTTTCAATGTGAACGATGTTGGTATGCTCGCCGGTGATGCGGCAGGATGCTTTGCGCTCGCCGCTCCACAGCATAATATGAATATCAAACAGCGCACCGGAATCCGACTCCTCCACCGTGAATGCTGCCTCCTGCAAATAGGAAGCAATGCGCTGCTGCTCCTGCTGGGTAACGCAGGAGATCACCAGCAGCTTCTTATCCGGATCACCGGCAATGATGCCGGCAGCGGCTGCTGCTTCCAGACCGTGGAGTCCGCCGGTATTGGGGACGATGACGCTTTTCACATTCTTGATAATATTGCCGCTGACCACGATCTCCACCTTATCGGGAATGCAACACAGCTCACGCTTTGCCACCGCTGCGGCATAGGCCACGGCGATGGGCTCGGTACAGCCCATGGCAGGCACAAGCTCCTGGGTCAGGACACGTATGTATGCATTATAGGTTTCCATTTCCATAGAAAACACCTCTTTCTTTCCATTCTACAGTATAACAGATGGCGGTGAAAAAGAAAAGCGTTAATATTTATGCAGTATATACCGTATATTATGCATATTTCTGCATCAACCCATTTCCCTGCTCCCTCTGTTTTTCCACAGAACTTTTCCCGAACGTCTATTATTATATAGGTATCCGCCCTATTCCGCCCCTATTTCTGTGTCATTTTGTCCAAAAGCCGCAGGCGCGTTGCAGCCATTGTGTATAAAGTTCACAAAGGCTGGATATTTATGCAAATACTGTTGACATTCCGCCCTTTTGGGTGTATAATCCGTGGCATATTACAAAACACCTTTTTGGAGGAATACATTATGAATAAAGAAAACATCAAAAAAGTTGTTCTGGCATACTCCGGTGGTCTGGACACTTCCATCATCATCCCCTGGCTGAAGGAGAACTACAACGACCCCGAGATCATCGCCGTGGCCGGCAACGTGGGCCAGGCTGACGAGCTGGAGGGTCTGGAAGAGAAGGCTCTGAAGACCGGCGCTTCCAAGCTGATCGTTGCTGACCTGGTGGACGAGATGGTAGACGAGATCATCATCCCCGCTATGAAGATGGATGCCAAGTACGAGACCTACCTGCTGGGTACTGCTTTTGCCCGTCCCGTGATCGGCAAGAAGCTGGCAGAGATCGCTCTGGCTGAAGGCGCTGATGCCATCTGCCACGGCGCTACCGGCAAGGGCAACGACCAGGTTCGTTTTGAGCTGGCTATCAAGCGTTTCGCTCCCGGCATGAAGATCATCGCCCCCTGGCGTGAGTGGGATATCAAGTCCCGTGACGAAGAGATCGACTACGCAGAGGCTCACAATGTGCCCCTGAAGATCAGCCGTGAAACCAACTACTCCAAGGACAAGAACCTGTGGCACCTGAGCCATGAGGGCCTGGATCTGGAAGATCCTGCCAACGAGCCCCAGTACGAAAAGCCCGGTTTCCTGGAAATGGGCGTTTCCCCCATGCAGGCTCCCGATGAACCTACATACGTA
>JAFYNQ010000097.1 GCA_017548065.1 Oscillospiraceae bacterium
AAGGTGTCGATATCAGCATCGGGGTTAGCGCGGCGCCAATCTTCAAAGTTGGAGTTGAGAATGGTCATGATGTACTCATAAACTGCCTCAACGGGGAAGCCTTCGGCCTTGTAGAAGGTCAGTGCCAGCTCCGGGTCCTTGCGCTTGGAAAGCTTTCTCTTGGAGGTGCCGTCCATCTTCATGAGAGGTCCGATGTGGACATACTTGGGAAGACGGAAGCCCAAAGCCTTAAACAACTGAATGTGGAAGGGCAGGGTGGGCAGCCACTCGTCACCACGGACAACGTGGGTGGTGCGCATCAGGTGATCGTCCACCGCATGGGCGAAGTGATAGGTGGGAATGCCGTCGGACTTGAGAAGCACGTGGTCAACATCGTTTTCGGTGATGGTCAGCTTACCCTTCACAAGATCGTCAAACTTGTACTGGTTTTCAATGGAGCCGGTGGAGCGGAAACGGAGAACCCAGGGGTTACCGGCAGCCAGCTGTGCCTGAATGTCCTCCATGGAGCGGTCACGCCACATGGCGTACTTTCCGTAGTAGCCGGTGTTCTCCTTGTTTGCCTCCTGCTGCTCACGCATAGCAGCCAGCTCTTCCTCTGTGCAGAAGCAGGGATAAGCCATGCCCTCCTGCACCAGGAACTTTGCATAAACGTGGTACAGAGCTGCTCTCTGCCGCTGACGGTAAGGGCCGTAAGCGCCGTTGTCGCCGTCAATGGTAGCGCCCTCATCAAAGGAAATGCCGTAATGCTTCAGTGTCTCAATGAGAACCTCCACAGCGCCGGGAACTTCACGCTTGGCATCCGTGTCCTCCACACGCAGGAACAGCACGCCGCCGCTCTGATGCGCCATGCGCTCTGCGGTCAGGCCCTGCACCAGGTTGCCCAGATGGACAAAACCGGTGGGGGAGGGCGCCATACGGGTGACCACTGCGCCTTCCGGCAGCTGACGGATGGGGAACTTTTCCTCCAGTACCTCGGGGGTGTCAGTTACATGAGGGAACAGAATATCTGCTAACTTTTTGTAATCCATAAAATCTACCTCTTATTTATCCATTTGATCCAGAACGAACTGCATAAACACATTGGGTGTCACATCCAGCACGTCTTCATTTACCATCATCTTGCTGTTATGCAGGGGGACGTAGTTGCCGTCTGCAGGCAAAACACCCAGGCAGAACATTGCGCCGGGCTTGCGATAGGTGTAGTGGGAGAAATCCTCTGCGCCCATGCTGGTGGGTTTTTCCAGCACCATATCCTTGCCGACGACTTTGATTGCAGATTTTTCAATTTCATCAATCAGATTGCGTTCGTTTATAAGGGCAGGATTGTAGCCCAGATCCTCCATAGAGGCGGTGCCACCCATGTCCTCGGCAACTGTCTTTGCGATCTGCTCAATGCGCGCCCAGACCTTCTTGTCTGTTTCGTCACGAAGGGAACGGATTGTGCCGGACATCACAGCGCTGCCGCTGACGATATTCTTTGCTGTACCGCTGTGGAACTCGCCAATGCCGATGACAATGGGCTCCAGGGGGTCAAGCTCACGGGCACGCATGATCTGAATATCAGAATACACACGCACTGCCATGGCAATGGCATCAATGCCCTGGTGGGGACGTGCCACATGGCAGGACTTGCCTTCCAGGTGAATGGAGAAGCCGTGGCTGCCGGCATTGCTGCAGGTCTTGTTGATAAGCACAGCGCCAGCAGGCTTGTCGGGATTGATGTGACAGCCGATAATCATATCCACGGTGTCCATAAAGCCGTCGTTGCAGATGCGCTTTGCGCCGCTGGGGCCTTCCTCGCAAGCCTGGAATACGAATTTCACGCAGCAGTTGATCTTGTCTGCGTTTTCCTTCATAAGCTTCACAGTGCCCAGCAGCATGGCGGTGTGACAATCATGACCGCAGGCATGCATCATGCCGGGATGGGTGGAGGCGAAGGGGAGACCGGTCTCCTCCTGCACGGGAAGCGCATCGGTGTCCGCGCGGATCGCAATGGTCTTGTGGCCAACACCTTCGTTCAAAGTCGCAATGATGCTGGAAGTACCATACTCTTCCGTGTAGGGAACGCCCATAGCGTCCAGCTCCCGACGAATCACTGCCAGGGTCTTGGGGAGGTCGTAACGCAGCTCGGGAATCTGATGCAGCTCCCGTCGCATGCGGATAATATATTCTTTATCTGCTCTCATACTGTAGCTCCTTTTGCGTATTTTGCATATTATACCATGGTAAGCCATATAAAGTCAATTTCTCATTGCGTTTTTTTGCGTGTTGTGATAGAATAGATTAAAATTTGGAAATGAGGCGATTTCAATGGAAGAAGTAATGCAACCGAAAAAGAGAATGCTCTCCGGCATCCAGCCCAGTGGTGACCTGCACCTGGGTAACTACCTGGGCGCAATCAAGAACTGGAGCAGCCGTTCCGAGACCTACGAGTGCTTCTATTTTATGGCGGATATGCACACCATCACGGTGCGCCAGACCCCCGCAGACCTCCGCCGCCGCACCCTGGAGCAGCTGGCGCAGTACATTGCCTGCGGCCTGGATCCCGAGAAGAACACTCTGTTTGTGCAGAGCCACGTGCATCAGCACGCAGAGCTTGGCTGGGTGCTGAATTGCTACACCATGTTCGGTGAGCTGAGCCGTATGACCCAGTTTAAGGACAAGTCTGCCAAGAATGCGGAAAACATCAACGGCGGTCTGTTTACCTATCCTGCTCTGATGGCAGCGGATATTCTGCTGTACCAGCCGGATGTGGTTCCCGTGGGTCACGATCAGAAGCAGCACTGCGAGCTGACCCGTGATGTTGCCCAGCGCTTCAACAGCATTTACGGCGATGTGTTCAAGATCCCCGAGCCCTACATCCCCGAGACCGGCGCCCGTGTTATGAGCCTGAACGCTCCGGAGAGCAAGATGAGCAAGTCCATGCCCGAGGGCTGTGTGTTCCTGATGGAAAGCCCCGAGGATATTCAGCGCAAGTTCAAGCGTGCCATTACCGACAGTGACACCGAAAACTGTGTCCGCTTTGACCCGGAGAACAAGCCAGGTGTGGCTAACCTCATGAGCATCTATTCTGCTGTCACCGGCAGAAGCTTTGAGGAAATTGAGGCAGAATTTGCAGGCTGTGGCTACGGTAAGTTCAAGCCCGTGGTGGGTGAGGCTGTGGTGGAGACACTGCGTCCCATCCGTGAGGAGGCGCAGCGCCTGCTGAAGGACAAAGCCTACCTGGAAAGCGTGTACCGCACCGGTGCGGAAAGAGCTTCCTATGTGGCAGAAAAGACCTTGCGCAAGGTCTACAAGAAGATCGGCTTCCTGCAGAGATAATATTGAAAGGGCGAGTTGCTTTCACGGCAACCCGCCCTTAGTTTATTCTGTTTCCATCCAGCATTCAAAGGAGAAGATCACCCGGTCTTTGATGTAAAGACTGTAGTTGTAGCCGCTGCCCGTAATAAATGCCCAGCCGTATTCAACACCGGCAGTTTCATACCAGCTGTCAGCCGGCGTGTAGATGCGGTCTGTGTTTTCGGCCCAGGCTTCCAGTGCTTCCACGGTGCTTCCCACCGTAAGACCGGGAAGAATGCTGCTACCGGCTTCCTGCCCTTTGAGGTAGAAAATAGCCTCGTCCTCTATGCTTCCGCAAAACTGGTAGGGGGAAGCGCCTTCAAAGTAAAAATAGGGAGGATCGCCCTCCGGCACTACCTCCCGGTAGTCATTGCCGAAAAGTGCCATCAGCTCCCGGGGAGACTTGCCCAGCAGCGCCTCTGGTAACAGATCTTTGTTTTGGGTGTTGCTTGTGGCGGCAGTGGTTTGGGGCGCATTTTCAGGGACAGCGCCGCAACCCACCAGTAAAAATAAGAGTAAAAGCAAGCAAATCAGCTTCTTCATCCCGATCACCTCGCTGTTATTATACAACGATACCATAGGCTGCGCAAGAGGTCTACAGAAAAAAGTAAATGGCCAGTGTCAGCAGCGCATTGTTTCTGTTCTCCTCGCAGTCGCCTGCCATCAAAAGCAGCAGCAGAATGATCATCAGATCCCCGGTGTCCAGGTTTTTGGGCAGCAGCCGCCGCAAAAAGCCGGTGGCGCTTTCGGAGGTTTGCCTGCAACGGGAGCATGCGGTTGGCTCCTGCGGACAGGGTGGGGGAGACGGCGGCGGACATTCAGGCACCGGGACGCAGGGTGGCGCCTCTTTTTGCGGATCGGGTATTCGGTTTCGTTGAAAGGTGCCGTCGGACTGTGGAATATAGCGGTTATACACGTTTTTTTCACCTGCCTGGGTCAAAGGGTAAGCCGGCTTGCCCGAGAAAACCGGAAGCTACGGTGGCAAGCTTTGCCGCACGCATGGCCTTTTCCAGCTTGGCTATGCGTTCTGCCGTAAGGTAGGGGCGCAGCGCAGATAAAAGCGACCGCTGATCGCTGTCAATGCTGCCGCTTTTGGCAAGTCCCGACAGCTTCATCAGCAGCTTCGGATCAAAATCGGGCATCACCGGCGGCGCTTCCTCCTGGGCAGGCGCTTCCTGGCTTTGTCCCAGAGACTGCGCCATGGACATAATGCGCTGCATCATTTCCGGGTTACCTAATATGGCATTCATTTGCTCCTGCATCTGCTCCACGGTCAACCTCCCAGCTGCTTTATTAGCTTCTGAATGTCCTCGGAAGATAGCAGCGGCTGTAAAATATTTTTTGCGCTGTCCATATTCCCTGCAGCTGCCTGGGCAACGGCAGACTGAATCGCTGTTGGATCCTGGGCGCTTAAAAGTGCCATCAGCTGCTGTCCGGCAGCGGTTGCGGCAAGCCGTTTGATTTCCTGTGGATCAAAGCCTTGGGGATTTTTTTGCATAGCATTGCCTCCAGTCAAAATATCTGCTATAATAAAGCGTGTTGTGTTCAACAATACTATATGCAGGAAAAGGCGGTTTTGTGTATCATGAAAATTCTTGTGTTGTCAGATTCCCACTCCGGCATGAGCTTCATGCGCTACTGCGTGGATAAAATAAAGCCGGATCAGATCATACACCTGGGCGATTATTACGATGACGGCCTGGCGCTGGCGGAGCTGTATCCCTATATCCGTGTGCATCAGGTGCCGGGAAACGGTGATTGCTTCGGCATCGGCGCCCGTGAGCCGCTTGTGATGTGCTATGATATTGCCGGTGTCCGTGTGTTTATGACCCACGGGCATAAGCACGGCGTGAAGGCCGGTGACGGTCTTTTGACCGATGCGGCACGGGAAATGCAGGCGCAGGTGGTGCTGTACGGGCATACCCATGTGCCGGTGTGCTACCAGGCAGAGGACGGCGTGTGGGTCATGAATCCCGGCTCCTGCGGTGGCTATAGCGGCAGCGTGGGCATTTTGGAAATTCAGGACAAAAAAGTTACCTCCTGCCGCTTGTTAGGGCAGGAGGCGCTGGATTAAGCAATCACCAGGAGAAACAGCGCTGCAGCAGCAAGCGCCGCACCGGTCACTGCCATGACGGCCAGATCCAGAAATCTCTGGAACAGCTCCTTTTTGGTAGCTGCATTGGGGTAGGGGATACGGGGCGTTCTCTTCATAGCGGTACGTTTCATAGTTGCAGTTTTCATGTTCATTACCTCCGTGTTGTTTTATGTGTCTATAATATATAAAACCAATAGTACAATAAAACGGACTAAAAGAACGAATGTTTAAAATAAAAACAATCACTTGCATCTATATGAAAAATATGCTATGATACAGAAAAGTATTACGATTTGCCGGAGGTGGCATTATGAGTAAAAAGAATACTGAAACGCAAACCGGCTGGCAGCGATTTGCCAGCGGTTGGAAAGGCTTTTGGACTTGGGTCTTCCGTCTTCGCAGTGTAGGACTTGCCATTCCCGTGGCAGTGGCAGCTGTCGGTTTGGCGGTGTATAACGAAGCCACACTGCCTGCGCTTGTGGGTATTGACCTGCAGGCAAACGGTGAGTATGCCCAGATGATCGCCCGTGAGATCGCCGTTCTCGGCCCCCTGGCACTGACAGCGCTGTGCCTGCTGTTTATGTTCTGCTCCCGCCGGGTGGTCTACCCCTGGCTCATCAGCATTTTTTCTCTCGTGCTGCCGATCCTGATTTTGATCACCAATATTTTTCCTGCCTGATCAACATGCTTGCTGCGATTCGTGGCAAGCATGTTTTTTCGTGAGAAATAGTTGCATTTACCCTTGACAAACAGCCAGCCCTATGGTAGAATACTTTGGCATACAAGAGAATATATCTTTTGATTCGGAGTGATACCCAAGAGGCCGAAGGGGCTCCCCTGCTAAGGGAGTAGGCGTCTAAACAGCGCGCGAGGGTTCAAATCCCTCTCACTCCGCCAATAAGAAAACCCAG
>JAFYNQ010000098.1 GCA_017548065.1 Oscillospiraceae bacterium
ATGCTTACAGCTACCAGTGGTACTACACAAGACCCGGTCTGTCCTCCTGGGGCAAGACCTCCGCTGACGGCAACACTACTGCAACCCTGAATGTTACCACCAAGGCAACCAACAACGGTTATCAGTATCGCTGCGAGATCAAGGGTCTGGACGGTGTCATGTACTACACCGAGCCTGCAACCCTCACTGTCTCCTGATTTTTATAAAGCAGCCCCCGGAAGGATTTTGTACAGCCCCAGTTTGTGCTGTCCGCACAAACTGGGGCTGTACATAATGACCCGGGGGTTACTTGTTAGATGCAATTAAAAATTTCTGTTGTCAGCTTCCGGCAGCTGAGGCAGGTCCTGCTGACGGGCGGCCTCTTCTTTGGGGAAGCTCTCTTTCCGCTTGTCATAGAACATAGCGTAGCAGGTCTGCACATGGGCGGCAAACTGCCAGGAGAAAAGGGTCTGCAAAAGAATATAAATAATATAGGTGATGAAAAACAGCGTATCAGCAGACACCGGCAGGTCAACGCCAAGATAGGGCAGGATCACATCGCCGTAGGCAATGAGGCCAAACAGCGCCATGGCGGCATAATACCACCAAAAATGCAGATCCAGCAGGAACAGCTTCTTTTTGTAGCCCCGTGTCAGCTGTCCACTGTATTTCAGGGCGGCACGGGCGCCGGGGGCGTCGTCCATGACGGCAAAGAATGCCAGGCGGAAGCGGTAGAAAAGGGGAATGCCGATAACTGCCAGCAGCAGGACAGTGAGAATGATAGTGGGAAGAACAGCAGGCAGCAGCGCTGTCATCTCTTCTGCGGTCAGGGCGGTTTGACCGGAGGAAGCCGCCTTCTCCAAAATCGCCTGGGCATCTGTCATCATGCTTCTCCAGAAGGGGGTAAAGGAGATGAGCACAGAAGCCAGCTGGGCGCAGAGGAAAACCAAAAGGAAAGAAATGCCAATGATCAGCACATACAGCCGGGCCACTTTTGCCCAGCGGCGGAAGCCCTCCAACAGGTCAGCGGGCTGACCGTCGGCTGTCCGCAGATTTTTCAGGCATACATACAGAAAGCTCACCTGCCAGAAGGGGAGCAGCAGCGTGCCTGCCAGGGACAGAATGGATTGCACAGTGCCGAGAATCGCACGGCTTCCCATTTGGGCAAGACCGGTGGCGGCATCCATATTTTGGGAGAGCAGAAAATTCAAGGCGGTGATCAGCAGAGAAAACAGCATGGCAGCGCCGGTATGCAGCAGCGCCAGCTTTTTGGGATCGTAGGCAGAGCGGCGCAGCGCCTCTGCCGTAGCGGAAGAAATCTTTTTCGGTTCCATAGAAAGCTCCTTTATGGAAGGTATATCTAATTTATAATGCAAAATCGGGAAAATAGCAATAGATTTTCTGTAAATCTTGTGTTATAGTTGGGGTAAATACAAATTACCCCCAAGGAGGTGTGGAAATGGAACTGGGTCAGCGGATACGGCAGGCACGGCAGGAGGCAGGACTTTCCCAGCGGCAGCTGTGCGGTGAAGAGATCACAAGAAATATGCTGTCCTTAATTGAAAACGGCACGGCAAGACCCTCCATGGACACCCTGCGTTACATTGCCCGTCAGCTGGGAAAGCCGGTGGGCTGGTTTTTGGAGGAGGCAGCCTCCCCCAACCAGGGGTGCATCACAGAGGCTAGAAGCGCCTTTGCTGAAAAAGAGTATACCCGAAGCCTGGAAATTTTAGACAGCTTCCGGCTACCCGATGATGTACTGGAAACAGAATACAGCCTTTTGTCTGCGCTTTCTGCCATGGGTGCGGCGGAGCAGGCGCTGGAAACGGGGAAGAAAATCTATGCCGCCCAGCTGCTGGAAAAGGCATGGGCAATGGGAAGCGGGACACCCTATTTCGGTGAGGCGTTGCAGCGCCGGTGGTGTCTTGCTATGTATAAGACCGGGCAGGAAGACCCCGGGCAGCTGGCAGCCCGACTGCCGGAGACGGAAACGGAGCTGCTGCTTCGTGCAGAGGCCGCGGAAGACTTGCAGGAAAAGGCGAAGCTTTTGGATGCTGTCACAGCGCCTTCCCCCCGTTGCCGACTGCTTCGGGGTTTGGTGGCGCTGGAATTAAAGGACTACGAAACTGCCGCCGGGCATCTTTTGGCAGCGGAAAGCGCTTATCCCAAGGAGGCCATCCCGGCACTGGAGCGGTGCTACCGTGAGCAGGAGGATTACAAGCAAGCCTACCTCTATGCTTGCAAGCTGCGCCAGCTGTAAAAAATTGCGCCAAAACGAGGAAAGGCACAGCCTTTAAGACTGCGCCTTCCGCTTGGGGTATAAAAAGAAGAGAGGTAGAAAAGAGGTTTTTAAACCCGAAAGACAGTGGCTCACGGCTTCCACCGCCTTTCTGCCTTCAGTATAATTTTTGATTTTGAACACCCAATGACCGAAATTAAAATATTTTGCGACAAATTTATGAACGGAGGGAAGCTTGTGGCATCGGATCATCATATTCATATGGTGCTGGACGGCGTGGACTGGAAGCAGGCCATTGCCCGACATAAAGACAAGACAGATGCCCCCTGGGTACACAGCGTGCTTGCCATGTACCGGGAAAAGGGCTATACCTACCTTCGGGACGGCGGTGACAAATGGGGTGTCTCCCGGTATGCACGCAGCGTGGCGGATACCTACGGCATCACCTACCGCACACCTCTGGCGCCGATCTCCCGAAAGGGCAATTACGGCGCCTTTATCGGTGAGCAGTACGAGGATATAAAGGAATATGCAAACCTGGTGAAGCAGCACCGCTGTGAGGGCGCAGATTTTATTAAGATCATGATCTCGGGGCTTATGGACTTTGACCGCTACGGCTTCCTGACCCAGGAGGGTCTGCCGTCGGCGGAGCTTCGGGAGCTGATCCACATTGCCCATGAGGAGGGCTTCTCCGTGATGGCGCATGCCAACGGCGCCCGTACGGTGCAGGCGGCGGCGGAAGCCGGTGTGGATTCCGTGGAGCATGGCGCTTACCTGGATGCAGATGCCCTTTGCGCCATGCAGGAGGCCGGTACGGTTTGGGTACCTACCGTCAGCACGGTGGGAAACCTCCGTGGCACCGGGCGGTTTGACGAAGCAGCGGTGTGCCGGATCCTGGACAGCGCTTTGGAAAACATACATAATTTTGCCGCCATGGGCGGACTTGTTGCCCTGGGTACCGATGCCGGCGCCTGGTCAGTTCCCCACGGCGTACCCACCGAGCATCCCTTGCTTGCCCAGGCAGGTGTGCAGGAGGACACCCTCTCTCGTGCCGATGCAGAAATAAAGCGAAAATTTTAGTTTCTGCCGTTGCTTTGTTGCAATTTTCTTCTTAAAATGCTAAAATGTGAAAAAACATAGGAGGCGATTCTATGAAAAAATTTCTTTCCCTGATGCTGGCGTTTGTGACGGTGCTGGCGCTGTGCGCCTGCGGCGGCGGAGAGCCTGCAGAGCCCAACTACATTGCAAATGCAGCTGACGTTGCGCAGCTGGAGGCACTGTACGGCGGCAGAACCGCTTTCCACGGCGAGCTGCATGACCACTCCGATTCCGGCGGTACCAGCGACGGCAAGCAGTCTCTTTCCGTGTGGAAAGCCACCATGCCCGGTGTGGGTATGGACTATGCTGCTATTCTGGATCACAGACAGGTGTTGCATATGTACCTGGATGCCTGGGATGATAATTTCTTCATCGGCGGCTCCGAGGCGGCAACCACCGTTATTGACCGTCCCGAGAAGGTAAACCGTTACCACTATAACATGGTGTTCGCAGAGCCGGAGCAGCTGGAGGCCATTGTCTCCTCCTTTGAGGAATACAAGTTCCATGAGTGGACAGAGCTGGACCGTGAGGGCTGTGGCGGACAGATGCACTTTAACTACCCGCAGATGACGGCTGCCCGATTCAACGAGGTCATTACGGCGGTGAAGGAAAACGGCGGTCTTTTCGTGATCCCCCATCCCTGCTCCACCAATGAAGAGGTTCCCACCAATGCCATGGAGCTGTATTTCCAGGATTATATCGGCTACGAGGTGTTCTACGGCTACGGCAACCCCGACAGCAACAACTGGAAGACAGATGCCAACTATAAGCTGTGGACAGACATGCTCGCTGGCGGCGCCCGTGTGTGGGCATCTGCCGGTAATGACGGCCACCAGTTCCCGGAGGCAAAGTGCCTCTCTACGGTTTACTCGGAAGAGGGCAATGCCCAAAGCCACATTACCCACCTGCGTGTGGGTGACTTCACCGCAGGCCCCATCGGTATTAAGATGTCCGTCGGCCAGACCCCTATGGGTACGTCCGGCAGCTTTGAAAATAACCGTGTGGTATTTTCCGTGGGCGATTTCCACCAGGACATTGCCATGCAGAAATACACGTTTGAGGTCTCCCTGCATACCGACAAGGGCGTTGTGTTCACCTACGAAATGACCGGTGACCAGGCAATGACCTTTGCGGTGGATGCAGATACAGCTGCAAAATTCTACCGTGTGGAAGTGTATAACAAGACCCTGAAAAAGCTGACAGCTTTGGGTAATCCTATCTGGAATGAGGCGAAGTATCAATGAGAGCATTTAAAAAAGACGTAGCCCTGATCGAAAAGCTTTACGAGCACAGAAAGCCCTTCTATGGCGAGCTGCATGACCACAGCAACTGCGGTGACGGCAAGAACTCCCTGGCCCAGTGGCGCACCGGCATGGAGGCAATGGGTATGGACTTTGCCACCATTGTTGACCACCGCCAGGTGGAGCATATGTACCACCCGGATTTTATTGACGGTCTGTTCCTGGGTGGCAGTGAGCCGGGAACACGGATCACGGATATGCCCGACGATACCGGCAGAATGCATTATAATATGCTCTTTGCCGACCCCGAACCCCTGGTAGAGCTGCTGCTGGAGTTCCCGGAGTACCAGTACGGCGGTAATATTACCGACCGCTTCAAGTACCCCGGCTTCACCCGTGAGCGCTTCACCAAGCTGGTAGAAACCGTGCTGGCCAAGGGCGGCTTCTTCGTCCACCCGCATCCCAGCTCCCTTATGCGCTCCGATGACCCCACAGATTACTGGTTTGCCGACTACACCGGCTTTGAGGTGATCTATGCCTACCGGGACACCCGTGACGGTGAGAAGACCAAGGCAAATTACAAAATTTGGCTGGGTATGCTGGAGGCAGGTAAGAAGGTCTACGCTACCTGCGGCTGCGACGAGCATAAGCGCCCCTCGGATAAGGCGCTGTCCACCATCTACGCTTACCGCCGCAAGAGCCAGTGCTACCTGGATCAGCTGCGTAAGGGCGACTTTACTGCCGGCCCTGTGGGTGTCCGTATGTGCGTAGGTGAGACCCTTATGGGCGGCACCACCAATTTTGCAAATAACCGCCTGGTGCTGAAGGTGGGCGACTTCCACCGCTGCGTATTTGATCCCTTGCATACTTACCGTGTGGTTCTCTTTGCAGGCAAGAAGCGTGTGTTCAGTCAGAAGATCACCTGCACCCAGGACAGCTACTTTGCCTTCAATACCAAGGAGGACGTACCCTTCTACCGCGCAGAGATCTGGGACGAGACGCTGAAATCCCGCATCGCCCTGGGCAACCCCATCTGGAACGAAAAGTAACACAAAGGCGGCACATGGTGCCGCCCTTGTTTTTTGCCATCTTCAAATGGAAAAAATGTTGTTTGTCAATTAAATTATGATAGCCATCGGGGAAACTCTGTGGTAGAATAAAAGAAAAATGCAGGAGGAGAAAACTATGCTTTCCATTAACAAGCTGCGCAGCGATCATGTGGTAGACTTTGCCGCAGAGGAGCTGCACAAGTATCTGCGTATGATGATGCTGGAGCTGCCGCCCATCCCCATCACCTATGACCCCAATGCCACCGAGGGCTTCCGCCTGGGTCTGCTGGAGGACTTTGGCATTCTCTTTGAGGGCGACGATGCCGCTTTGGATGACGTGGTACATATTGAGACCACCAAGGAAGGCGGTATTATCGCCGGCTCTAACTACAGAAGCATTCTGTTTGCTGTGTACCGCTACCTGAAGCTGTGCGGCTGCCGCTTCTATGCCCCCGGTGTGGACGGCGAGTTTATCCCCCGTAAGCCCATTGAGCCTCAAAGCTATCACAAGCTGGCAGATATCCGCAGCCGCCGCTTTATGCTGGAGGGTCGTCCCAGCTTCCAGGATACCCTGGCCTATGTGGACTACCACGCAAAGCAGGAGCTGAACGGCTACGGCATTGCCACTCCCTTCGTGTACATGGCTCGTTACTACATGCATGACCAGCTGGAGGCACACCGTGAGCCGGAGCCTGTGGATGCCGAGACGGTACATCAGATGGCAAAGGCGCTGGAGTGCGAGTGCGACAAGCGTGGCATGAAGTTTGGCGGCGGCAATCACGATATTATTCCCGAACTTCTGGGCATTGACCCCCTGGAGCGTGAGCTTTACAAGAAGGGTCTGAAAGAGCCTACCGAGGAAATGAAGTCCAAAATGGCGCTGCTGGATGGCAAGCGTGATCTGTTCAAGAAAGACCCCTTCAACACCAACTTCTGTATGTCCCGTGCAGACCTGCGAAAGAAGTATGTGGACATCGTGGTGAGAATGGCAAAGCAAAATCCCCACTACAGCAACATTGCCTGCTGCCTGGCTGACCTGCGCCGCAACCACTGTGAGTGCGAGGAGTGCCAGAAGCTGCATCCCACCGATTTCCTGGTCATGATCGTCAACGACATTGACGAGATCTTCACCCGGGAAGGCATTCCCACCAAGCTCTCCTTCTCCACCTATGTTGACCAGCAGTTTGCCCCCAAGGTTGCCCGTGTGAACAACCCCAAGCGTGTGTCCATGAGCTTCCCTCCCATCGGCAGAACCTACTCCAAGTCCATTACCAAGGACACAGTGTTCCCGGAGACACAGCCTTATGTGCGTAACGCATGGCCTACCCCCCGTAGTGTGGAAGAAAACTACGCTTACCTGAAGAAGTGGCAGGAGGTCTTCCCCGGCAACTTCTCCACCTATGAGTACCATTTCTATGTCCACCAGTACCGTGACCCCGGTCTCATGAGCATGAGCCGCCGTCTGTACGAGGACATCCAGGCGCTGAAGCTGGTGAACCTCACCGGTATGACCGAGGACGGTTCTAACAAGAACTGCTTCCCCCACGGCTTTATGAGCCATATTTACGGTCAGACCCTGGTGGATCTGAATACCGACTACGAAGCTGCCAAGGAAGACTACTTCAAGACCTGCTACGGCGAGGATTGGCAGGCTGCCCTGGACTACATGGAGCAGGTCAGCGCCATCTTTGAGCATGCGTATATGTGCGGCGATAAGCCCACGGACAATGTGCACAGCATTTACTATGATCCTGCCCGTGTTCAGGAGTTTGAGAAGATGTTTGAGCTGGCAAAGAAGGGCCGTGAGCTGGCAGCTGCCCACAAGCAGATGCCCCACCGCATCCAGGTGATCCACTGGCGCATTATGCACTTCCACACCATGTGGTGTGAGATGGTGGCAAAAGCCATGATTGAAAAGTGCCAGGGTAAGGACGTGGAGTCTTTGAAGCTGTGGAAGTCTTTGGTTGCCGAATTCAGCCAGTATGATATCGTGCTGGAAAAGTATTTCGACATGAGCCTTGCCGCCGTCAGCTTCAACCGTCTGCTGGCAGCTGTACAGCCTGCAACCGATTTCTAAAAATAAGAGCCGCTGCGGAGTTTCCGCAGCGGCTCTTTGTCATCTTAAAAGCGCTTCCGCTTCTGCGATCTGCGCTTCTGTGGGGATCGTGGGGGGCAGCGTGTTTTCCATGCCCAGGGCGGCATACTTGGAGCCTGCATAGTTGTGATAGGGAAGTACTTTTACATTGTAGCTGCCCTTCAGGGTCTTCAGGAAATCACGGATGGCCGGGATCTCTCTGTCATTGCACCCCGGCACAAAAGGAATACGGAATTCCATTTGTGCGTCCACAGAATCAAGATACCGGATGTTGTCCAGGATCATGCCGTTTTCCTGCCCGGTGCAGGCTTTGTGTACCTGGGGGTCAATGGCTTTGATGTCCACAAGGAAAATGTCTGTGTAGGGCAGCACCTTTTCAAAGGCTGCCTTCTGCACAAAGCCGCAGGTGTCCACCGCTGTGTGGATGCCTTCTTTTTTCAGCGCTTCCAGAAGGGCGGCGCAGAAATCGGCCTGCAGCAGACACTCACCGCCGGAGAGGGTGACACCGCCGCCGGTGGTCTCGTAAAAGGCACGGTCTTCCAGAAGTCGGGGCAATAAAGCCTCTGCCGTCACCTCTGTGCCGAAAAGCTGCAAAGCGCCCTGTAAGCATTGGGAAACGCAGCTGCCGCAGCCGAGGCAGCTGCCCCGGTCAAAATGATGCTGCAGCTCTGCTGCCTTGTGGGCGGCGCAGACCGCTGCGCAGGCAAGGCAGTGCTGACATTTGGTTTCGTAAAAAGCCAGCTGGGGGACAGAAGAAATGGTCTCCGGGTTGTGACACCAAAGACATTTCAGTCCGCAGCCTTTGAAAAACACCGTGGTGCGAATGCCGGGTCCGTCATGGATGGCCATGGATTTTATGTCTGCAATTCTTGCTTTCATCGTGCATTCTCCGCCTGCAGGATAAAGGCATCCTGCTCTTCTTTTGTCAGGTTCACAAAGTAAGCGTTCCAGCCGCAAACACGCACCTGAAGATTCTTGTAGCTTTCCGGGTCCTGCTGCGCCTTCCGCAGCTCCTCGGGACGGAATACGTTGCCGTGGATGGCAAGACCTCCCATTTTCAGGTAGGTCATAACAATGCCGTAGAAAGCTGCCAGTCCCTCTTCACCTGCCACAGCGGAGGGGTGCAGCACGATATCCAGCACGCTGCCGTTGGGGAAGAGAGAGCCGTCCAGCTTACCGGCGGAATTGATGAGTCCCGTAACACCCTTCTTGTCCATGCCGGTGACGGCGCACAGATTCTTGGAAAGGGGCGTGCCGGCAAGTCTGCCGTCGGGGGTAGCCATGGTGTTTTTGCCGGTCTTGATGCAATGGTCAATGGTGTAAAGGGCAGCCTTGTACACGCCCCCTCTGCCGTTGGGACGGTTGTTGATCAGCCCGGCGCAGTAGGCAGACAGCTCCTTTGCCAGCGCATCTGCCTGGGTGTCATTGATGCCAAACTTGTGGGGTAGCTGCAGCGCAAGATTGCGAAGCTGGGTCTGTCCTTCCCAGTTTGCCAGGAGGATCTCCTTCAGCTGGGGAAGGGTCACCTTCTTTTCCTCAAATACCAGCGCCTTCACAGCGCAAAGGGAATCCACAAGGCTTGCCAGGCTGTAGAAGCTCATGGAGCTGTTGTTGTACTTTGCGCCGCCATCGTAAATGTCCATACCCTTTTCCACGCAGGCATCGTACTGGGCAGACAGCAGGGGGTCGGGGTTCACTGTGCCGTAGTAAGGCTCAATGGAGGTAACATAGTTGGTGGCACGGTCGGTCAGATGGGCAATGTGGGCCTTCACAGTTTTCACAAAAGCCTCGTAGGTTTGGGGGAAGGGCGTCTCTATGCTGCAAACATCCCCGGTGGCGGCATCCCGACCGCCGGTGAAGGTCAGCTCCACTGCCTTGGCAAGGTTGATGCCGCCGCAGCCGGTGCAGCCCAGCTCCATGCCCCACACAGCAGGCTCGTAACAGCCGATAGGTACGTAATTCCGGGCGTCCTTTTCTGCAATGCCCACCCGGGTAAGACCACGGATGGCAGTTTCGTCATTGACAAAGACGAAGCTGGAGTTGCCGCCCCGAATGTAGGACAAAACCTGCATGACCACCTTGGCAGGTGTCTTGGGGGACACACGGATATGGATCTTGGGGGAGTAAATGTTCAGGCTGTTGTAGCATTCCAGGATCAGCTCTGTAACCTCGCTTGTGACCTCCTGCCCCTCCTCGTCCATGCCGCAAAGGCAGAAGGGCAGATCGTAAGCCACCTTGGCAGCCCAGAACTTGTGCAGGAAGAATTTCAGCATCTCCCCGATCTCCTCACGGGCAACACCGCCGGCAATATCCTGCTCGTAGAAGGGCGCCAGCAGTACATCCAGGCGACCCAGGGTGCGGATGCGTGTGCCGAACACATAGTCGTGGAGGAAGAAATACAGCACCAGCAGCTGCAGCGCTTCATAAGTATTCCGGGGTCTGCCCAATGCGATCTGGGTCAGCGCCAGGGAAGACCTTTGGTTATAAGGGGCAATGGCAGTTGCCAGACGCAGCGCCACGGTGGACACGGCGGTGAGCATAATATCGCAGGCACGGTAAAATTCCTTCTGCTTTTCCGTGAGACCCTCTGCTTCACCTGCTTTGATCACACGCTGCCGCAGACCGGATATGCCCACTTGCAGAAGAAGCCTTGTGTTGGGGGAGGTGTGACTGTAGTCACTGGTGGCGTGGTAGGTACCGTAGACAGACCATGCCTTTGTGACCTCCTCTGCCTCCCGGGGCAGACGGGCAGCCTTCAGCGCCTTTTCCCAGCGGATGCGAAATTTTTTGATCAGATTATAGCCGTCGATCTTGTCCTGGAAAATATCGTCCTTATCAATGGCGATCTGCGCCTTTTTGGCAATCAGGGCAAAGCCGTGAGCGCGGATCATAGTAGCAGACTTATACTGTTGCTCCAGCAGCTCCAGCTGCGCCATCAAAGCGTCCTTGTCCAGACCGCTTCCTTTGATCCATTGCACATTCTGAAACTGTCCCTCCAGCTTCTCCCTTACGGCATCAAATTTCATAAAACCAACTCCTGTTTAAAATCCTGCTTTCATCCTACACAATTTTTGATCGCTTTGCAATGAGTATACGAAACATTTGACTTATCCGAAACAAAATATTACAATAAGAAGGGGTGAGATCATGGAAATTTCAAAAAATATCGTGGTAGAGAACATCAATGCGGTGCTGTTTGTGCCTTCCGGCGGCGGTGCGCCGGTGCATAAAAACCGAAAGGCGCACGGATTGGCATTTAACGTCTCCCATACCACCACCTACCGTTTTTCCGACGGCACGGTGCTGACGTGCAAGCCGGGACAGTGTATTTACCTGCCTCAGGGCAGCAGCTATACGGTGGATAAGACCATGCCCTCCGGGGACAGCGCTGCCGGTGTCCATGCCATTAACTTTTTGACGCAGCAGCCCCTGGCAGAGCATCCCTTTTTGCTGCAGCCACGGTCACAGAGCGCCATGCTCTCTGCCTATGCCCAGGGTGAAAAGGCATGGCGGCAGCGACGGGCAGGCGACCGGGAGCTGTGCTTTTCCTGCTTGTATACCATTTTGTCCCTGCTGCGGCAAGCCCAGCAGGACGATGCCTCCCGTGCCGCCGAGCTGGTGGCACCGGCAGTTGCTTATGTCCATGAAAATTTCACAGAGCAGGAGATCACTGTGCCAGCCCTGGCGGCGCTTTGCGGTATGAGTCAGCAGTACCTGCGGCGGCTGTTTCGCAATGCCTACGGCGTGTCGCCGGCTGTGTATATTCGCAACAAGCGGCTGCAGTATGCCCGGGAGCTTTTGCACACCGGGGAGTATGCGGTGTCCCAGGCATCCCAGGCGGCAGGCTTCAATGATATGGCATATTTCAGCCGGGAGTTCAAAGCGGCCTTCGGCATTCTTCCCAGCCAGTGCAGTCATGACAATAAATAAGAAAAGGGTTTTGCCTCCTTGCGGAGACAAAACCCTTTTTGTTTATCAGTCCAGATAGCGGCAGGCTGCCATGGCAGCGATTGCGCCGTCGCCTGCGGCGGTGACCACCTGGCGGATGCGCTTGCTGCGGCAGTCGCCGGCAACAAAGACACCCTCGGTGTCGGTGCAGCAGTCCTCGCCGGAGTCAAAGTAGCCCCAATCGTTGAGCTTGGCAAATTCTGCGAAAGGCTCGTTTTCGGGCATAAGACCCACAGCCAGGAAAGCGCCGTCCACAGCGATCTCGCTCTCTTCACCGGTGACGTCATTGTGCAGCTGCAGACCGCACAGTGCGCCGTTGTCTGTCTTGTAGCCGGAGACAACAGTGTTGAAAATAGCGGTGACGTTTTCACGCTCCATCAGGGCATCTGCCAGCTTCTTCTCACCGGTGAAGCCGGAGAGGTTCTGCACAACAGTGACCTTGGTGCAAACCTCAGCCAGCAGCAGAGCCTCCTGCAAAGCGGAGTTACCGCCGCCGATCATGGCCACCTCCTGACCGGTGTAGAAAGCGCCGTCGCAAACAGCGCAGAAGGAGATGCCGTTGCCGATCAGCTCCTCTTCACCGGGCAGACCCAGTGTGCGATGCTTAACACCCAGTGCCAGGATCACAGCCTTGGCCTCAAAGGTGCTGCCTTCTTCTGTATGTACCTTGAAAATGCCGTCCTGCTTCTCCAGCTTGATCACCTTTTCCATTTCCATCTCTGCGCCCAGTGCTGCAGCCTGCTCGGTGAGCTTGTCAGCAAATTCTGCGCCGCCGATGACCTGGAAGCCGGGGATGTTCTCCACCTTGGGGGAGTAGGCGATCTGACCGCCAAAGCCGTTCTTTTCAATGACCAGTACGCTCTTACCTGCACGCAGGCAATAAACAGCAGCCGTCAGTCCGGCAGGACCGCCGCCTACAACAATAATATCATGCATATGAAACACTCCTTTTGGAATTTTTCTCGTTTAAAAGGGTCGGGCATTTGCCCGACCCTTTTGGATTTATCAGAGGCTTGCCAGGTACTTCTTGATCTCGGGAACGCTGTAGTAGTTCACGTGGTTCTCACCGTCGGTGATCACCAGAGTGGGAGCGCCCTTGACACCGTACTTCTTGCACAGCTCAACATTCTCGTCAGCGATCAGCTTCTCGTAAGCAACACCGGCCTTGTTCAGCTGGGTCTCTGCCACACGGCAGTTGGGGCAGGTCACACGGGAGAACAGAATTGCCTTGCCGTTGACAGCTGCGGGAGCGGGGGTTTCTGCAACCTCTTCCTTCACAGCCTTGATAGCCTCAGCCACGGGAGCCTCTTCCTTCAGGGTAGCGTCGCAAACCTTGTAAACCAGACGGTCCTTGTACTCCTGGGTCTTGCCGTCGTTCCAGTTCTGCACGGGACGGTAGTAGCCGGTGATACGGCTGTAGACCTCGGTCTTCTTACCACAGATGGGGCAGGTGTACTGCTCACCGGTGATGTAGCCATGCTCGGCACAGACGGAGTAAGTGGGGCTCATGGTGTAGTAGGGCAGCTTGTGGTTCTCTGCGATCTTACGAACCAGAGCAGCAGCAGCCTTCCAGTCGGGCAGCTTCTCACCCAGGAATGCGTGGAACACGGTGCCGGAGGTGTAACGGGTCTGCAGCTCATCCTGGATGGCCAGAGCGGAGAAGATATCCTCGGTGTAGCCAACGGGCAGGTGAGAGGAGTTGGTGTAGTAGGGAGAACCGTTCTCGTTTGCGGTGATGATGTCGGGGTAACGGCTCTTGTCGTGCTTTGCGAAGCGGTAGGTGGTGGACTCTGCGGGGGTAGCTTCCAGGTTGTACAGATCGCCGTACTTCTCCTGGTAGTCGGACAGACGCTCACGCATATGATCCAGAACCTGCTTTGCAAACTCCTGGGTCTTTTCATTGGTGAGATCGGCACGCAGCCACTTTGCATTCAGACCAACCTCGTTCATACCGATCAGACCGATGGTGGAGAAGTGGTTATCAAAGGAGCCCAGATACCGCTTGGTATAGGGATACAGACCGTTCTCCATC
>JAFYNQ010000099.1 GCA_017548065.1 Oscillospiraceae bacterium
AAGTGGCCATCTTGGGGTTCCAGCGGCGGGTCTGGTGACCGAAGTGGACACCGGCTTCCAGCAGCTGCTTCATGGATACAACGCTCATTTTTATTTTCTCCTTTTGTTTTGCCTCCACCCCGCTTCAATCTCATGCAGCCCATTCTTGCGAACACTGGGGGCACATGATCACCGGGTGTGTGGTGTAAAATACTACGGGAAAAATCCCGTGCCGAATTATTATATAGTAAGCGGCTGAATTTTGCAAGTATTATTTTAAATATTTTTTTACAAATTTTGCCGTTCCCAAGTCAAAATGTTAGTAGTTTTGCCCTGGGAACACGACAATCCTCCGGTTTCACATCCACAAGCACAATATCCGGCCCGATCCGCTTGATACAGCCCCATGGGATCACGTAGTCATCCCGTCTTCCCCACAGGCCAAAGAAGCGGCACGGGCCGGGTACGATCACAGCGCAGATGCGACCCTCCGGCAGTTCCAGCCTGGCATTGGTAATAAACCCCAGCCGCCTTCCATCCCGGAGGCAGATCACTTCCTTACAATATAATTCCGACAATTCCGTCATACCAAACCTCCTGAACGGGTTTTGGTATACCCTATGAAGGGACATGGAAATATATGCCGGTTTTATATCAGCTGATGCTTTTTCGCATACTGTTGATGGCGCTTTTTTCCAATCGGGAGACCTGTGCCTGGGAGATGCCCACAAGGGCTGCCACCTCCATTTGCGTTTTGCCGCCGATGAAGCGCAGATTCAGAATCTGCTTTTCCCTGGCACCCAGATTCCGGAAAGCGCCCCGAAGGGCTATGCGCTCCATCCATTCTGTTTCTGTGTTCTTGGTGTCACGCACCTGATCCATCACCGTCAGCGGATCTCCCCCGTCGGCATACACCGGGTCAAAAAGGCTCACCGGCGCACACACCGCATCCAGCGCCTCGCTGATCTCCTCCTCTGTCAGCTCCAATTCTTTGGTCAGCTCCTCCATGGTGGGTTCCCGTCCCAGTGCCGCCGTCATCACCTCTTTGCACTGCAGCACACGGTATGCCACATCCCGCAGAGAGCGGGAAACACGGATAGCGGAATTGTCCCGAAGATATCTTCGCACCTCTCCTGCGATCATAGGCACACCGTAGGTGGAAAAGCGCACCTGCTTTGTGGGATCAAAATTCTCAATGGCCTTTATAAGACCGATGCATCCCACCTGGAACAGATCGTCCGGCGCCTCTCCCCTTTTATCAAAGCGCTGGATCACCGAAAGCACCAGTCGCAGGTTGCCCTCAATCAATTTATCCCTTGCTGCCTTATCACCCTCCTTTGCTCTGCGAAGCAGTACATCCATCTCTGTCTGTGTAAGAACCTTAAGCCGGGCGGTGTTTACACCGCAGATCTCTACTTTCCCCTGCATGGCGATCCTCCTGCAATTTATCTGTAATCATTATTTCCGAATGGCAAAAAATCATACTGCAGGAAAATTTGTGCAAAAGTAACAAAATATTTTTGGAGAACCCATATTCAGGCAGGTGCAAAACACCCTCTATTGGAGAAATTGCCAACTTTTTCGTCCAATTTGGAGCAAAAGGATCCGTAACACAAATGACAACATAACCCCAAAAGACATGTTAAAAAGTTTCGGTTATTCACACCCGGATACGCTTCCGGAAGCGGTTTTAACAGCCCAAAGAGGCAAAATAACTGTTGAAAAGCATAAGTTATCCACATTATCCACAGGTTTATCCACAGGCTGTGAAATATTGCGGTTTTGTCACAGTATAAGCATTACGGTTAACATAACGCTTTTCGACAACTTCAAACATATTTCGCACTTTTTCCTTGGGCAAAATGTTGACGGACGAAAATTTTTGTCCCTAAAAATAGGACTTGACAAGAAATTCCGGAAAAAGAAATTGGAATTTTTTTAAAAAAGGTATTGATTTTATGGACAAAACACGCTATAATTGGTATCTGCGTGAAGTATGCAGATAGGAGGTGTAACTATGCCCAACATTAAGTCCTCTAAGAAGGATGTTATCCGTTCCAAAGTCGCTTACGAGAAGAACAAGGCCGACAAGTCCGAGATGAAGACTGTCATCAAGAAGTTCGAGGCTGCCCTGGCTGGCGGTGACAAGGCTGCTGCCGAAGTCGCTTACAAGCTGGCTGTGCAGATCGTGGACAAGGCTGTCAGCAAGGGTATTCTGCACAAGAATACTGCTGCCCGCAAGAAGAGCAGCATGACCCTGCAGCTGAACAAGCTGGCCTGATCACTCTGAAAATATCTCCTTCCGGGCCTGCCCGGAGGGGGTTTTTTCATTTTATAGGGTTTTATCGTTTTTAATAACAAGGGGGTTTATTATGAAACGTGTATTTATAATTGTATTGGATTCCTTTGGCATCGGTGCGCTGCCGGATGCAGCCGCCTTCGGCGATGCCGGCACAAACACGCTGCGCAGCTGCCGGGAAAGCGGCTTGCTTCACATTCCCAATCTGTTGAAAGCCGGTCTTGGCAACATCCCCGGTGTGGACTGTCTTGAAAAGGCCGATTCCCCCACCGGCGCCTACGGCAAACTTGCCGAGCTTTCCATGGGCAAGGACACCACCATCGGTCACTGGGAGCTGGCAGGTATCGTCTCTCCCAATCCTCTGCCCACTTACCCGGAGGGCTTCCCCCAGGAGATCCTGGCGCCCTTTTCCGAAGCCACCGGCAGAGGCGTGCTTGCCAATGCTCCCTGGTCCGGCACTGCCGTCATTGAAGAATACGGTGCGCAGCACATGCAGACCGGCGATCTGATTGTCTATACCTCCGCAGACTCCGTGTTCCAAATCGCTGCCCATGAGGACATCGTTCCCCCGGAGCAGCTCTACCAATACTGCCGCATCGCAAGAAAGCTGCTGCAGGGCAAGCACGGTGTGGGTCGTGTCATCGCCCGTCCCTTTGTGGGCACACCGGGCAGCTTTACACGTACCGCCAACCGGCACGACTTTTCTTTGGTGCCGCCCAGAGCCACCCTTCTGGATGTTGTTAAGGCTGCCGGTCTTGATTCCATTGCTGTGGGCAAGATCTACGACATCTTTGCCGGGGCAGGCATTACCGAACACATTTATAATAAGAGCAACGAAGACGGCATGTCCCATGCCATGGACTACGCAAAGAAGGACTTTACCGGTCTTTGCTTTGTAAATCTTGTGGATTTTGATTCCCAGTACGGTCACCGCCGTGATCCCCAGGGCTACGCCCGGGCGCTGAATGTCTTTGACTGCTGGCTGGGTGAATTCCTGCCTCTTTTGGGCGACGATGATCTTTTGCTGATCACCGCAGACCACGGCTGCGACCCCGGCTATGCCGCCACCACCGACCACACTAGAGAGTACGTCCCCCTGCTGGCGCTGGGTAACCGTGTCCGCCCCACCGAGCTTGGCACAAGAAAAACCTTCGCAGATGTTGCCGCCACTGTGGCGCAGCTGCTGGGTGTGGCACTGGACACACCGGGCGAAAGCTTTGCCCACAAGCTCTTTTAAGAAAGGATACGCCATGACTGCTGAATTATTGATCACAAAGGCCAAGGAGGCCATGGAGAAGGCTTATGCCCCCTATTCCGGCTATAAGGTCGGCGCCGCACTGCTTTGCGCCGACGGCAGCGTTTATTCCGGCTGCAACATTGAAAATGCCGCCTACTCCCCCACCATTTGCGCAGAGCGGACCGCTTTCGCAAAAGCCGTATCCGAGGGTCAGCGGGACTTTGTTGCCATTGCTGTGTGCGGCGGCAAGGACGGCGTTATCACCGGTCTTTTCCCTCCCTGTGGCGTATGCCGCCAGGTGATGAAGGAATTTTGCCGGGAGGATTTCCTCATTTATATGGTCGGCGCTGACGGCAGTGCAGAAACACGCACCCTTGCCCAGCTGTTGCCGGAGAGTTTTTCTCTTTAAGTTATTATTTTCTGTTGATTTTTGTCGCAGAAGAATGTATAATGTCAAAAGTGAATAATTCGTGAACGAAGGAGGTTTCTGCCAATTGCTTTTGCAGGGTGCAGGAATCTCTTTTTTTACGAAAGCACGAAAATTTTTACGGAGGTTTTACCATGAATCTAGTCTACGGCATTAAAGACAAACCCAAGCTTCCTCAGCTGCTGATCTTCGCTTTCCAGCAGGTGCTGGCCATTCTGGCTGCTACCATCCTGGTTCCTGCGATCATCGGTAACGGCATGAGCCAGTCCGCTGCCCTCTTCGGCGCCGGCGTCGGCACCCTGGTGTACCAGCTCTTCACCAAGTTCAAGAGCCCTGTTTACCTGGGTTCCTCCTTCGCATTCATCAACTCCATGTTCGCTGCCTTCGGCGGTGCTGCATCCGCTTCCGCCGGTTATACCGGTCTGCTGCTGGGCGCCATCTTCGCAGGTCTTGTATACGTGGTCATCGCACTGGTGGTCAAGTTTGTTGGCGTTAAGTGGATCAACAAGCTGATGCCTCCCGTTGTTATCGGCCCCACCGTTGCCCTCATCGGTCTGAGCCTGGCTGTGAACGCTGTTAATGACCTGACCGTTGGTAAGGTCATGGTTGACGGTGTCTCCGCCTGCAGCCCCTATGTGGCACTGATCTGCGGCATCATCACCCTGCTGGCTATCTTTGTCTTCTCCGTTTACGGCAAGAAGATGATCAAGCTGATCCCCTTTGTTCTGGGCATCCTGGTTGGCTACGTTGTGGCTACCATCTTCACCGTGATCGGCATCGCTACCGACAATGTGGCTCTGCAGGTCATCAACTTCGCTGCTTTCAAGGAAATGCAGATCTTCGCCATCCCCGACTTCAGCTTCCTGAAGGCTATTGAAGGCATCAAGGAAGTAGACGGCAGCTTCATCGCTACCGTTGCCGTTGCTTACATTCCCGTTGCTTTCGTTGTGTTCGCCGAGCATATTGCTGACCACAAGAACCTATCCACCATCATTGGTCAGGATCTGCTGGAAGAGCCCGGCCTGCACCGCACTCTGCTGGGTGACGGCATCGGCTCCATCGCCGGCGCTTTCTTTGGCGGCTGCCCCAACACCACCTACGGCGAGTCCGTCGGCTGTGTTGCTATCACCCGTAACGCTTCCGTGATCACCATCACCACCGCTGCTATTATGTGCCTGGTGATCTCCTTCTTCGGTCCCTTCGTCACCTTCCTGTCCTCCATCCCCAACTGTGTCATGGGCGGCGTTTGCGTGGCTCTGTACGGCTTCATCGCTGTTTCCGGTCTGAAGATGATCCAGAAGGTTGACCTGAACAAGGCAAAGAATCTGTTCGTTGTTTCCGCTATCCTGATCCCCGGTATCGGCGGTCTGTCTGTCAGCTTTGGCAAGGTCACCCTGACCACCATCGCTTGCGCACTGATCCTGGGTATCATCTCCAACCTGCTCCTCTCCCCCGCAAAGGACGAAGAGTAATCGTCACAAACAATCATACCGGAGTCGCCTTTGGGTGACTCCGGTATTTTTTATTTCATTTTCATTGAGAAAACCCCGAAAATATGATATACTCACCAAAAGAGGTGAGCAAATTGCAGAAAATCGATATGCATATCCACGCAGCCCCGGCGCCTATTTACAAGGACGGACGGGTAATCGTCTCCGATGCGGAAAGCATGGTGCAGCACATGGATGCGCTGGGCATTAAAACAGCGGTTCTGATGTCCGTGGGAGAAAGTCCTGCCACTTTGGGCTACAATGAAGGCAACCGCATGATTTGCCAAAAGCACCCCACACGTTTCCGCTGGATGTGCAATGTGGACCTCTGCGCCCCGGAGCTTGTGTATGACAAGCTGAAGCGCTGCAAAGAGCAGGGTGCCATCGGCATCGGCGAGCTGACCCACAATCTGCCCATTGACGCCCCCTTTATTGAAGCCATTTTCTCTGCGGCAGAAAAGCTGTCGCTGCCTGTGACCTTTCACATGAGCCCCAAAGTCGGCTTCAATTACGGCATTGTGGATGCACCGGGTCTTCCGGGGCTGGAGCGTGCCTTGCAGAAATTTCCAGGGGTAAAATTTTTAGGACACAGCCAGGTATTCTGGATTGAGATCAGTGCAGATGCGCCCACCGACGACAAAGGACGCAACAGCTGGGGAAAAGGCCCGGTGCTGCCTGGCGGACGTGTTGTGGCGCTGTTTGAAAAATATCCCAATTTGTACGGCGACCTCAGCGCCAACAGCGCAGGACGTGCCATCATGCGAGATGAGGCCTTCGGACTTTGGTTCCTCCACCGTTTTGCCGACCGTCTGTTTTTTGCCACAGACATGCTGAACACCGCCTCCGTGATGCCCCTTGCCGGCTGGCTGGAGGAAAAGCGGCAGGAAGGTGCGCTGTCGGAAAAAGCCTACGAAAAAATCATCTGTGGCAATGCCCGTAGTTGCTTCTTGCTGTGATTTATGCTATACTGTTAGAAACTACGTTTGAGGTATGCGTATATGAATCGGAAATACAGACTTTCCGTTGCGCTGGATATTGATGATGTGCTGATGGAATGCGTTCCCTATGCCATCCGTCTTGCCAACGAGAAATATAAATTTGACCCGCCCCTCACCATTTATGAGGTGGATCACTGGGGAACACTGGGTACCCGAGCGGACGTGATCTTTGAGTTTTTCCAGGATCCTGAATTTTTCCGCACCCAGCCGGTGATCAAGGGCGCAAAAAAGCTGGTGCGCCAGCTGTCCCAAATGGCTGAGGTTTTTGTATCCACCTCCATTTATCACCAGTTCATGGGTATTCGTGCCCAGCGGATCATGGAGGAGTTCCCGGAGATCCCTCCCGATCACATTTACATGGGCGCAAGAAAAGACAAGATCCATGTGGACATTCTTTTTGACGACGGCATGCACAATGTCAGCGCCTCCGATGCTGCCTATCCCATTTTGCTGCGCCGTCCCTGGAACCAGGCAGCCACGGGTATGCTGGCAGTCAACAACTATGATGAATTCTTGAAGCTGGTGGAGGTGATCTCCGACAGCTACCGTGTGCGACTGGAGCCTCCCGTATATGGCGAGCCCGGGATCATTGTGCTGGTAGGTCCCTCCGGCAGCGGCAAAAACGCAGTTGCCAAAGTACTTTCCAAAAAATGCGCTTCTCTGGAGAAGCTCATCAGCTATACCACCGATGCCTCGGTGGGACTGCAGGGCGGCGAGTGGTATCACTACATCACCCTGGACAGCTTCCGCAAGCTATACGAGCAAGGCGAGCTTTTTGAGTCCACCACCTATGCAGGACACAGCTATGGATCCCGAAAAGCCGATGTGGAAGCCATTCTTAAAAACGGCAAGCACGTTCTGACGGTTATGGATATCTGTGGCGCCATGGCGCTGAAGACCCATTTCCCCAACGTGACCACTGTGTTTATCCGCCGTGATAAGCGCGCACTGCTGACAGAGCTTTTGGAAAAGAATCTCAGCACCGAAGAAAAGGTGAGCCGCCTTATGGCGTTGGATGCAGAAATGCGCAACGCAGATATCTGCGATTACACTGTGGACATGACCACCCCGGAAGAGGCTGCCCGTGAGATCATCAAGGGACTTTCTCTCACACGGAGAAAGAAGGGCGGCGCATGATCGATCTGCACACCCATTCCCATTATTCCGACGGCACCCATTCCCCGGAAACCTTGGTGGCTATGGCAGAAAAAGCAGGGCTGAAGGCCATTGCCCTCTGCGACCACAACACTGTTGGCGGTCTTGAGACATTCATGGCTGCCGGAAGCAAAAGCAGCGTAGAGACCATCCCCGGCGCCGAGCTGACCACCGGCTACAAGGGCAAGGAGCTGCATATTCTGGCGCTGTTTCTCTCCCCTGACTGTTATGATGCCGTTACTGAAAAAATGGCGCCCTTCCGCAAAGCAAAAGAAGCCAACAACCAGCAGCTGTTTCACTCTTTGCTGGCAGCAGGCTTTCAGTTGGATCGGCAACGGATCTTCCAGGGCTCACTAGATTATGTAAACCGACTTGCTTTTGCAAAAGAGTTGTTCCGCTGCGGCTATGCTGCATCTACCGACGAAGCCTTTGATAAGTTCCTGCTTCCCGGGTTAGGCTTTTATGAGCCGGCGCCCCGTGCGGATGTATTTGATATTATCCGCTTCGTGCGGCAGCTTGGCGCACTACCCGTGCTGGCACATCCGCTGTACAGCGTATCGGAGGAGACGCTTCGTGAATTGCTGCCCCAGGCAAAAGAAGCCGGACTCGCCGCCATGGAAACCCACTACAGCAAGTACACCCCGGAGGAAACCGCCTGCGCCCGTCAGCTTGCCACTGAATTCGGTCTTGCAGAAAGCGGCGGCTCCGATTATCACGGCAACAAAGATTCCGTCATCCAAATGGGTGTCGGCAAAGGTTCCCTGCATATTCCCTATACAATTTTGGAAAACCTTAAAAACTTACTTTGAAAGGAATGACCCCCATGAAAAGAATCCTTACTATGCTGCTGTTGGCAGTTCTCGTCTTCTCCCTCTTCACTGCCTGCGGTGAAGAGAAGAAACCTGCATCCACCGCAACTGCACCTGCAAACGGTGTTTACACCATCACGCTGGCCCACGACCTGCAGGGCGAGCCTTTGGAGGTGCTGAACACCTATCTTGCTCTGTTCTCCAAGACCTTCCCCCACATTGCTGTGGAGCTTGTAGCTGCAGATACAGAAAACCCCAACGTGCTTTACTGCATGCCCGACCGTGCCGCAGAGCTGGCCGCTCAGGATAAGCTGGTTGACATGGCTGAACTGGTGGACTGCGAGATCATGATGTCCACCGCCGACGGCTCCCTGGCACCTCTGTATATTGAGCAAGAGACCCTCAACGATATTTTTGAGTTCTATTACAAAGAGGGTTTTGTGGGCAAGGCGCTGTACTCCATGCCCCTTTCCAAGTCCTCCCAGATCATCTACTTCAATCAGACCTTCTTTGAAGAGAACAATCTGGACTTCCCCCTCACCTGGGAAGATGTGGAGCTTCTGCTGGCACAGCTGAAGGAGCTTGACCCGGATTGCATTCCTCTTTGCATTGAAGATCCTGCCGATTTCTTCATTACCATGTGCGCCCAGAACGATGCTGACTACACCACCGCTAAGGGTGATATCAAGTTTGACAACAAGAAAAACCGCGAATACATGGAGAAGCTGAACGACTGGTATCAGAAGGGCTATATCACCACCCGTACCATTATGGGACGTGAAGAAGCCGGTGCTTTGCTGGCAACCGATGTCCGTCACTATATGGCCTTCGGCTCCACCCATTATGCCACCTCTCAGCAGCTTACAGAAAACAACGAGTCCTTTGCCTTTGAACTGGGTATGTTCCCCTTCCCCCAGCAGGGCTACGAGAATCAGAAGACCCTTGCCCGTGGTCCCGGACTGTCTGTCTTCAAGAACGACGACGAAGAGGTTCAGCTGGCTTCCTGGATGCTGGTTCGCTTCCTCACCCTGAACACCCAGTTCCAGTCCAAGTTCGCCCAGGCCGCCGGCATGCTGCCGGTGCTGACCTCCGCCGAACTGGAGGACAGCTACTCCACCTATCTTGACAAAGCAAACGGCGCAGACAATGTGGCTGCTATGGCAGCGCTCTCCTCCATGGAGCAGCAGCATGCGCTGTTTACCACACCCATCTTTGACGGCTCTGCAGAAGCCTATACCCAGGTAGGTCTGCTGCTGGACAAGTGCCTCACCGCCACAGGTGAAAAGGTTGACGAGCAGATCAAGGATGCCTTCAAGGAAGCCGAAAAGGCTTGCAAGTAAAAATAAAACACCGTAGAGGAATTGCTTCCTCTACGGTGTATTTTTTACTTCAGCTTCTTAAATACCGGAGCGTCCAGTTCCTTCTTTGTTCTTGCCAGCAGACCAAACACACCCAGGGCTGCAAACACAAGGCCAAGACCGATGTTGGAAAGCACAGCGCCGGAGTACTCGGAATCTGCCTGAAATACCATAATGATCAGGCCGGGAATATCGCCGTAGCTATAGCCGGGCAGCTCGCCGTCTGCGATCATGATTCCCAAGCTCACAGCATCCGGCAACAGTGTGCCCACGATGACACCAAAGATCACTGCCAGGATCAGAATCCACAGTTTGCCCTTTCCCTTCTTACCATGGAACAGCGCATAGCCACGCTCTGCAAGCCAGCCGATCAACAAACCGATGTATGCCACCACATAACCCAGATACAGAACCACCGCCCAAACAGCGGAGCCCAGGAATGCGCCCAGGAACGCACCGACAATACCCGTTCCGTAGGAGCCGTCATCTGCTTCCTTTCGCCGTGTATCCTCTGCGTTCAGGCTCTCCTGCAGCTGTGCGGCACAGCTGTCATGCATAGGGTATGCAATGCCATCCAAAAGATACCAGGCGCCCGGTGCCGTGCCGCCACACTGGGGACAAACATTGCCTGCGGTTGCGCCGTACTGTGTGAGCAGGGGGAAGAACCACTGGAAGAAGGCTTCCATTTTCTTCATGGTACCGGGATTGTCCAGAAAGTCCACTCGCAAATAGCGGCTTCCCATCACCAGCTGCTGCACACGGTACTCCTTTGACACATTTGTCCCTCGCAGCGCTTCTTCAAACTGTTTCTTCTGCTCTGCATCAGGAAATTTTGTCACCACGTCCATGCGCTTGTAGCCTGCGCCCTCACTGAAGGTGACCGCAAAGCCCTTGAAATTGCCGTAGGCAACGCCGGAATCCACCTGCATGCCGTTTTCCTTTGCCAGTTTCTTCAAACCATATCCAATCATAAATATCCCTCTTTTTCTATTTTATTTTAAAACTTCTGCCAGCCATTGCTTTAAAACCGTCAGCCACTCTCTGACAACTGCCGCCTCCGGCAAAAGCTGATCTGCTGTTACATAGTCGCAGGTACTCATGCCGTGCTTACCTGCCGGGAAGATCTCCATGCGGAAAGGCACTTTATTGTCTGCCAGCGCCTTGGCATAGAGTATGCTGTTTTGCACCGGCACAACTTTATCTCCGGTGCAGTGCCACAAAAAGCTGGGAGGCGTTCTCTCCGACACCATTTTGTCGCAGGAGAAGAAATCAATTTCCTCCTGTCTTTCCGGGTACGTGCCTCCGTTTAATTTCTCAAAAGAACCACTGTGACAATAAGCAGGGTCTGCGGTGATCACCGGGTATGCAAGAACGGAAGCCGCCACCGGCTTACTGTCCGGGAATGTCGCCCTTACATGCGGACAATCATAGCGGTTTGTATAGTGGGCAGCCAGGTGACCGCCTGCAGAGAAGCCCATAATGGCGATCTTTTCCGGGTCGCAATACCACTTGTCGCTGTTTTCCCAAATCAGTTCCATGGCTGCCGCCACCTCCCGAAGTTGGGTGGGGAAGGCGTTGGGCGCCACACTGTAAGTAAGAATAAACACGTTGAAGCCCAGTGTCAGCAGGTGCATTGCCACCGGCTCTGCCTCCCGTCGGCTTACAAAGCGATAACCGCCACCGGGCAGCAGCAACACAGAGGGACGCTTCTCCTCCGCTCTGTTCAGTTCCTTCATATTTTCGGGGATATACAGCTCCAGACTGGGGTCGCAATCATTTTCTCCCAAAAAGGGAAACCGGTCTTTCAAGCGCAGTGTTTCACAATACATGTTAATCATCTCCTTTCTTTTCCGCATTCAAAGCATCCACCACGATATCCGGGTAGGGATTGACGATTACCGTACGGTAGGTGTGATAGATTACCATACCCGGCTTTCCGCCGGGTGTTTTCTTTACCTGGCGCACCTGGGTCACGTCCACGGGAATGTTCTGACCACCCTTGGTTTCGGCATAGTAGGCTGCCAGCTGGGCGGCCTGGGTCACCGTGTCATCCGGCGGCTCTGCGCCACCGCAGGAGATGATCACATGGCTGCCGTGTACCTTTTGGGCGTGGAGCCAAATGTCATCCTTTCGGGCAAGCCGGAAGGTCAGCTCATCGTTTTGGCGGTTATTTCTGCCCACGTAAATGGGATAGCCGTCGGTGGATTCAAAGCGCATCGGCGCACATTTTGCCGCCTTCATCCGCTTCTTTCCGGTGTCTGCCCGGACATAGCCGCCGCTTTGCAGTTCCTGGCGAATCTCCTCCAGCTCTGCCTCACTTTCGGCTCGTCCCAGCTCCTCCAACACACTTTCCAGATATGCCAGTTCCTGGGTGCCCAATTCAATCTGACGGGTCAGCTCTTTTTCCGCATTCTTCATACGGGTATAATCTTTATAAAATTTTGCCGCATTTTGCTGTGGGGAGAGAATGGCAGAAATAGGAATATCAATGACCTTCATTTCCTCATCGTAAAAGTCCTCTGCCTGCAGCATCGTCTGTCCCTTGGTAATGCGGTGGATATTGGCAGTGACGATATCGCCCAGCTGGCGAAGTCTCTCACGGTCATAGGTGGCCTGCAGTTCTTTCTTCTGCACCTCCAGCTTGCGCCGCAGACGCTGGCACAGATTGGTCACCGTCTTACGTACCGCCTGGCTTTTCTGCCGCATGGCATCCCGTCTGTCACGCACCGTATAGAAGCTGTCCAACAGCGCCCCGAAGGACTCTGCCTGCAGGCAGGTGCCGTACTGACGGATGGGACAAAAGGCAAACTGCTTCGGCGTACCGTCGGGTGCGGCATAGTAGTAAGCACCGGGGTAGCGCAAGTGCTCATAGAAGAAAAGCTGCAGCTTCTCCCCTACCGCAAGCGCATCCAGCCCCTCCACACGGGCATCCGCATCACCGGCAGCAAACAGCGCCGCCTCCCGGCAAATAAGGGGGGACAGACCACCCAAAGCATCCATAAGCCGATCTGCCAAAACATCTGCGCCCGGCTGGGTCAGCAGGTTTACATAATCCACCTCATTCATAGGATCCTGCTTTGCCACAGCCTCCGGCTGCACATAGTGCAACCCGGGCAACGCCGAACGTTTGGCACTCTCATCCAAGCCAATGCGGCGCAGACAATCCACGATCCGCTCCTCGGGGTCCAGCAGGTACACATTGCAGGTTCTGCCCATCAGCTCCACCACAAGGCTTTTTTGCACCTCGTCACCCATTTCGTCAATGCAATCAAAAACAAAGCGCACAGCACGTTCCATGGGGATCTGTGTGATCTCTTTTAATCTGCCGCCGGACAAGTGCTTACGCAGCAGCATGCAGAACATAGGCGGCTGGTCAGGATTTTCAGGATTGGAGGCTGTCAGGTGCAGACGGGGGGCTGCGGGGTTAGCTGCGATCAGCAGTTTTTCCCGTCCCTGGGCGCAACGCAGCTGCAAAATCACCGTATCCCGTCCCGGCTGGTGGATCTTCTCCACACGGGCACCGTCCAGCTTCTGCCGAAGCTCATCCAGCACCGCCTTTAAAAAATACGCATCAAATGCCATGGTTACGCTTCCTCCAGCATTTTGTAAAACAGTTCATTGAGACGCTCTGTTCTGCCCATTAGATACAATGCGCCAAACAGCGTCTCCAGTCCCGTTGCCTTGGCATACTCCTGCCGTGTGGCTGCCTTGGGTGTTGCGTGGGTATGGGCATTTTTGCCCCGACGAAAAAAGCCCAGCTCCTCTTCTGTCAGCAGCGGCTTCAGCTTGTCAGCAAACTTTGCCTGGGCCGTGGCCTTTACCATGCTCACGGTGTCCTTATGCAGCTTCAGCACTGTTTTATCACCACCGGCACACAAGTAAGTCCGGCACAAAAGATCGTATACACCGTCACCCACATGGGCAAGTCCCAGGTTGGTGATCTCGTTGACCTGCAAGGTCGTAAGGTTCATCTGAAACAGATTTTCCATGGTTTTCCTCGTTTCATTTATATTACTCTCATGGTAACAGATTTGCGTCGGGATGTCAAATTTCAATTTGTGTTTTCATGGATTTTCTCTGTTGCGTCCCGAAGGATTTTGTTATATAATAGCTTCCGCACCCTGATAAAGGAGGGTTTTATTTATGTCTGCACCGAATTTTAAGCGCACAAAGCTTGCCTGCTATGTGTCTTATTTTACCATGTCTTCGGTTTTTTGCGTGCCGCCGCTTTTGTTTATGACCTTTCGGGAGCTGTACGGCATTTCCTACACACTGCTGGGTACGCTGGTACTGGTGAATTTTATCACCCAGTTGGGCATTGATTTGATTTTCACCGCCTTTTCCAAGTATTTCAACACAAAGCTGGTGATCCGCATCATGCCGTTGCTCACTGCCGGCGGTATGTTCCTTTATGCATTGATCCCGACCTTCTTCCCCGGCATTGCCTACATCGGTTTGCTTTTGGGAACTGTGGTATTTTCTGTGGCCGCCGGTCTGTCGGAGGTGCTGATGAGTCCCACAATCGCTGCGATCCCCTCGGACAATCCGCAACGGGATATGAGCACGCTCCACTCCCTCTATGCCTTCGGCACCTTTGCCATGATCCTGGTCAGCGCATTGTATCTGAAGCTGTTCGGTACTGAAAACTGGGTATATCTGTTTCTGTTTTTAGGTTGTCTGCCCATTATTGCTGCTGTGCTGTTCATGACCTCCCCCATCCCGGAAATGCACAGCGAGGAAACCACAGAAAAGGTCTCCGGCAGTCCCAAACGGCGCACCGCCGGGCTGATTATCTGTCTTGTGTGCATTTTCTTCGGAAGCTGCGCAGAAAACACCATGAGCAACTGGATCTCCACCTATGTGGAAAACGCATTAGGCATCAGCAAGCTGGTGGGCGACATTCTCGGCACAGCCATGTTTGCGGTGTTTTTGGGACTGGCACGAATCGGCTATGCAAAATTTGGCAAGAACATCTGCCGCACCTTGCTTGTGAGCATGATCGCCGCCGCAGCGTGCTATCTTGTGGTGGGTCTTTCCACCAACGCTACAGTGTCCTTCATCGCCTGCAGTCTTACGGGCTTCTGCTCCTCCATGCTGTGGCCGGGAACACTGATCATGATGGAGGAAAAGATACCCAATGCCGGTGTTGCCGCCTATGCTCTGATGGCTGCCGGCGGTGACCTGGGCGCATCTGTTTCGCCTCAGCTTTTGGGCATCATTGTGGACAACGTTTCCACCACAGATTTTGCCGCCCGGCTGGGTATGACCCTGAACATCACCCCGGAGCAGGTGGGACTGAAGATCGGCATGCTGGTCTCTGCCCTCTTCCCCATCATCGGCATTGCCGTGATCCTCACTGCCATGGGTTTTTTCAAGAAGAAGCCAATTACAAGCAAAAGCACCTGACGAAGTTCGTCAGGTGCTTCTTTTTAAAATTCTTCTACAGAAAGCTTTTCCAGGATTGCTGCCAGCTTGGCATTTACCATGTCAAAGTCGGAGACCGCATCCATAAGCTCATCGTAAGCCACCTCTTTACCGGCTGCCATCAGCTCTCCTGCAAGGTCCGCTACCTCCTGGGCATGGGCATCATTGTGGGTAACCAGGTATTTCATCATGACCAGCAGTTCTTCCAGGGGTGTTGCGTTTTCCCGGGGCGCATGGTCATGGGCCTCGTCCCCGTGGGTGTGGCAATGGGTCAGCCCACCGTGAGAATGGGTGGCGCCGCCGTGGGAGTGCGCCAGCACGTCCCGTTTCACACCGCTGACCTGGTACATATGGCGGTTGGAGATCACCACCTCCACGTCAAAGTGGGCATCAAATATCCGCTTCAGACTTTCGGCTGTCATCAGGCCGTTGGAAACCTTGCTGGCAGCGCCGCTGTGGTGACCGTCAATAGCCTCACGACTCATGCCGTGGGCAACGGTCAGCCGTCCGTCCTCCTTCAAAAGACCTGCCAGGATCTTGATCAGTCTCTTGGGGTAAGGAAAATGAGGGAAGGCATTGTACACCACAATGCGGTCAAACTTCCGGTCAAAGGCATATTCCTCCACATCACCGCAAATCACGGTGACCTTTTCCGTATCCGCATACTTCTGCGCTGCGATCTTTGCCATTTCCGGGGCAATGTCAATGCCGGTTACGGAAGCCACACCTCTTTGCAAATAGTAATCAAACATCACGCCGGTGCCGCAGGCCACATCCAGCACATCCATGTCCTGCCCAACCTCGGCATTATCCAGTATTCTGCCAATAATGACATCGCTTTTCACCATTTCCGCATCCCAGGTGGAAGCGCGGCGGTCAAAAAATTCGATGACGTCTTTTTTCTCCATAGTTTCTCTCCTTGGAAGGTTTTCTATAGCATATCACATTTTATGCCTTTCTTCAAGAAAAGAATGTAGCTGTGTCAATCTTTTGGTAGCCGCCAAAGCTGGAGGGGCAAGCAAAGATATCCTCTGCCAGAGCAACACCTAGGAACATCTTTGTAATCTCGTTTGTCTTCTCTGTCATATCCACATCTGCAAAAGCCTCAGGATAGACGCTCTTGGCAATAAACCAGGTGTTGATCAGGGCGATCTCGTAGTTGGTGTAGTAGGCATTGTATGCCATCTCCAGGTATACCTCACCCTCCTGCCATGCCTTGCAGGTGTCAAACATGGTCTTATCCTCTGCATAGAGGGGCTTGATGTTCTTAACTGCCGCAGCATCCAAGATAATAATATCCATCTCTGCGCCCAGCTCCACGAACTTTTCTTCCTCAATGGGCCCCACACCCTGGATGCCCAGCCCGGAGACCACATTCTTAACACCTGCCACACGGAAGGAGCTGTAGTTTTCAGCGGTCATCAGGTGATCGGTGGTACCCCAGTTACCCAAGCCGCAAATGTACACAGAAGGCTTCTCCTCTTCGGGAATGTCTGCCACAGCAGCTTCAATGGCAGCCTGCTGCTCCTTCACGAAGGTGACCAGCTGCTGTGCCTTCTCCTCTTCAGCAAAGATCTTGCCCAGCAGCTCCATGGAGCCGGCAAACTTGGCATCAAACACGCCGTCAGAGCCGGCAGCCAGGGTGATCACCGGGACACCCAACTGCTCCTGCAGCGCATTGCTCTTTTCCACATCCTCAAACTCGGAGATCACAATGTCCGGCTCACAGGAGAGGATCTTTTCTGCTTCTGCAGTCTGCGCCATAGGGCCACCCACACCGCAGGAGGGCAGTGTGTTGAAGGTCTCACCGAAGGCCTGCACATAAGGACGGGCAACAGAGTCAAACATCATGGGACGCTCTGTCAAAGTGGTATTGTCAATATCCTCCACACCGGAAAGGAGCGCCACATCGCCGACATAAGAATACATACGCAGTGCGCCTGCACCAACACAAACAACGCTTTCGTAGCTGCCGGGGACAACAGTCACCTCACGGCCGATCATATCGGTAACGGTAATTTCCTTTGTTTCCGTGGATTCTGTGGTCGGCGCCCCGGTAGTGGTTTCCGGCTGGGCGGTCGTACCGCAAGCGCACAGAGACAGCAGCATGCACGCTGCAAGAAGGAATGCAATCAGTTTTTTCATTTTGGATTCTTCCTTTCTTTATGTTATACCTGCATTATACAAAAACTCCCCCAGGGGCGGAAGCCCCCTGGGGGGATGAAATTTTTACAAACCCTGGAGGATCACCGTTTCGCCGTCAATCTCCCGAATACGGACATCCACATCAAAGATATCCTTAATGGACTCCGGGGTGATCACTTCGTGACCGCCGGCATATTTCACCATGCCGTCCTTCATAAGAAAAAATCGGTCGCCAAATTCCAGCGCCTGGTTCAGGTCATGCAAGGAGGACAGAATACTGATATTCTTCTCCCTTGCCAGGTGTCTTGCCTCCTCAATGATCAGCCGCTCGTTGGCAATATCCAGGTTGCCGGTGGGCTCGTCAAAGATCATCAGCTTCGGCTCCTGGGCCATAGCTCTTGCAATGGCGATTTTCTGCTTTTCGCCGCCGGACAGTGCCTCTGCGCTTCTGTTAGCAAAAGGCAGAAGCTGCATATCCCGAAGAATATTTTCCACCGCCTCATAGTCCTCTCTTCCGGCCTTCATGCCGAAATAAGAAACACGTCCCATGAGCACAGAATCAAACACCGTCAGGTCTCCGAAATGGATATGCTGCGGCACATAGGCGATCCGTCTTGCCCGCTCTCTCCGGGGCAGCTTCAGCAGGTTTTCACCCTCAAAGGTGATACTGTCGCCACAAGGCTTCTCAATGCCCAGAATGTTTTTAAACAGCGTTGTCTTGCCGGAGCCGTTTTTGCCCAGCAGGATGCCGATCTGCCCCTGCTGCAGTTCCAGGGAAGCGCCGTTCAGTACGGGCTCGCTGTTTTTTCCGTAAGAAAATTGAAGCTTCTCTACTTTCAGCATCCGTGGCTCTCCTTTTTGCTAAAGATAATGGCAATAAAGAACGGTGCGCCCAGCAGAGAGGTGATGGCACCCACCGGCAATGCCGAGCCGCTGCCCATGCTTCGGGAGAAGGTGTCTGCCAACAGCAAAAGCAAGCTGCCCATAAGGCAGGAGACGGGAATGGTGACACGATGATCCTGTCCCAGCAGCTTCTTTGTCACATGGGGACAGATAATACCCACGAAGCCGATCACACCCAGGAAGGACACGCAAGCTGCTGTGATCACAGATGCCAGCAGCAGCGTCACAAAACGCAGACCCTCCACGTTGATGCCCATGGTTTTGGCTGTGGCTTCACCGCTTAAAAGGGCATTGTATTTCCATGCCATAAGCCAGAAGAATACAGTACCTGCCAGCACCACCGCAAACATAATGGCATCCGTCCGATAAGTAGCACGTCCCAGGTCACCGAAGCTCCAGATTACCGCTGCGGACAGCCCCACATCCGTGGCATAAAACTGCAAAATGGTCGTTGCCGCTGTCCACACTGCGCCGATGGCCATGCCGGACAGCACCACCACATTGGGTGAGAAGGAACGCACAGTACACAGCCCCAAAATCAGAAGCACGGAAATCGCAGAAAAGGCAAATGCCAGCACAGAGGTAGCATAGGGATTTGCGCCCACGTCAAAGCTTTGGATATTATTACCGGTGGTGAGAAAACCGCCGGCGAAAGCGATAATGGAAAGATTTGCGCCAAACACCGCCGCATTGGACACGCCCAATGTGGAGGGAGATGCCATGCCGTTATTCAGCGTGGTCTGCATCACAAGACCTGCCACAGAAAGACCTGCACCGGCGATCATGGCTGCCAGCACTCTGGGGAATCGGATCTTCCAGATAATGCGACTCTGGGCAGCGCTGCCTCTGCCGGCAAGGGCTTCCAGCGCTTCTGCAAAGCGCATGTTGGAGGAGCCAACAAAAAGGCACACAAAACCAACCAGGAAGACCGCCACCAGCATAGCGATGATAATGCCGGCATTTCTTCTGTTTTTCTTTTTCAGCTGTTCTATATGATCCATGGAGTTTTCTCCCTATACTCGCAACATTAACTTTGGTATTATAGCATTTTTGCCGTTGCTATGTAACCCCCCTGGGGGGATGATATTTCTGCTTTATCATGCCGGTGCTTGATTTCTTTGGGCAGATACTGTATAATTTTATTATATTATCAGGAAACGGGGTGTTCTCGTGAAAAATCCATTGTCTGCTTCTAAGAAAAAGCGTCCCCAGGTGATTCAGGAGATCGCCCTTTGGGTGGCACTGATCATGAGTGTTGTTCATCTGATCAACGCCATCACCGAGATTCTGAAATACCGAAACAAGAAAAACACAGAAAACTAAACGCCCCCGACGGATCTGCCAGGATCTCCGGGGGCATTTCTGCTGTACCGTTTCCTTGGTATTCTCACCAACAAGGCTGTCAAGGCAGACAGTGCCACCGGCTACGGTGTGGAAACAGAACTTGGGATTCTCATGGTGGGAGACATTGCCATCTCCCTGATTCCCGGCGAGATCTTCCCGGAACTGGTCAGCGGACTGTTTTACGGCGATGCCAATTACGGTGTCACCAATCCCCCACAACCGTCTGAAGTAGCTGTAAAAGCTTTGGACTAAATAAAAGCACGGGTAGCACCGTTGGTAGCTACCCGTGTTTATTATCTTTTATACGATTTTCAATGCGATCAGCACCTGCAAGGTGACAAAGGCAGCATAGATAGCCAGCAGAGAGATGCCCTGCCAGCGGCGGAGCTTACCCTTGAACAAGGTGGGCAATGTCATCAATGCCATCACACCAACCATCAGGGGAATCTCAATCAGCTGGGAGGTATTGTAGCCCAGTAGCTTGCTGCCTTCCGGGATCACAAAGGGGGAAATAGTAACAGCCGTACCGGAAACCAGTACCAAGTTGAAAATATTCGCACCAATGATATTACCCAAAGACAATGCGCCATGTCCCTTCATGAGAGCGGTAACTGCGGTTACCAGTTCCGGCAGGGATGTGCAAAGCGCAACGATGGTAACACCCACGACCTCAGTGGGGATGCCGGCCATGGTTGCCAGAGACACAGAAGAGCCTTCCAGCATATCTGCGCCGATGGCGATCAGGGCAGCGCTGACAATCAGCACAATGAGATCCACCAGGAGGGACTTACTCTTGCCTTCCTCTTCCTCTTCTTCATCATGGGACTCTGTGGGATTCTTGAAGCCCTTGTAGATGGTCATGGCCATGTAGGCTGCAAACACCAGCAGCATCACGATGCCCATCCATCTGTCAAAACGGCCGAAGATGTATGCGGCAACCACGTAAATGGCAGCAGCGCCAAAGAAGAACACCACCGGGGTCACCACTGCTTTCCGATCAACGGGAGCAGGCCGGATGGCAATGGTCAAGGCTGCGATCAGTGCAGTATTGCAAATGATAGAGCCGATGGCGTTGCCGTAAGCGATTGCGCCGTTGCTGTTGACCGCTGCGGTAACAGAGACCATCACCTCGGGAAGGGTTGTGCCGATGGACACAACCGTAGCGCCGATAATGATTTCCGGCACTTTAAACTTTTTGGCAATATCCACTGCGCTGTCCACAAACCAGTCGCCGCCCTTGATGAGTAAAACAACACCGACCGCAAACAGCAGCAAAGAGCCCCACAGGCCATCTGTCAGCCCGTTATACCAGGCAAAAAATTGTTCAAACATGTTTTCCATTACTCCTTATATTTGTTTTCCGTTATACATAGATGTGCTCCACCATTACATAGTGGAGCATATCTATTGTCTTTTGCTTTACTCAAAAGGATATTTATCCGGAGTAAAGGGTGTGTCCTCACAGCTCATTGCCTCACGGGTCAGAGGATACATATCCTCATACATGCAGAAGCCAATGCCATACTCATCCTGGCGGTTTCTTGTGATGTATTCCTCTCGCCTTGCCACATTGGTTTCACCGATCATGTACAAATACTGAATTTCTGCCCATTTTGCCATGCCTTCATAAATCAAAAGGCGATTGCTCTTGGCACACTTTTTGAAATTCTTTTTGTTGTCCCAATGGGTGTACTGCCAAATATGGGTCAACTCATGTGCAAAGGTTGCGATCAAAGAAATACGGGGCGCACCATTTTCCAAAATAATGCTGTATTTCTTTCTTTTGTTGATAGCTACGCCAAGAATGAGCAGGCTCTGGGAATCCCGTGTTCCCAAAGGAGCACCGATCTTTCTCTTAAGCTTACGCTCATCCACCACCTCAATGGACACAGGAACATCAATGGTTGCGCCAAAGAAGTTGTCCAGATTGGTGATCACACGCTGGCACAGCTCTTCCATTTCCGCTTTGGACTTTACCACCGTGCTGCTGCAGGTGGTGCAACGCATGCGGCCGTCCGGCAAGCGGAAGAACTCCACGCCTGCGATCTCGGCGCCACAATAAGAACAGTACATCTGATTGTTCTTATTTTTATCTGCATTTCGGAAGCTTTCGGCACGGTTTTTACCTTCACGTGCCTGCCGCAGTTCACCGCCGTCAAAGCCGATCTCCTGAAGGAATGCCATGGTACCATTCAGGTCCAAAGGTGTGTTACGCTTACCCTCACGGTACTTCAGATAATACCGCTCATGATAAGGAACCTCGGGTTTTTCCTGGGCAGCCGGCTCTTCCGCAGGTGCTTCTGCAGGTGCTTCTGCAGATTCTTCCGCAGGTGCTTCCACGGGTTCTTCTGTCGGTACTTCCGTAGGTTCTTCCGCAGGCGTCTCCGCAGGCGCTTCCTCGGTTTCGGGAACGGCAGGTGCGTCAGTCTCCTGGGGCTGTTCTTCTACAACTTCTGCAACCGGAATATTTTCTTCCTGCTGCAATTCTTCGGCCTCAGTTCTTTCTTCACGCATCTTCGTTCACCTCGCCTTCACGCTGTTCTTGTTCGGGATTTCCTGCTTCGCTTTCTTCGGAAGCTTCCACAGCTTCTGTTACAGCCGGCTTTTCTTCCTCGGGCTGCTGCGTTTCAGGTGTTTCTGCCACGGTCACTTCCTCGGCAGGAAGCTCCTTCTTGGCCTTGGCAGCAGCTTTGGCTTCCTTTTTGGCTGCCTTTTCCTGCGCCTTGCGAAGCTTTTCTTCCTCACGCTGCGCACGCTTCAGCTCACGAGCTTTTTGTTTTTCTGTTTTTACGGTTTCCTTATCCGTAGCCTTTTCAGCATCGGCAGCTGCTTTTTCTGCCTTCTCAGCTTCCTTAGCCGCAGCTTTCTCAGCCTTTTCAGCTTCCTTAGCCGCAGCTTTCTCAGCCTTCTTGGCCGCACGTTCCGCCTTTTTCGCTTCACGCTCTGCCTTTCTAGCTTCCTTTGCTGCTGCCTTTTCCGCCTTCTTCCGCTCCTTGGGCGTCAGTCCATCCTCAGATTCCGGCGCAGGTGCTTTTTCCTTCTTCTTGAACAAGCCCTTGAACCAATCTGCGATCCGTCCGAAGAAGCCCTTCTTCTTTTCCGGCTTTTCCTCGGCATAGACATCAAAGGGAGCAGGCTTTTCTTCCGCAGGTGCATTCTGCTTGCGGATGCTCTCGGCGATTTGCTCGTCGTTCCAGATAAGATAATCTGCAACGATCTGCATAATACGGTTCACATTGCGCTCCACTGCGACCAGCAAGCCAATGTCCAGCTGGCTGTCTTCAATAATGTAGATGCACTTATCTGCGTTCTCCGGAGTTTCCTCAAAGGCAAGGCTATAAGTCAAAGGCGCATCATAGCTACCGGGTGTCACTGCGGAGATAAATGCCTGGTTGTCTGCAAACAAAGTCACAAAGACCTCGTTCAGCAGATTTGTCAGAGTCATTCGCACAGAGTCTGTAAACGCTTCGCCCACCTTGGAGAAGTCAAACTTCAAAATCTGCTTGTGATGGTACTCACGTACGGGAACACCATTGATCTTCACCAGTGCGCCATTGTCAAAATCATTGTGGGCACGCAGCTTCCAATAGCCGGGGGTCTCCACGCTGAAATCAGCATACTGACAGTGAATATCAATGTTATTCACGGACTTCAAAGCGCCCATGGTATCGGAATCCTCCAGGTGATGGATGGTATAATTACGAACCTGGCGGTAGGCCAATCTGCCACCAATGTGTTCCGATGCACGGCGCACCATAATGCGGTTGTCGGTAGCAGTGGATACCATTTCATAGTACTTACCGTTCAGCGTAAAGAACTGGCCGGGCATATACTTCTGGTACACATGACCCTTCAACTCGGTGCCAATGTAAACATCCTTGCTCTCCTGCTCTGCAATATAGCTTGCATTCTGCAGGTCGTCCAGGATAATACGGGAGAAAGCCTCATTTTCAATGGTGTAGACGCTTTCAAACTTACCGCTTTCCACGCTGTAAGCACGCTTAAAGAGAATTGTGGAATCCTTCTCAAAGCACACCTCTTTGCCGTCCCGAGTGGTGACGGAAAGGATGGGATTGCCCTGCTTGTCCGTATCGCCGGCATTGCCGAAAATAACACAAACTTCCTTCCAGATTTCCGTGGCAGGATCCTTTGTATCAACGTTCAGTATAGCCATCTGTCGGAGGAGTACTTCCTCCTTTACAGAATCAATGCACAGCAACAGACACAAAGACAAAATCGCATTTCTCTTTGTTCTGGCATAGTCAGCAGTGATATAGGGAATTGCCTTGGCGTCGGCAGTGAACACCTCTGTGTTCGTTGCCATATACTCCCGGAGCATATACTCGGAGGAGATCACGTTGACAAAGCCCTGCTGTTCTGCGATGGTCGCAAAATTCCGTCGGGTTTCAAACAGATTGTTGCGGTCATCCTCAACGGTAATGAAGGAGTAATCGCTCACTCGCTCATCACACATATTAAAGGATGCCTGGAAACTCTTATCAAAGGTTTCCTGATTGGTGGGCAGCTTGGCATAATCCAGCAGATCATAGTAATACTGCTTTGCGATCCACCGGGCATCCAGCACCGGGAATGCTTCGCCGCCGTACCACACAGTCTTCTTCACCTGGTTTTTAAGCGCCACCATGGACAGTTCCGTACCCATACCCAAGCATCTGGAGACACCGGGCAGAATACGATGCTGCAAATAATCGTCATCCGCTGTCCAGTACATGTAGGAGCTCATGCCGTGGGGATATTCCGTAGCAGAGACCTCAGTAATGTTGGTCATCAGGATGTGGGACAGCGCATCCACCAAGCCGTCACAGTTGCGATCCACGGAGCAGAAGGTAATGGCTCGCTCCTTGCCGCAGCATTTGATCAGCAGGTTCAGACCGATCTGCGCTGTTGTCACCAATCTGGAAGGTTCTACCACCACAACAAAGGACACCTTTTTCAGGAAAGGCAGATTGTTCTTGTGGATATCCAGATCGTGAACGCCGGAACGGGAAATAATACCGATATCCGGCAGATCGTCCTCATTTACCTTCTTGCCGTCAAGTACAGAAACCTTCCACAAATCCGGAACGTTGGAGACTGCCTTCAAACCCGCTACAGACCAGCGCTGCAGATCTTCCTCTGTACCGTGACGACCCAGAACGATCATAATCTTGCCGCCGGTAAGCAGCTCACGGTTCATAGCGTAGAAGATATAAGGATTCAGCTTGTCGTAGAACGGTGTGTTGAACAGCAGGCTCTTTCCGGTTGCCAGGTCATAGCCGCAGCGGACGTAATCCACATTGGGCTTCAGGCCGGACTCCATCTTTTTGCGGATAAACAGCGCATAGTTCTTTCCGATATGGCCACCGTTCTGCTCCAGGCCAACCAGCACGTCCTCAATGGCGCCGCCGGACACACCGCCGTTATTGACAGTGGTGCCATCTGCAGAAAGCTTATCGCCAAACAGTGCCTTCAGGGGCTTTCTCAAAAGCGGATACATGGCAACGTGACGGGACTTGTCCGCCTGCATGGAAAAATCAGACTTTCCTGCTTCTGCGCCAATACCGTCCACAAAGAAGGCCATTTCGCCAATGATGATTACCGCAAATACCGGGTAAAACGGTGCGCTGATCAAGTGCTTCATGCACAAGCCGCAGGAGATCAGCAATACCAGTCCGGAAACTACGCAGCTTGCATAGTAGGCTGTTTTGATGAATGTGCAGGCCTGACCGTAATGTTCCTTGATGTACCAACGGTCATCCATTTCATCATAAGAGTAGAACACCTCTACCAAAGAACCGATAAAGGTATTTCTGTAGACCTTGATCCTGCCAAAGATTCCAACCAGGACTCCCTTTACGATCAAGTACAGCAAGATCGCGGCTGTATTAAACAATACCAGCTCCAGGAAAATGCCCCAGGAGGCATAGACATTGCGGATCCAGTCTGCGATCACAGAAATTTTGATCTTATCAAACAGATCGGCAAGCTGGAAAAACTTTTCTGTACACAATGCGCCCAGCTTATCCAGGAAGATCAGCAAAACCACACTGTACACCACCGCAAACACAGGCATAATATACTGTCTGTTGCGGTTTTCTTTTTTCACATTTGCTTTACCGTTCAGAAACGCAAACAATATAAACGGAAGGAAAGACGCTGCCAGCTCTATGAGAAACTTTGTATCACTTTTCATAGATTCCCTCCATTCTTACCAGAATACATTTCACATAGCTTGACGGAACTGTCACGAAATTACCGTTACTGATAAATTCGATCTGTCTGCAGTCTCCTGCCAGATACGGAGCAGGATAATCATATTCCGTCTTTTGATCAAAATCATAATCATAGGGGCGGCACATTGTATCATCACAGAAGGAGCGGTCACCGAAGTAATCGCTGTAGTCTTCCAAAAGCTGTGCCCGCAATTTACGAATATCTTCCTGATGCTTTTTGCGAATTCGCAGGCTCTTTGTATACTCATCCAGATTTTTCCGTGCCAGATTCTGGACAGCATGGCCTCTTCGCACGTTGCAGGAAGCGCTTAAATACTTTGAGAACCGTTTCAAGGACGACTGAATATCGTTCATGATCTCATGGGCTGTGTTGTTATAAGCTCTGATTGCATTTTTGACAGAGCTGCGCAGGAAAAACAAAGTAACAAACAGAACTACACCCAACAAAGCGATCATTCCCAAGCTCAGGAAAATCGCTGTTGATATCGTCTGTGCAGTACCACCGTTATCAAAGAGGAACGGCATGAAGCAAAGCAGATATAAGCCCAGACAGATAGCGCTCAACACCGCCACTGTTTTGGATGTCATACGGCGACTGATGGTCTTCTTTATCTTTCCAGACTCCTCTTCCAGGCGCTGTGTATACCGGGAAATATCCGTCAGATCCGGCGGAATGGATTCCACCATCTCGTTTTCTGCTGCATCTGTGTAATCACGGATGTCATCAATCTGCAAGGGTGTCAAACGGCTGACGTTCACATCAGAAATCTCACTGGTAGCATGGCTCTGACCGACGCTCTTGCGAATGGCACGGCTCTGCTGCTTTGCTATGTAAGCCAGTGCCTTTTCCGATGTGCTGTAAGATCGGTTCCATTTATGATACTCATCTTCAGGACGATCAAAAAACAAACCGTAGTCATTGTCTGCCAATACTTTTTCCGGATCACAAGACTCATCCAGTATTACTGCCACATCCTTGGGCGTACAGAAAAGTGCTTCTGCGGCCTTGTCGGTCAGCTCACCGGGAATTTCACTGCGGATCCTCTCCATCTCGTTCTCAATGACTTCACTGGTTGCCGCAAGCTTCCTGTCATAGGATGTTACCATGGTGCAAAGCGGTGCATCATCGGTTTCTGCATCCAACTGATACAGTCGCCGCGCCTGCATTGCACTGCCGGGAATCGGATTGGACACAAAGATCAAGATGGTTGCAAGAAAACGAATGTAGTCCGTCCGGAAATTTCGGTGAGTATGCGCAAGCATATCAAACACCATAAAGCGCATACGGTCAAAATACATATTGCGGTCCGCAAACTCCGAATACTCGCTATCCTGACGGATTGTCCAATATGCATCCGGATCAAAATAATTGTTTTCCGCTGCACGAGTAGAAATGCAGAACACTTCACTGGGATATGCAATGTTCAAGTATGCCTCCCCAATGAACTCTCTGCGTGCATTTTCCTTCATGCGCAGCTCACGCTTATACTGATCCCGTTCCAGCAGTTCCAGCTTAACACTGGGCTTCTGATTATCCTTTTCAATTTGCTCCATTGCCCAATCATGGACATCCTGCTTTTCCTTTACATCGTTAAGAACATAATCCTCCGGTCTGAAGCAAAGCCATGTTGCCAGTTTCTGGAACGGATACTCCAATGCACTTTGGTAAATCGCCTTTTTAGCTTCTGCCCGATCATTGAAGTATTTTTCCCAGACTTCCACCCAATCATCCAGCTTTTGCTCTTCTCCCGGCTGCCGGCTGGGTTCTTCCAATCCATCCAGCGCCTCATGATTTACGATATCAAAAGGGTTACGCATTTTTGAGGTTTGTACTGTGCTGTTATAAATGATAACTGCACGCCAATCCTTTCGCCGTCCTACGGCATCCTGGAGCCCGGGGACAGAATCCTGAAGATTCTGTCCCATAGGGTTCCAATAACAGAATGCCAACTCTTTGTTCTTCAGAAACGGTTCAAAAAACAGCTTGTTTTCCTGTTGTATGGCATCAATATGTTCTTTTTCAGCTATTAAAACTGTGAACAAACCACTCATCTCCGTTTCTTAAAAATTATTAACTATTTTTGCCGTCACTAAACTCCTTGGCAACCTTATCCAGCAGAGCCTCATAATCTTCCGGCTCGGGAGCGGACAGGATCACATCGCGGATCTTTCTCTGGATAATATCCAAAACTACATTCTCGTGAGCCTCGGGTGCCTTTGCGTAATCCACGTACAGGTGATAGTTCCGCTTCAGCAGATTCAGTTCGTCTACCAGACGGTTACACAGAACGAACTTGACGTCTTCCTTCTTCTCCCACTTGGAGTACTCTTCACGGAACACATCAATGACTGCCTCAACCATAGCTGTGATTTCAGAGATATATCTGCCGGAATTAGGCAAAGAGCAATAGTACATCAGAGGAATTGCAAACAAGCTGGTTGCGTTCTCAACATAACGCTTCTTGTCGTCTTCCAGCTCCATGTTAGCATTTGTACCCTGCTTGTTTCGTGCTTCTCTGTTCTTTTCAATCTCTTTCTTGATTTCCTCCAGAACCTTCTGCGTGCCGTCACAAGCCTTCGGCAACTTTACCAATTCCTCTTCAGGAATATCCAGCAAGTTCACCAGATTGAACTTAGCCATATCCTTGAAGAATTCAGTGTTCTCGTAATTGCAGTTCTTAGCTTCGGACATTGCTCTCTTGCGGTTCTTGATCAAACCGATGTCCTCAACAACCTTGGAGTTGACATACAGTGCATCCAGGACTTCATAGAACTCATCACACAGAGTGCCGTTGGGAACGGTCAGCTCAATGTCACGGTTATCAGAATCCCGATACAGATAGACCTTCTTGCCGTTGGCGACAGCAGACAAAGGCTTCTGCTGGATCACATGATGGATCAAACCATAGACAAATGCCTTATGCACTTTGCGGATAACCTGCTGCTGGTAATCAAAGTCCAGTTCGGGCATGCTCTTGATGGAGTCCCAAGCCTTGTCAATATGGGTAGAGATGGCAGCATTCTTGGTGGAGTCAGGTCCGATCAGGCGAGAATACTCGCTGTAAGCCTTATGATAGGTACCAGCGCTCTTCTTACCGGTTTCGGTTTCAAAGGGTGCTGCAAACTTCTTCAGCTTGTTGGGGGTCAGGTTGTACAAAGCGTTGTAGAAATGGATCTCATACTTGGATACAGTATCCACAGCCTCACCGTTGGGCATCAGATCTTTGACGCGGAACTTACGGTTATCCAGCAAGCATTTGTTATAAGCGCAAACCTTGATTTCTCTGGGTTCTTCATTGGTAACACGCTGCACGGAGGGAGCTGCGATACGAGCGCCCATAGCCACAACTTCCATGATGTGACGCTTTGCATCTTCAACAGACACCTGCTCAAAGATCTGGGTATCACCGTTATTTTCAGCACGCAGGCGGATACGCTCTTTCAGGCGCTGCTCCAACTCAATCGCGCCGATGATATCGCGGTCAATATCTTCACACTTCTCACGAACACTGTTCTTGAAGTAGCCCAGGAGAATGTCATCAAAGATATCCACACGGCGGTCCTCTTCAATGTAACCACCACCTGCATTGTCCAACTCCATCTTGAAGATTGCGTTATTCTTGACAGCATCAAAAATACTACCGTTAATTTCAGAACTGAGCATCGTGGTTTCTTTCTGTGCCTTCTGCAGGGAGAAAGTACTCACTTCATCCAACAGTTCCTGTGTTGCACAGATGTTCATGAAGGAATCGCCCTTCTTGTACTGCAGTTCGTCCACCATATCAATCTTTTTGCGGCTCAAATCCTTAACCTTATAAACAAAGGTATTGAAGAACTGCTCAAACTGCTCTGCAAACGCCTTAATATAAGGATATGCCTTTGCATAGGCAGCGTGAACAGCTTCCTTCTTGCAGTAATCCTCTAATTTTTTGAAGTATGCAGGAATATCCTGATTTGCGATCTCGTTCAATGCATTGTAGCCCTTCAGCTTATCAAACACAGTAGGCTGATCAATGACCAATCTACCCAGACCTTCAATACCAAACACAGTCTCCTTGGAGAACTTGAAGGAATACTCCTTTGTCTTGCACTTCTGCACTGCCTTCAAAGCATTTTCATGCTCATCGGAGCCGATCTTCTCTTCAAACTTTTCCATCAGGCGATACAACACGAAACGAGCTGCACAGGGATGGAACAGTTCATTCTGGGCATTCCGCAACAGACTTTCAATATTGTAAGCATCTTCAATGGCGATGGTCTTCTGATCCTTCGTCATCACAGCCTCTGCCCAATTGTTGACAATCCCCTCAATAACAGACTTGCCGTCCTTGCTCTTTGCTTCTGCCTTGCCAGCAAATGCCTTCAATGCATTAACTGCAACATTGATTTTGCTTTCACTGGTGCCAAAGCCAGGATTCTGTCTCCATTTCTTTGCGCTGGTATAATAATTTGCAAAGCGGTTGTCGTCCATAACGACATTAAATGCCTGCTCTTCAAAGCTCTGCATGAAAGACTCAATTCTGTCATCCAGATTCTCGAGTTCAAATGTGTTGCGCAGATCCTTGGAGAAATTATCCTCACCACTGAACAGCTTATCGCAGTATACCTTACCGTGAGAATCCCATGTAGACATAGGAATGCCACGCTTCTTCTGCTCTGCCTTATAAGCTTCATATGCCTTGTCATACTTTGTCCACTTGGTAGCATCACCTTCACCACCGATGCTGTCAATGGCCATATCGTATGCCACATAGTCAGCGACCTTTTCATAGGGATAGCGGATAACACCGGCGCCGATACCGCCAAAACGGTTACGGCCGTAATTGCCGGGCTTTGTCATTTCCTTGATGATGTTATCCTCCACAGAGAATGCCTTCTTCTGCATAGGACCGATGTTCTGCTCGTACAGAGCCTGTGCCGCCTGGTCAATATACTGACCAACGCTGATCATGGTGCTATCCTCGGCATCCTGACCATCCATCAGGAAGCAGAAATCCATAGGCAGCAGAGCCAGAGACTTCTGCTTGTCAGAGCCTGCAATGGACACGTTCACGTGCATGCCACCGAACTGCTTCAAATCCTCATCCAGATCAATAAAGCCGGAACCCTTCATCATGAAGGCATTCAGTTCCTTAACGGTTGCATAAGCATTACGAGCCTGGCTGTCGCGCTCAGTCTGGGAGTCAATAACGCTGTCCAGGGTCTCGGGCAACAGCAACAAAGAACGAACGATCAAAGCGGTGTTGGGATACTTTTCCTTCACATAGTCACGGATAAACATGGACAGAGGCAGAATGATACCGGAACCGGTACCGCCGGAAGCCGTGGACGCAATGACCACACGCATTGCCTGCTTCATGTCCTTACCGGTCTTACGAAACAGGTCATCAATTGCATCATACAGAGGACGGATCTTACCGGTCTTAATAGTGGCATTCAAAGCCAGACGGGAGATCGCACGCACCTGGCCAGCACCTTCGGAAACGGTCTTATCATACATAACCGCATTCTTGGGGAACCACTTTTTACGAGCTTCCTCATCATAATCCAGGTAGCTGCCAACAGTCTGGGTGTTGGAGGTCTGAACCCAATAGATCTTGGACTTGCCGTTTGCAACATCGGACAAGTCATTCACATTGGTATCCAGGCACAGGAAATTGATATTTTCCTTTTCTTCAGGCAGGCACAGATCCGCAACTTTCTTGACGATCTTACAGCCGGTACCGCCTACGCCAACAAACAGAGTCGGTGCAGCAACCTCATTTGCCTTTAATGTTTCCTTGTTAATTTCCATTTCTACTCCTCCATTTTATCTTTTTTTGAAGTTTAGCGGAATTTCTGCGCTAAAGTTTTTCATTTTTCCAGCGATCATAATTTTGCCGTTTATTGTTATGCTGGCGCCGTTTGTGATCATATAGGGGGCTTGTTGCTCTTCAACCGGTTTGAACGTTCCATTATTATCAAACGCATATTCAATACCGGCAACATCAACAGAATTCAATTCACCCGACGCATTTACACTCTCTGGGAATTTCACCAAGAAGCTACGTCTGTGAGAGGGCTTGTACAAATAGCTTTCCTTACCCGGGGACAATTTGGTAAGCGAAACTCTGCCCAATTCCTCTGCATTATATTCCACGAATACTACGATCTGTTTACCTGTAGTCCTGGCATAGAAATTAGCATCATCTGTTACATCCTTGCCGCCCACACGAAGACTACAAGTATCCGTATCAGCACGCATAGTGCTGGGCGGTCTGCGAATATGCATGATCCGGAGAATCATAAAAATCAGGAAAGCCAATACTCCCAGTCGTAAAAGCCACAGTGTCAAAAGGGCCATGTTACTTAAGGTAATCGTCACAGATTCGGTGAGCTGGGTTTCTCTGCCGACCTGATCTGTATACTGTGCTGTTACCTTGATGGGATAGTTTCCTTCTGCAATGCCCTCTGTGGCCAGCAGCTTAATGGTATAGGATCTGCTTTGCTCATCGGGCGTTACTGTGTGCTTAATGCCACTGCAATCCACCTGCAGAACAACACGGGAGAAATCCTCCGCAGACAACGGTGCGCCGTTAAGCTTAAAGTTAACTGTAATGGGTGCGCTTTCTTCCAGTTCTTTAATAACAATATAGGTCTCCGGCACATCCAGTTCCAGCTTCAAGGGGATAAAATCGTCCTTGATGTTATAAGTAAACGCACACTGTGTCTGTGCCTCACTGCTTCCCGGAGGGGAGTAGTGTGCATAAATGGTAACTGTGCATTCTCCGCAAACCGTGTTTTGCGGCGCTGCAGGATCTTTGTAGTGCAGTGCCAGCTTCCAGTGATCATCCGCAAAGGTCTTCTTGATCTCTGCATTACTGGTTTCCGGATCCCATCGCAGCTCCACCTTTTCCAGCTCGCTGCCTGTCAGCTGCGTACCCTGGTAATAAACCTTCGCAACCGCCGGCTCATCGTCTTCCAGGTGCAGCAGTGAATAGGTACCGGCGCCGCCGGAGATCTCCAGCTTCATTTCACCGGCAGGCTTGGGGGCCACCTGAATACCGCCCTCCGGCCAACCAAAGTCGGAAGAGTCCTTCGTAATGGTGTAGCCGCTAAGGTACGTGGCCGTCAGCTTTGCTTCAAATTTCTCTCCCATCTTCAGCGGAACATCTACGCTGCCGCTGAAACCCTCATGGGTGAAGGGAGTTTCCTTGCCGTCAATAAAATAGCTTCCCTGGTATTTGGGGTTGCCCAGCAGATCCGAAGATATCAATTTTCCGGTCTTCGCATCCTTCATGCCAAAAGTGACTTTATAGTCACCTTCGTACAGCGCATTGGGATCTACCGTATTGCCCTCTGCGTCCGTAAAGACGAAGTCCAGGTCTGCGTCCGGCTCGTAATACACCTCAACGCTGCTTGCCGTACCTGTGTACTCAATATTATATGTACCGGCAGCGCAATCTGTATAGGTGACCATCATGCCCTGCAGGGAGGTATCCGGGACGCTTTTGTAGTCACCTGCGCCCTTAGTGGAATACATCGTCTGCTGAGAGCTGACCTGCTGTCCCACCGTACCGCCGGTGAGCTTCAGATTGCTGATGTTCTCGCCTTGCACGAAAATGATCATCTTGCTTATGGAAATATCAACATCTATGGTATTACCATTAATCCGACTCTTGGGCAGCGTGTCTCTGCCAAAAATCTGGTTGCACATGTACGTCAGGGTGGACAGAACGTCCTCCGTATTGACGGCCTGCTTTTTCACAAACCACTCAGATTCTGCCGTATTGGGCATGCAGGCATCAGCGCCGATACCCAGGTACATGACCGACATGGATTTGCCGGCATATTGGGTCACACGATTGTCCAGTTCTTTTCTTGTGCGGTCCTTAGACAGACCCGAGCTGTTTTTTGAGAAGGTTCCGCCGTCTGTTAAGACGATCATATATTTCTTATCTGCCTGAACCTTCTGCAAGCCGCTGGCTGCGCAGTCTATACTTTCAATCGGGGTGCCACTGGCATTTGCCGTAAAAATATCCCGAATCGTAGATGCCTGCGCTGCATCGGTGACCTGGAACGGGGCTTCCATTGTGTAAGTCTTTCCTCCGACCTGGATAGGCCACATGGGATAGATCTGCAACACATCGCCCTTGTTCAGCATGGATGCGAACACTTCCATAGCGTAAGTCGCACGACACCATGCCATATTTTTTTCTTCATACATAGAGCCGGAATTATCAAACACGATAGCAATCGCTCGTGATTCCGTGGTTTTTCCGGCCGCATTGACCTTTGGTATTGCTGAGACCATACAAACGATCAACAGCACCGCGAGGATCATGCTTATGTATCTCTTCACAAGAATCCTCTCCTCTTTATACCCAATATATCAAGGGTAATTATTTTTCTTTCACAAACTCCGTGCCGTCAATGAAGATGGAGCTACCCTTCTTCTCAAAGCTCTTGACCCAATCATAGCTCAAGCCCAGCAGGCTGTAAGTGATGGTGATCTCGCCGTCTTCAATCAGGTACTCGCCTTCAATGTCAATGCCAAAGGCAGAAACCTCTACCTTATTGTCATCCTTGAAGGTAAAGCTCTGTTCAACCAGACCCTCGTTACTGGTATAGGTGCCTTTCAGGGTAATGGTACATGCCGTTAATGTACCGACCATCACGCAAACCAGCAGCAGGGCAATCATTGACTTTACAACATTTCTTTTCATACCGTACACTCCTTTATTTTGCTGTTTTTTTACACGCTCTGCACCCCGGTTGGAAGAAACACCTCCCCACGATGCAACATGACTAGTATAGTATACCACATCCGCCTTATAAATAGCAATCCCTTTACTAAAAAAAGTCCGAAACATTTGTGTTTTTCACTCTTTCAAAATCATATATGCAGGTTTCTCCCCATTTTTCTTGCCTTTTTTCACACTTTTTCTGCGATTTTATGTTAACGGCGCCCGTTTTTCGGCCGCAGACGGATGTTTTTCTGCCGCCGACAAAGCAATTTCCCGACACCCACTCCCCCACTGCACAGCACCCCCTTCGGCATCCGCAACGAAGAGAAAAATAATCCGACAAAAGACCTGGGGTCTTTTGTCGGATTATTTAGAGAGGCGGTTGATGAGGTCACGGACAAGCCTTTGGGCGTCCGGGTCCAGCGCTTGCAGCTTTTTAATCGTATCGTCCATGGGCACGCCGGGGCTGGGCCGGGGTGGTATGGGCGGCGGAAGCTTTTCCGGGGGTACCGGTGTAACCCTCCGTCCGGGGGCAGGCGGTGTTGTGCCGGGTGTACCCGGAACATGGAAGCCCGCCGGAGCAAAAGAAGGTGTCGGTGCCGTCTGCGGTTTCGGAGGTGTCGGCGTTACCGGCGGCTTCGGAGCTACCGGCTGTGCGCAGCCACCTGCAGGCGGCGCTACAAATGCCTCCTGCGGAGGCGGCAACACTGTAGTCTCGTGCATACTCTCCAATCTGTCAGGTGTCTGAAGCTGCGACGGTACAGGTGTCGGTGCCTTCTGTGGCGCTGCTATTTTCGTTTTTACGCGTCCCATGCCACCGGACTTTCGGCCAAAGAAAGTCCGCACGCTTTCCTGCCAGGCAAATTTCTTAATATTCTCCAGGGCATCAAGCAGCTCCACCGCAGACTGGAAGCGCTGATCGGGGTCTCTCTGGGTACATCTTAATATGATCGCTTCCAGCCCCCGGGACAATTCGGGATTCACCTGGCGAATAGGAAGGATCTCATAAGGAGGCGCTGAAGGACTTTTTCCGGTCACCAAATGGTACAAGGTGGCGCCCAGGTTGTAGATATCTGTCCGCGCATCGGACTGTCCCATACCGCCGAACTGCTCCGGCGCAGCATAACCGATCGTTCCCAGACATGTGGTGTCCTCAGCCTTAGGCTCTGCGGAATAGTAACGGGCAACGCCGAAATCTATCAGCTTGATATTGCCATCCGGAAGGACGATCACATTGGCAGGCTTCATGTCACGGTAAATAACCGGTGCAGGCTGGGAATGCAGATATGCAAACACCTCGCAAAGCTGTCGGGCATAATTCAGCACCATTTTCTCATCCACAGGACCGGAATCGGTAATTATCCGCTGCAGAGAGAGACCGTTGATAAAATCCATCACCAGGATCACGGAATTTTGGGACTCAATCACATCATAGATCCTGGGGATTGCAGGGTGCTTCAGCTTCTTCATCATATCCACTTCCCCACGGAAGCTTTTCATGACCACGTCAAAGCTTAAAACACTACTTCCCCGGATCTCTTTCACCGCATATTGACATTTTGTCTTTTCGTCAATCGCCAGATACACCACGGACATACCGCCCTGGCCTACTTTGGACAAAATTCTGTATTTTTCATTTACCAGGTCGCCTACCTGAATCGCCTTATCTTCCGGCTCTTTTGTTTTCGCTTCCTCTTTTGATTTTGCTGAGAAGCGCTTCATCAAATCGCCTATATCAACAGCATCGGGCATCACAGGTGCGCTGCTCAGCAGCGTGGTGATTTCTTCATTTTTTTGGAATGCAGAGACCTTGCCGAAAAACACCTCAATAAAACGAACCAGGGCATTCAAGTCCGAGAAAGACTGGTAGGATTTAAGACCGGAGGGCAGCTCACTTTCGGGATAGCCTTCTGCACGGTAGCTTGCCAGGGAGCGTCTGCCATCCTCTTCACTGTTCATCAGCGTTCTGAACTGGTTGATCTCCGCCTTCACCCATTTTGAGGTAAGGTTCTTTTTGGAGGCGCCGACTGCCACCAAAAGCAATGCACTGTCCAGGGCTTCGTCTATGACGTCCACATAATCCGCACGGGCGGCTTCATCAATGGAATACTTGCTAAAAAACGCTTTGATTCCCCGTTGCTTCAGTTCCCGATAAAGCGCTTCTGCCATCACCACGTCCGGCTCAGCATTCTTAAACGAAATAAAAACCTGATAATCCGCCATAAACTGCACCCCCCTTTCTTTTTCTTGATTATAGCCCCAATCAAAAAATCTGTCAAGAAAAAGGGGGGGATTTTCTGTATTGGCAACGCTCCCAAGAAAAGGGCACAAACAAAATGGACAGCCGCCTACGATCCTACGGATTGCCGTCGGCTGTCCATGGACTTTCCCTATTGCGGCGCCCGATAAAATCTTCGGGCTTGCGCTTATCCTTGATTTTATTGACCGCTGCTACTCGCTCTACTCGCTTTTTCTGCCACTGGCAGCGCTCGCATCGCTTCCCACGGGCTAACCAAGTGTCCACCGGACTGTTGCATTTAATTATTCAAGTCCTGTGCATGCACAGAAAAACAGCGATAGCTAATGCTATCGCTGTTTTTCTGGCAGGGGCACAAGGACTTGAACCCTGAGCCTACGGTTTTGGAGGTCTTACCCCAATGCTGAGAAAACCTTGATATATAAGGTTTTTTCGTTCCCGTTGCGTCATTGACACAACTTTTGACACAACAACATTACTTTTGGCTTTTTACAAACGCTCTGTATTCATCACGAACCAATGCATAAGAAATAAGATTTTCCATTAGCTTGATTACCTCAGGATCGTCTAACTCCCAATCTCTATCATAAACAAGAGAACCTAAGTTAAACTGATTGCCTGAAATAATTTGCGGATAACGGGCATTTACAAATTCGCGAAGTTCGCTTACCTTTCCGCTGCCCTTGTTACCTACGGCAATTCTGCCGTGATGATAGAATGTAAACTTGTTACCTGTATAACGAACATTATCATCAATAATCAGTTGCAAAGAATGGTGGGATTCTTTTTCATTATCAATAGCAATGTTCATCGCTGTTTTGTAGACATCAGGATGTGCCGATGTGTTATAAACAGAAAAACCAATTGATACAAACTCGGTACTTCCATCCCGTTCTATTAAGAATGAACGATACGGGCCGTAAAAAGCACCGCCCGAAGCATTACCATAGGTCAGCATTCTAACACCATAGTCCTCTATAAGACGGAACATCTTGTACTGTCCTGCAGGCATTTTGCGATAGGGTGTCAAAGTGCCTTCCAACAAATTAAAAGAAGCACAAGCAAGATTGTGTTCTGTCTGGTCGCTTATATCAGTACTATTCTCGTCCAAGTTCTCTTTTAGGTATTCCGAGATTTTGTCATAAGTAATTCTGTCTGGGAACTCACCTGGGTCAAATGCTGTAAACTTATCGGCCAACATATCCTTGTAGGTCGGCAAACTATTGATCTGAATATACTTTTCCTCCTGCTCTGCATAATAATAGCAGAAGTACTCATCTCCGTTAATCATCATTGCATAGTCGCAACCGAGCAAATCACTATAACTCAGCATTTGGTTGGCAGTTTTGTCCCCCAAACCAATACCTGGAGCTTTACACTCAATAACAGCAAGTGGGATCAGCTCTTCATCTTTTGTAAAGCACTTGATAATAATATCCGCTCTTAAAGATGACTTAATTCCATAGTGCGACAAGTGTTCTTCAACGCTAATCATTTCCATAGGAACATTTAATTCATTGATGATATAGGACAGAACACGCTGTCTGACAGTTTCCTCAGGTGTAATATAGATAAGTTTCTTTCTTATGGGGTCAAGGTAGCATTCCTTCCCCTTGCGCTTATAAATTGGGGGTAACGGCTGGGAAGATAAATCTATATACATAACCGTTTCTCCTTATAGTGCTTCGTAATATTGGTCAGACTTTTCAATCGCTGCATCTACAGCAGCCTTTAATGCATCGAAAGCGACGCCGCCGTTTGCCATTCTCCTGACAACATTTAATGATATTTTCTTCTGTTCTGGATTGTCTTTGCAGTAGTTGTTTATCTCAAATGTCGGGATCACAAAGAACACCCAGTCATCCACTTTTAGTGGGTCGCTGTTCTCAATATCCATATTTCCGTTCAGGCAAAATACATAGACCTCCGATTGGCGTGAAAGCTTCTTACCATCGTTCACACCATCTTCGGAGTTTCCCCAATAGCTGTTATTGGTAGGTTCAATAGAGAATGTTCTAACTTTGGAAATATGGGTATTCCAGGGGTGAACATATCTGGTCGCCTTAACCTCAATCCGTTTGTTGCGGTATGCCATGTCATAGGCAGTCCAGTAATTAACATTTTCTGCTTTCTCTATCCCAAGTGCCTTTGCAACAAAGAACTCAGCCAGAGTATCGCCTAATCCCTCCAACTGGCTATATGCATACTGCCAAAAATCCAACACCGAAAACAATGCTTCACCCTTTTGCGCAAACATTTCATCGGGAGAATATGCATGGTATGCGGTTAGATCCTCTTTCCTTTTGGCAACATCCAACTCTAAGGCTTTAATCTTCTTACCCATAGCCAGTTTCCCTTCCGTTATAGATGACTATATTCTACATATTATTTGCCAATTTTGCAATAAGTAACTGACACAAATTTGACACAACACAATCGAGTGGCAGGGCACAAGGACTTGTTTGCATCTTCGCCTTTGGCGAAGATAGAGGGTCGCCTCCGTCAAGCCGTCGGCGGCAACGCTCGGTAGGATGGTCTACTACGACCTATTATTGACAACTGCCAACAATCCTATGGATTGCCGTCAGTTGCCAATGGACTTTCCCACGGCCTAAAAATTGCTCAACGGTTCGCAATTTTTGCACCAGTGTGCGCACTGGCGCCGCCCTTTCAAGTCCTTGTGCCCTACTGATAAGAAAACACCCGACCACTTATGTG
>JAFYNQ010000100.1 GCA_017548065.1 Oscillospiraceae bacterium
ATCTTCTTGTAGCCCTCTGCCTCTTCCTTGAGAACAGTAACCTCAGGCTCGCGATCATCAAATTTCTCAACCTTCTGGTTAGAGAACATGATACGCTCAACAACAGCAGGATCTGCCTTGAAATCGCAGTAGGGGCTGATCTCGGGATCGGCAGCTGCCTTGCAAATCATAGTCATACGAGCAGTGGTCTCAGCAAGGATAGCATCCATTTCTTCCTGCGTCATCACACCAGCTTCAATCAAAGCAGCAGGATAAGTGGTCAGAGGATCAACTTCCTTCCAGGCATCCATTTCTTCCTTGGTACGGTATGCATTCTGGTCGGAGACGGAGTGACCGGAGAAGCGGTAAGTCAGGGTCTCCAGCATCACGGGACCCATGCCGTTGCGAAGCAGCTCCAGCTTACGCTCCATAGCATCAATAACTGCCAGGGGGTTGAAACCGTCAACAGTCTCTGCATGGAACTGGGTGGGGCTGACACCGGAAGCAATACGGGACATGCAACCCTGGCCCATGGTCTCGCCACGAGTCTGGTCGCCCATACCGTAAGAGTTATTGAAGATGTTGTACAGAATGGGCATGCCATCGTTGTGGCTCTCCCAGAGGGTCTTGTACTGGTCCATAGCAGCGAAGTTCAGGGCTTCCCAAACGGGACCACGAGCCATAGAAGCATCGCCGACGTTGCAGACAACGATACCCTTCTTGTTGTTAACCTTCTTGTACAGAGCTGCACCGGTAGAGATGGTGCCGGAACCGCCAACGATAGCGTTGTTGGGGTAAATACCGAAGGGCAGGAAGAATGCATGCATGGAGCCGCCCATACCCATATGGAAACCGGTCTCACGAGCGAAGATTTCGGACAGTGTACCATAAAGGATGAAGCGAATTGCTAGCTCCTTAACAGACTCAGTCTCGCCCAGCTTCTGGGTGGAGCGCAGGCACTTACCTTCCAGGAAGTTCTCCATAACGCTCATCAGCTGTTCGTCAGTCATCTTGTTGATGGTAGACAGAGCCTTTGCCAGGATTTCGGAGTGGCTACGGTGAGAACCGAATGCAAAGTCATTCTCATCCAGCAGATAAGCCTGACCGACACATGCTGCTTCCTGACCGATGGAAAGGTGAGCAGGACCGGGATAGGTGTGGTCAATACCGTTGTAGGTACCCATAGTCTTGATGTTGTTCAGCATGGTTTCAAACTCACGCAGAACAGTCATATCACGATAGATACGAACCAGGTCTTCCTTGGTGTACTTACCGGAAGCCAGTTCCTCGGCAACAGTCTTGTTGTACTGGTTGACCGGAATGTTATTAAAGGTCACCTCACCGGGCGCTCTGACCACGGAAGGATCTACGTATAAACTTTTAGGCATATTCTATATCCTCCTTACTTTGCAAGCAGAGTGGTGAACTTCTCCAGGTTTTCAGCCAGTTCCTTCTGGAACTTAGCAGCAGGAGTGCCGTCCACAGCACGGTGATCGTAGGTCAGGCTCAGGCCCATTGCAGGATAGATCTCGATGGAACCGTCAGCAGCCTTGCGAACACGGTCAATGGTGCCGCAAACACCCAGAATACCGGTCTGGGGAGGATTGATAACGGGAGTAAAGGACTCAACACCCAGATTGCCCAGGTTGGACACAGTGAAGCTACCGCCGGAGAGCTTATCGGGATTGATAGCACCGTCACGGCACTCTGCAGCCAGTTCCTTAACAGCCTTGGAGATCTCAAGCAGACTCATCTGATCAGCATTGAAAATGGTGGGAACCATCAGGCCACGGGGAGTATCCACAGCAACACCCAGGTTCACGTGCTTAAAGCGACGGATGGAGTTGTCGTCCAGCATGTTAGCGTTCAGGTCAGGGTGATTCAGAACGGTACGGGAAACGGCGTACAGAATGATATCGCCCAAAGTAATACCTGCATACTCGCCACCTGCAGCCTTCAGAACCTTACGGTAGTTAAGGATAGCAGTTGCATCAAAAGAGGTATTGTGGGTCAGCTGTGCCATGGTGGACAGACTGGTGTGCATGGACTTGGAAATAGCACGGCGGATACCGCTGAACTTTACATCCTCGTAAGCAGGACCGTCATCCACGGGTGCAGCCTTTGCAGCAGGAACGCCCTGCTCAATGAGCTTCTGAACGTCACGCTCAATGATACGACCGTTAGGACCGGTGCCGACAGCCAGAGAAGCATCAACACCAGCAGCCTTTGCAAGCTTTGCAGCTCTGGGAGATACGGGAGCGCCAGGAACGATCGCTGCAGCAGGAGCAGCAGTCTCAGCAGCAACGGGAGCAACCTCAACGGCAACCTCTTCCACAACAGCAGGAGCAGCGCCGGGCTTCAGGCAATCAGTGGGCTCACCGTGAGGACCGACAGCACAGACATTCTCCATGCAAGGAACCTCGTCGCCCTCTTCGAAAAAGATAGCCAGCAGCTCGCCTTCCTCGGTGGACTCGCACTCAAAGGAAGCCTTATCGGTCTCATAAGTAAACAGAACATCGCCGACCTTAACCTGGTCGCCAACCTGCTTCAGCCACTCACCAATAATGCAGCTTTCCACAGTGATACCGGCCTTGGGCATAATAACAGCCTTAGCCTTGGTGTTGCAAGCAACAGCTGCGGCAGCAGGTGCGGCAGCGGCAGGAGCAGCAGCAGGAGCGGCTGCGGGCTCGGCAGTAGCACTACCGCCCTTCAAAGAAGAAACGTCCTCACCGGGTGCGCCGATGGCACAGACGTTCACGAGGCAAGGAACCTCGTCACCTGCTTCAAAGAAAATGTCCAGCAGAGTACCCTCTGCAGTAGACTCACACTCGAAGCTGGCTTTGTCAGTCTCGTAAGTAAACAGAACATCGCCAACCTTAACCTGATCGCCGACGTTCTTCACCCACTCACCGATAATGCAGCTCTCCACTGTAATACCGGCCTTGGGCATGATGACAGCATTTGCCATGATATATCCTCCTTATAGTTGTTATAGCTTGTTAATTATAACTTATCTTAACAATCCCGTCAACCACAATTTTGAAAAATATAGAAAAACAACGGGTTTTCGTGGGAAAGCACAAAAACCCGTTGTTTTTCATTAGAGTATGGTAACATTTGCCGCTTTTGCAGCCTGGGCAAACGCATCCGGCACATCCCCGTCTGTGATCAGGTAGTCAACATCTGTTACCTGAGCAAAAGTATAAGGCATCAGACAACTGAATTTTTCATGGCCGCACATAGCAACACTGGTACGAGCCTTACGGATCACCAAACGCTTAACCAACATATCCCCTTCCATGCCGCAGGTAAAACCTGCGTCCACAGAACAACCGGAAACACCGACAAACGCACCATCAATATTGATTTTTTCCAGCATTTCCAGTGTGTTTTGCCCAGAAATAGCAAGATTTTTGCGATTGATCGTACCACAGCACAGTGTCACTACCGGATTATGCAATCTACAAAGTTCAAGAGCAATGCTGGGGCCGGTTGTAATAATATTCAGGTTAATGTCAGGCAATGCTCTTGCAAGCGCAAGATTGGTAGTACTGGCATCCAAAAATACCGAAGAATGGGGTTGGATAAGCGTAAGCGCCTTTCTTGCAATTGCTGTCTTACCTGCATTATTCTCACGCATACGAACGTTAAAATCGGGATCTCCCGCCAATCGTACAGATTTTGCACCACCACGGAATTTCACAACTGCACCAAGTCTTTCCAGCGCATCCAAATCACGGTGAATGGTCATCAGGGACACGCTCGGAAACAGTGCCTGCAGTTCTTTAATTGTAACAACGTTCTTTTCTTCAATATACTCGCGTATCTGTTCCTGACGAATACTGTACATACTGCCTCCAAAATGTTATATATTTAACATGCTATAACAAATATAACATTTTACATCCGCTTTGTCAACAGCGTATTATTCACTAGCCGGATAAATCCGGTATCTATGAACAATGTTCATATCTTCAGGTACATACTCACCATGGGAACCGTAAGTCAGCTTGCCACCTTTTGTTATAAACGGTTCAACCCAGTGATTGCCGTGATCCATTGCGAAGCCCACTAATGTATTATGGCGCTTCCAATGTGTCTTTACCATATCTGAGAGCATAGCAAACGTTCTGGAATTACATTTCAGTTCCGCAAGTGTTTTTGGATCCTCGGGCCCCCATCTGTGTGCCTTAGCATCGTAATTACCATTATAAACAACGATAAAATCATATTTATCTTCCATGATTGCCTTGGCTGCTTCTGCATTTACCTGATCAACTGTTGTGACAAAAATATAATCCATATCACGTTCCAGATAAATTTTACTCAGACTGCAATTACTACTTGCAATAATCAAGGGCTTCTTCCCTGCCCTGATCAGTGCATCAAAGATGGTATCAATTTTGATCACCGGCTTGCTGTATTCCTGAATGCCATGTACCTCAGGCTGTGCGCCCGTGTACATCGTGCCAAAACAAACCGGTGTTACAGAGGGATAAACCGTACACAGCGGCACCTCAAGCTCCGTGTTATCCACTGCCTCCTGGAGATAGAACGGCAGCTTTCTATAAACCCACTGTGAGATCGCGTCCGGATTATACATCAAAACACGATCTACCCTGCATTCAGGAAGTTTCTCATCAATATATCTTACAAGCTTTTCACAAGGCTTCGCAGCTTGTGCCGGAGGTTCTACTCCCATGGCGTAGCAAAGAGAAGCTGTAATGGTATCCAAAGAGACCGGGTTGATAGGTGTCTCACAACGAAGCTCCTCAAGTAAGGAAACAAAGCTGTCCGCTAATTGCTCCGCTGTACCTCTTACAAAATTTCTGGAATCAACTTCATAGCAGCCATAGTCAAACGCCTGATCGTCTGCAATATACGTATATCCACCGTTGCTGTAGCCGACCATAAAAGTGGCCTCAAAAGGAGAATTCGCCTTTACAAAAGCACCATTACTGCTGAACATCTCATAAGGTGCAAAAGCAAAACCAAGCTCACCTACAGATGCCGCATAAATCGTCATATCCTGATATACGCCCAATGCCGCACGTCTGGAAATCGCACATGCGTGATAATAAGAATGGATGCCCAAAGGTGCACCAAGCGCTTTCGCCGCCTGACCATCATAATGCACTCGGAAATGGTCAATCACTTTTTTCGCATCATCCAGCAGCGCATCATCTGAATGGTCAACTGTCAATTGTACAGTCTTTTCGGCAGCCGCTATAAGCCCATCCGTAATAGGTTTCATATCATCCAATATAGAAAGGAGTTCCGGAACCATCTTCTTTGCATAATCATAGGTATCTCCTGCAAGCCGCAAGTCTTTCACCTTGCTTCTTGCAGTCAAGTCTCCGGCAGCACCCTGGAAGAATACAAGCGCAGCTTCCGTCTTCTCTTCCATCAAATTGCGTACAGCATGAATATAATCAGCAGAGATATCATACTTGCCAGAACCATCATAGTAGCAGGGATGTGCCTGCCAGTTCATCAAGATAATATCTTTTGCATTCTCCCGTTTGATTTTTACCAGCTGCACCTGCGGATCGGGCGCACGTATGTGACCGATAAACGCAGTATCCTCGTCATTGCGAATATAGTGGCGACACCAATTCAAACCGTCAAGATTTTTTCTGCCGACGAACATTTCTGCCGGTTTTCTGTCCATGAGCGCCTCAGCAACAGCAACAACTGCTTGATGTACAAAAAACGGACGGTAGTGAATAATGGCCTCATTCTCTGCATTCAAAAGATCAGGACCACAGTGTGTATGTGTATTGCACACCATAACATGGCTTTCCGGAATGCCATAGGTAATACGAATTTCCTTCTGTAGTTCCTTAGTCAAATTAATAGAAGACTTAATAAGATCACTGGAAATAAGCAGCAATATATTATCTTCTGCATCCGTGAAAGCAACACAGGAGGTGGTGAGCGGATCCAATACATTTTGAGACATGCGCTTATCCGTATTACCATAGCCTGCAAGCGGCACGCTCCACTCCGGTGTAATATCCCTTCTACCGAAACCGACTTTAATCACGGTTTAACACCTCCAACATATCCACAAACGTTTCTGCAAGTTTTTCCGCTGTACCGCGCGCAAAGCGGCGTACATCCACCTCATAACACTGCTCAGTAAAGGCAAAATCGTCAGCAAAATAGGAATACCCGTCATTGGAGCAAGTAGAAACGATCGTAGCACGCATCGGAGAGTTAGCCTTAATATACATACCATTTTTGCAAAACATTTCATACGGTGCAAAGACAAAGCCCAACTTACCCAAACTTACAGCATTTACAGAAATCACCAGCGATTCCGGCTGCTTGGAACGCCCGATAATGGCATTTGCATGGTAAGGACTGTTAATACCGTACTGCTTTGCCATCGCATCGGTAGCTTTACGATCATAAGTCTTTTTCCAAAAATCCACCACAATCTGTGCATCGTCAATACGGTGATCATCACTGTGGTCAATGATCAATTCAACATCTTTGCGAAGGATCTCCACCTTATCCCCTTCTATAGGCTGCTGATTCGCAAGAGCCTTCCGGATATACTGACGCATCAAATCTGCATAGGTGTCACGATCCTGCGCTATCACCTCGGACTTGATACGACTTCTTGCATTTATATCACCGGAAGCACCCAGGAAGAAAGCAAACAAACAATCACTTTCCCGTTCTACCATTTCACGGAAAGAGTGAATATAGTCAGCAGATACATCATGCTTATTATAGCCGCTGGTAAAGCAAGGATGCGCCTGCCAGTTCATAATCATGATATCTTTCGCACCTTCACGTGTGATCATAACGATCTGCAGCTGATTATCCGGTGCATAAGGATGACCGATCAATTCATTTGTCTCCGGATCGCGGGTATAATGACGGACAAAATTCAGCGTCTGCGGAAAGGCATCGCCCACAGACAACGTAGCAGGCACTCTGTCCGCAAGAGCTTCACCTGCAACCGTCGCCATCTTTTCAATCAGGATCGGAGCAGAATGCTTAATACTTTCATGTTCTCCCTGAAGGTAATCGGTGGCAGAATGCGTATGGGTATTGGCAAACATAACGTTTTCGGGTGCGATGCCATACTTCTCAAAAATAATCGCTCTTACCTGATCCAAATATTTAGGCACGGCACGAATCAGGTCAGAATTATAAAGCAACACAGTGTTACCGTTATCGTCCGAACACGCAAGGCAGGTACTTAGCAATCTGTCTAAAATATTATCAGACATTCTGCTAAGCGTATTGCCCAGACCAGCAAGAGGTACAGACACATCCGGTGTAATATCCACTCTGGCAAAGCCAATTTTCAAAGACATAAGAAATTCCCTCCAAATATAATATAAGACAATAGTAGCATAGTAATCAAGAAAATTCCACACTTTTCTTTTCTATAATTATGTGATACAATTACTTCAGAAACAGTAAAGGACTGACAACTATGTCAAACTTCATATACGTTGTATTCTCTTCAACACCATACAAAATCGGCAAGACGATCCGCTGTCTGACCGGTGAACAATATAACCACGTCAGCATCGCTCTGGATGCGGAATTAACGCAAATGTACAGCTTTGCCCGGCGGTATTACAAAACACCGTTTTACGGCGGTTTCGTGAAAGAGTCCCTTTCACGGTATCAGCTGAACGAACAGAAAGCGATTATCCGCATTTGTAAAATCCCCGTCACAAAGCACCAGCATGACCGTATCAGAATCCGCACGCGACAAATGCTGAAAAACAGCAAGCGGTATCTATATAATCATATCTCCATATTGGGCACACTTGTAAAGCGCCCTATAAAAACAAAAGGTGCATATACCTGCGCAGAATTCTGCGTGCTTATTCTGAACGAGCTTGGTTTTGCGTTGAATTCTTCCAAATACTACTCCCTCAGTGACCTTGTAAATATTCTACAGGAATATGTTGTTTACACCGGGCCGATCCCTACCGAAAAGAACTACGACGCAGAGTTTTATGCAACAAATCCCACAAGATACCCAACCCTAAAAACGATCCGTGATTTTTTCAAGTTATTTCCCAGAATCGGTACATAAAAGAAAAGAGCCGTCCGGAACAATCCGAACGGCTCTTAATTTATCACAAATTACTTTGCAGCGTTAACGATCTCAGCAGTATCCTGAGCGATCATCAGCTCTTCGTTGGTGGGAATGACCCAAACCTGAACTTTGGAGTCGGGAGTGGAGATCAGAGTCTTCTTGCCACGAACATTGTTCTTCTCAGCATCAATCTTGACACCCATGAAGGACAGATACTCACAAACAGCCTGACGGGTAGCAACACCATTCTCGCCAACACCTGCGGTGAAGGTCAGAACGTCAATGCCGTTAAGAGCAGCAGCGTATGCACCGACATACTTTGCAACTTCGTAGTAGAACTTCTCAAGAGCCAGTACGCAAGCTTCGTTGCCATCAGCAGCACCAGCTTCCAGATCACGGAAGTCAGAAGACAGACCGTTGGACAGGCCCAGAACACCGGACTTCTTGTTCAGCATGTTCAGGCACTCATCAACACTGATGTTGTGCTTGTTGCAGATGAACTGAACAACGCAAGCATCAATGTCGCCGGAGCGGGTGCCCATGGGCACACCTGCCAAGGGAGACAGACCCATGGTTGTATCCATACACTTGCCGTCCTTGATAGCAGCCATGGAAGAACCGTTGCCCAGGTGACAGTTGACCATCTTGAACTCGGTCTTGCCGGTCAGTGCAGCTGCACGACGAGCAACATACTTGTGGCTGGTGCCGTGGAAACCGTAACGGCGGATGTTGTCATCCTCGTAGTAGTTGGTGGGGATGGCATAACGATAAGCCTTTGCAGGCATGGTCATGTGGAAAGCAGTGTCAAAGACAGCGACCTGGGGAGTGTTAGGCATAATGGAACGGCAAGCCTCAATACCCATCAGGTTTGCGGGGTTGTGCAGGGGGCCCAGGGGGATGCACTTTTCAATAGCCTTGATAGCTGCATCGTCAATCAGGCAGGAATCGGAGAACTCCATACCGCCGTGAACAACACGATGACCGACAGCATCAATCTCTTCAACAGACTTGATGACACCATGCTCAGCATCCTGCAGGATAGCCAGAGTTGCAGCAATAGCCTCGGAATGAGTGGGCATAGCGATGTCCTTCTCAACCTTCTTGTCGCCAACCTTGTGAGTCAGGCGGCCGTCGATGCCGATACGCTCGCAAAGGCCCTTTGCAGAGACGTCGCCGGTTTCAGGGTTCATCAGCTGATACTTCAGGCTGGAACTGCCGGCATTGATAACCAAAACATTCATTGGAAACTTCCTCCTAAATATAATTGATTTTCTCGCCATTTGTGATAATATATCAATAGCTCTATCTATTCTATATTATTTTTTGATTTTTTCAAGTCCTAAAAGCAAAATTTTTAGGAAAGGTGGTTAAATAATTGGTCACTGGCGTAATTTGCGAGTATAATCCCTTCCATTTGGGACACAAAAAGCAGCTGGATGTCATTCGTAAAGACGATCCCGACGGCACCATTGTCTGTATAATGAGCGGAAATTTTGTCCAAAGAGGCGCACCTGCGATCATAGACAAGACACATCGCGCCAAAGCCGCTATACTGTCAGGTGCTGATCTTGTGTTGGAATTGCCCATCACCTCAGCCCTATCCTCTGCCGAAGACTTTGCCGCAGGCGGAGTATCTGCGCTGAACGGATTTTGCGACAGACTTTGTTTCGGCGCCGAAACAGCTGATGTCACTTTGCTGCAAAAGACAGCCGATTGTCTTCTGTCCGAGGAATATCGAACCGCATTGCGCTTACATTTGGACAAAGGACTCTCCTTCCCGGCAGCCCGTCAGGAAGCACTTACCGAAATTGGGATAAATACAGATTTTATCAGTAAACCAAACAATATTTTAGCTGTAGAATACTGCAAGGCGATACTTTCACAAAACAGTAGCATGACCCCCTACCCTATTACCAGGCACGGAAATTATCACAGCACGGATGCTGACACAGAGAATCCTTCCGCTACCTTCATACGGCAGCAAATGGCAAACAATGCCCCGTGGGAATGCTTCATTCCGCAAGAAGCAGCTGAGTGCTTTAAGGACGCAAAACGACACTATACCCACAACGGTGAACGCGCAATTTTATACAAACTGCGCACCATGTCCGATGCCGAATTTGAAGCACTTCCATATGGCTCTGAGGGGCTTTGGAGAAAGCTTATGCATGCTGCAAGAAGTTGTGCAACCCTGGATGAAATCATTGCAGAAACGAAGTCCAAGCGCTACACCCGGACAAGGCTGGACCGAATGATCATGTGCGCTTATCTTGGAATCACAAAAGCACAACTGGAAAGTAATGCACCCTACATCAGAGTCCTTGCCTTCAACCAAAAAGGCCGTAAAGCGCTAAAATCTGCAAGAGAATACGGCAACTATTTTAACATTGGACAGCGCATTGACTCCTGGTACCAAGACATTGAAGACAACTCCGGAAGTCTGTACGGTCTTTTCGCAGAGGAAGCACCTGAAAATGCAAACATAGAGCAGAAAAAACGCATATATTCTTACTAAAAAACAGAGCGTGTTCCCTTTTGAACACGCTCTGTTTTTTACTTAAGCTTAAAATACACCTTTGGGGCAATAAGTCCGGGGGCAGAACCGGGATTGAATTTCTTAATGACAGAAACCCTACCTTCTCTTTCAAAATTATTCATGATGGCATAGTCAACAGCCGATTCCGGAGGGCAGGTAGCCGGCGAAAAGAGCTTTCGGATCAATCTGTCAATATCATCATGGTACATTTCTTCTTTCTGCAGAGCCGTTTCCATAGCCTCATAGCAAGCCTTCCACACACCGGGCGTGATAGGCGCCACTGTAATATCCGTATCCAGTTGGGGATATGTTTCAATGCGATCGGCATAAATTCTGCCATAAGACAACGCATTCAAAAGCGTAATATTCCGAGCATCCTCCGGCATTGCCTGAGGCGTCGTGGCAAGATACGTGCCATGATCTGCAAAGCCGGCAAACATAGGATAGTTAATACGGCTCCAAATAATACAATCAGGATTGTCGAGACTCAACATGAACGTCAAAGACTCAGACGGCAGTTCCATAGAGCAGGTTGCCAAGGCTTTTAACGGCGTTAAACCATCATCAATCAGCTTTCCGACATAAATGCATTTCAGTTCCGTGGGATGAATATACATACCATCAGGCATTTGATTATTCGTTCCAACGCAATCATTTGTCCAGGAGTCAAATGTATAGCCGGAAGACTTCAGTTCATCATAGATTTTACGGAAACGGGCAGAAGATTTCCCTTTGAACGCACCTCCGCAGCCGTTAACAATATATGCCATCCGTCCATCGTTGCTGACAAATGGATGCGCCCAGTGTTCATTTCCCTGTCCTTTTCCACCCGGTGTTCGGCTATGAATAAAACCGACCGTGCCGGGTAATTGGGAAAGATCATAATCTGCAAAGACAGTATTGATTGAGCCAACATTCTTCTTTATATAGAGCTTACCTTCGTTAATTGTCGCAAGCCCGGTATAATGACCGCCATCAAAACCTTCCTGTCTACGAAGCATATCCAAAACAATAGGAGCAGCTTGCTTTTTGCCAACGTAACCTGCAATATTACACATATTCCGCACCTCGTAATGACATTTTAAACTCCGGCGCAGTCAATTCCGGAATTGCACCTTTCACACGGTATTTATTGATGTGCAGTCTCCCCTGCTTTTCCAACTCCCAAAGAATTTCGTACTCCACAGCAGGATAAGGCGCACAAACATCCCGCCCCAAAACGTCCAGCACGACCTCATCAATTTCTTCGCAGGTCATTTCTTTTTTAGAAATTGCATTGCAAACGGCATCATAGCAATCTTTGTAATGCTTGGGTGTGACAGTTGTTATAGGAGTATCAGTCTTCAGAGCCTTTTCTATCAGGCGATCCTTATACACTGCGCCGCAACTCATAACATTCAAAACTTTTACACTCTTCACATCGTCAGGAAACGCCTGAGGCGTACTGGACAAGTAAGCACCATGGCTGGAAAAACCCACAAACATAGGGAAATTGATTCTGCCGAAGAATATTGCATCTGGCTCATCTCTGTTAAGTACCAATCCAATCACTTCACCGGTAAGCAGCAAATAGGTCTTTTCAATCGCTTCCATGGTTGCCATACCATCATCCACAAATTTGGCGATTTGCTGACAAACCAGGTCGCTTACATGAACACCGGACCCATCAGGCATAACAGTATATGCACCAACGGGATGCTCTTCACGGGAGCGCATAACATAACCGTCACGAATCAAGGCCGTATAAGCCTCTCTGTGTGCCTCTGCATAAGCCTTTTTAAAGAGACCCGCTGTTCCGTTTGCAATATAAGATATCTTCTCCCCGGTACCCATAAAAGGATGACCCCACTCAACGCTACCGCCGGATTTAGAGCGGCTATGAATAAAGCCTGTATTTCCCTGGAAATTTTCGCAATCGGTATTCTTGCACAAAACCTCAACGTCACCAATCACCTTATCCATCAGGATCTTACCTTCATTTACAGTTGCAAGTCCGGTATAATATCCTGCATTAAAGCCCTCCTGACGTCTCATCATTTCAATCAGAATCGGCGCCGCTCTCTTCGTGCCAACATATCCTGCAATATTACACATAATTATCTCCTTACATTAACGGGCCGCCCAGGAATGGACGGCCCATTTGCAGAAATCAATAAAGCTTTCGCTGGCCTGCCACACCACTGCGCACCAAAGCACGCTTAATACGTGCTTTTGCCAGCATTATATCTGCATCCGAAGCGTTCTTATCGGAAAGCACTTCTTCGCCACGCTTTTTCGAAGCATTTGCACGGTCAATATCAATATCCTCTGACCATTCAAATGTTGTTGCAACCAGAGTAACAGCGCCGTCAACAACACTTACCATGCCACCAATGCAAGCGCCATAGCGCTTATTGCCTTCCGCAAGAACAGTTGCCTGCCCCATACCAAGCGGCGCAACATAATTGATATGCCCCGCCATAATACCGATATCTCCTGAGGTTGTTCTGACGATCAACTCTTCTGCATCGCCATCAAAACGAACTCCGTCAGGTGTAACGATACGAAGTGGGAAAGTATTCATTTCCCATCACCTCTGAATTTCTCAACTACCTCATCAATACTGCCTACATAAAGGAAGTAAGATTCCGGAATTTCGTCATGCTTACCCTCAATAATCTCTCGGAAACCACGAATGGTCTCCTTCAAAGGCACGTATTTACCCTTATAGCCGGTAAATTGCTCCGCAACCTCAAAAGGCTGACTCAGGAAACGCTGAACCTTACGGGCACGATTAACGATACGCTTATCCTCTTCAGAAAGCTCATCCATACCCATAATTGCAATAATATCCTGCAATTCCTTATATCTCTGCAGAATCTGCTGGACTGCACGAGCAGTTTCGTAATGCTCATTGCCAACAATCGCAGGAGAGAGAATACGGCTGGTGGAATCCAGAGGATCCACCGCAGGATAAATACCCAGTGATGCGATGCCACGGTCAAGGACGGTCGTTGCATCCAAGTGCGCAAAGGTTGTTGCAGGCGCAGGGTCGGTAAGGTCATCCGCAGGCACATAAACAGCCTGAACGGAGGTAATAGAACCGTTTTTTGTGGAGGTGATACGTTCCTGCAATGCGCCCATTTCTGTAGCCAAAGTGGGCTGATAACCAACAGCAGAAGGCATACGGCCAAGAAGCGCAGAAACCTCGGAACCGGCTTGGGTAAAACGGTAAATGTTATCAATAAACAAAAGCACATCCTGATGCTTTACATCACGGAAGTATTCGGCCATTGTCAGGCCGGAAAGACCAACACGCATTCTTGCTCCGGGCGGCTCATTCATTTGACCGTAGACCATGGCAGTCTTCTTAATAACGCCGGATTCCGTCATTTCCTGGTAAAGGTCATTACCTTCACGGGTACGCTCACCAACGCCGGTAAACACAGAAATACCACCATGTGCTTTAGCAACATTATTAATAAGCTCCATAATGAGAACAGTCTTGCCAACACCGGCGCCGCCGAACAAGCCGATCTTACCACCCTTTGCGTAGGGGCAGATCAAGTCAACAACTTTGATACCGGTCTCAAGGATCTCTGTAGCAGGTTCCTGCTGATCATAATCCGGAGCACTGCGATGAATAGGCCATAACTCGGCATTTTCAATCTCATTGCCCTCATCAATAGGCTGACCCAAGAGATTAAAGACACGTCCCAGGCACTGCTCACCAACAGGAACGCTGATAGGCGCACCTGTGTCAATCGCTTCAATACCACGGCGCAAACCGTCAGTAGAGCTCATAGCAACACAACGAACCACGTTGTCACCAATGTGCTGCGCAACTTCAGCCACAACCGTAGTGTCGCCATTTTGAATTTCAATCGCATTCAGAAGCTGCGGAAGCTCTCCTTCCGGGAAGCGGATATCCAGAACAGGTCCCATAATCTGGGATACTGTACCTGTATTTTTCTTCATTGAATTCAACTCCTTATTGAGATCCTGCAACGATCTCTGTAATTTCCTGCGTGATCGCTGCTTGTCTTGCCCGGTTGAAGCGAAGACTGAGATCATCGATCATTTCATCTGCATTCTTGGTTGCAGAGTCCATTGCAGTACGTCGGGCAGCCTGTTCGGATGCACGACTCTCACAAAGCGCACCGTATAAAACACCGCCTAAATACTCCGGCACGATTGCATCAAATACCGTAGCCTCATCAGGCTCATATACAACATCACTTTGCATTTTTCCATCCCGTTCCGTCTTGGTGCGAAGCAGCGGAAGAAGCCGAATACAAGCAGGCTCCTGGGACAGTACAGTAACAAAATTGGTATAACTTAAATAAACCCGATCAAATGATCTGTTACGGAACAGCTTGCAAATTTCTTTGGCAATGCTGAAGCAATCGCCAAGGGTAACCGATGCAGCATCTGCATAATTCATCTCCAAAGATGCAATTTCTTTATATTTAAAGAACTCTGCGGCCTTTTTACCGATTGGAAGGGTTGTAACCTCCTGCTCTGCCATTTCAGACATTGCAAGCTTTAACACATTGCTGTTATAGCCACCGGCAAGTCCTCTGTCACCGGCAATTACAATATGCAGCGTTTTGTTTCCCTTTCGCTGCCCCAAATACGGCGAAGAAAAGTCACGGGTTGAATCCACGATATCATTCATGGTAGAGTACAGCATCTCAAAGTAAGGTCTGGAAGACAAAACCTGCTCCTGCGCCTTACGCAGCTTTGATGCAGCAACCATTTCCATGGCTTTTGTGATCTGTCGGGTACTCTCCATACTGCGGATTCTGTTTTTAATTTCCTTTGTGGAAACACCGGCCATAGCTTGACCTCCTTAGTTTCCGTTTTGGAATTCAGAAAGCAGATCAGTCAACGCAGTCTTCAGCAACTCCTCCGTCTGCTGTTCCAACTTTCCGGTGCTGCGAATAGTATCCGTGATTTCGGGATACCGTGTATCCAAAAATTCACGCATACGAAGTTCAAAATCAGGAATATCTGCCACACGGACGCTATTAAGATATCCATTAACAACCGCATAAATAATGCAAACCTGATGTGCAACCTCCACCGGCGCCTTGTTCTTCTGCTTCAAAACCTCAACAATGCGTTCACCCAACGCAAGACGAGCCTTGGTGTCGGCATCCAGGTCAGAGCCGAACTGTGCAAAACTCTGTAATTCACGGTACTGAGAATACAACAATTTCAAAGAGCCGGCAACCTTCTTCATGGCCTTGATCTGCGCAGAGCCACCTACTCGGGAAACAGAAATGCCGGGATTTACAGCCGGCATAACACCGGAATTGAACAGTTCGGATTCCAGGAAAATCTGTCCGTCAGTAATAGAAATGACATTTGTGGGGATGTATGCAGACACATCACCTGCCTGAGTCTCAATAATAGGAAGCGCCGTAAGGCTACCACCGCCATTTTCCTTGGACATATGGGCAGCACGCTCCAGCAAACGGCTGTGAAGGTAGAAAACATCACCGGGGTAGGCTTCACGTCCGGGAGGTCTGCGGATCAACAGAGAAATTGCACGATAAGCAACTGCATGCTTACTTAAATCATCATAGATCACCAATACATCCTTACCCTGATCCATGAAATACTCACCCATGGTACAGCCGGAATAAGGTGCGATATACTGCATGGGTGCCAGTTCCGATGCGGTAGCAGAAACAACAATGGTGTAGTCCATAGCGCCGCCCACCGTAAGGTCCTCAACAATCTGTGCAACCGTGGAACGCTTTTGACCAATCGCAACATAAATACAAATAACATTCTTGCCCTTCTGGTTCAGAATCGTATCGGTCGCAATGGTCGTTTTACCGGTCTGTCGGTCGCCGATGATCAGTTCTCTCTGACCTCTGCCTATGGGAATCATGGAGTCAATTGCCTTAATACCTGTCTGCAAAGGCTTATTGACGCTCTCTCTTGCAATAATACCGGGTGCCGGCTTCTCAATAGGCTGATATTCGGTAGCGGCAATCGGTCCTTTTCCGTCAATGGGTTCACCCAAGGCATTAACAACACGTCCAATCAGCGCTTCACCCACGGGAACAGAAACAACATGACCGGTGCGCTTCACCACGTCACCTTCTTTAATGCCATTATCAGTACCCAAAATAACAACAGAAACCGTGTCCTCTTCCAGATTCTGTGCCATACCAAAAGAGCCGTTGGTAAATTCCACAAGCTCACCTGCCATACACAGATCCAGACCGGACACCTTTGCAATGCCGTCACCAACAAGGATCACAACACCGGTCTCGCTGGTTTCCAGCTTTGCTTCATAATTTTTAATTTGCTCACGAATAATTTTCGTGATCTCTTCAGGTCGAAGTTCCATAGCTTACCTGCTTTCAAAGTACGGTATTTTTCAATAGACCGGAAATCGCATCCAAACGGTTAATAATCGTTCCGTCAAGACGCTTTCCGTCATAATCCAGGCGAACACCGCCTAAACAAGAGGCATCCACTTTATTTTCAAGCAACACTCTCTTTTTTGTAACCTGCTCCAATTTCTCGGTAAGACGAGCAGTCTGCTCCTCAGTCAGCGCTACAGCGGTCACCGCAAGAACGCTCACAATTCCGTTGTCGTCATTATAAGCACTGCGATAAGCCTTTACACAATCAGGAAACAATCTTGCATATCCCTTTTGTGTCAAAAGCTTGAGAAAATTAAGCACATAGGGATGCACTTTATCCCGAAACGCTTCATCTACGATTGCGCATCGTTCATTCTTATCCATATTGTAAGAACCGAGAAGGCGCAAATAGTCAGGTACCTGCTGAAAGGAGTCACGAAGAATTTCAATCTGTGTCAATACCTGTTCGGAAATCTCCTCATCCCTCGCAAGTGAATATAGTGCCTGGGCATAATTTTCAGCAATCATACTCATTCACCATCACCCAACTGATCAATAAACCCGTTTACCAGGTCCTTCTGATCCTGCTCGGTAAGGCTTCTTCCAACAACCTTACCGGCGATCTCAAGCGCAATATCTGCGATCTCCGATTTTGCATCGTTAATAGCTTTTTTCTTTTCCCGGGCAATATCTGCCTCCGCCTTTTTGCGGACAGCATCCGCTTCCTCATTGGCCGCACGAAGGATTTCCTCCTGGCGAGCATGACCGCGGACAGTTGCTTCCTTTACAATGCGCTCGCCGGTTTGACGTGCTTCTGCAAGCTTATGCTCATATTCAGCCTGGGCCTGAAGTGCTTTATCTTTTGCATTGCCAGCTTCAGTGTACATATCATCAATCTCTTTTTGACGGTCTTCAATCATTTTCATGACCGGACCCCAAAGAAACTTTTTCAGCACAAGGAACAGCGTAACCGTGTTGATCAAGGTAAAAAGAGCTGTAAAAAAATTAATGTTCAAAAATTCACCGGGTCCCACGCTGTGTCCCCCTTTCCAAAGAATTCATCAAATAATTACAGAGCAAACAGAATCAGCAGAGCAATAACCAGAGAGTAAATACCGGTGGTCTCAGTAATTGCACAACCAAGGATCATGTTTGTACGCAGATTGCCGGCTGCCTCAGGCTGACGTGCCATGCCCTCCAGCGCCTTACCAACAGCATTACCTTCACCGATTGCAGGGCCAATAGCGCCGATACCCATGCACAGTCCCGCACCGATTGCCTTTGCAGCAATAATCAAAGCTTCCATTTCATTTCCTCCTAAAATTAAATACATTTTATTCTACGACTTGTTCTTTATTCTCCGGCGGCGGACAAGCACCTGCAATATACACCATGCTCAAAAGACTGAACACGAATGCCTGCACAAAACCGGAAAACAAGTCAAAATAGACACTGAGCAAAGCCGGAACACCCAGCTGGAGAATCGGGATCTCAATGACGTTTAACAGACCGAGTGCAGAAATAACACCCAGCGCCCCCAAAACGGCAAGAACATATCCCAATAACTTTTGGACAAATTTCTTATTCTTATAACCAAAAACAACAAGCACAACACCGCCTGCAAGCATCAATGCAGGCAAGATAATCGTTGAAGCCAACAGATTCATCAGCGCAGTGGATGCCAAAGCCAACGCAGTATAAATGATCATGGTGATAATACTGCCACCGGCCACATTGCCAAAGTGACGGAAGGCCATAGCCACCGGCTGTGCGATTTCAGACACAATATTCATAGGTGTCATGACCGCAATAGGCTCCGTGAAGCCCTTGAGCCAACCCAGGAAGCCGTTTCTCTTAATGGACTGATACCATATAATTACGCTGACCATCACCGCCCAGGTAAGCACAACCGCCAGATCAGCTGTGGTTGAGCGGAGAAAACCGGTCATACCGATGAGGCTTCCTAACATAGAGGAGACAAAAATCGTGCCGATAAAAGGAACCCAGCCGATATTATGCGCTCCCATTGTGTCAGAAACCAGGTTCATCATCATTTGAACGCCTTTTTCTGTCAGCACCTGCATCTTACCGGGACGCTTCTTCAGATTGCGACCCAATAATGTACCGCCAACAATCATGATCAGAAAAACCACAATCAAAGAAACTATTGTTTCCGTAATTGCGATTGAACCAAACTGAAAGAGCGTTTTAGCGCCCCTTACCTCAATCCCGTCCATTTTCACCCTTCTTTCCGAACAACTCCGAAACCATAAGGATCGGTCGTACAAATGCAAGCGGAAGCACCAATGCGATCACGTCCGCTCCAAGTTGAATACCGACAAACAAAGCAAGTCCCATACAAATTAAACGCACAGTAGAAGACAACTGCACCGATTTTTTAGCTGCATCCACCTCACCACGCTCTGCGCGGTCAGCAGCCAAGCAAACTGTGGCAGACATAAAGAAATGGTTGACCGTCATAATTGCGCAGCCACCCAGTGCGCTCCACAAAACAGAAAGCTTAAAATATCCCAGCGCTGCGTAAACACAAAGCATCAACGCTGCGCAGATCAATTCTCCCACTGCAATTACAGCGGTTTCCCGCAAAACAATTTTTTTGGAATCCATTACTACTTCCTCATTCATGGTCATTAAAAGAAGGTGGATTATCCCCTTCTTTTTTACCTTTTGCAAGCATATCCATTGTCTTCAGCGAATTTATAAAACCATTGACAGCAGAAATCAAACCAAGTCCGATACCTACCCAAATGACCCATTTACCAAAACCATAATTGTTTGAGAGCCAAACCGCAATAAGAATGAAGCCCGCAAGCGGTGCGATCACGCTCAAACCCAGCTGCGTCAACCATACAAGCATGCTTATATTCTTCACAAAATACACCTCGCCTATTATGATTGATTATACGTTATTTTTTCATTTCTTGCAAGTGTTTATGATTGATAAATAGAAAGTTTTTATGAAGCTTCTCCCCATACATATTTTTCTCAAAATTTTATATTAAACTCTTTTCATTTCCACTAAAATATAGTAAAATATAAAGAAAAACAAAATCGGAGACAAACTGTGGAAGATTTAGAAATCATTCAGGGCGCCATCAGCGCTGTTGTATATCATAATTACGAAAACGGATATGCTGTTTTGCGACTGCAGACCACCAACGATCAAACTGTAACCGTGGTCGGTACGATTCCCATGCCTTCTGTGGGTGAACGGCTTATGGTCACAGGAAAATGGAGTAGCCACTCCAGCTACGGCAAACAGTTTGAGGCAGAGTTTCTGGAACGTCTTATGCCTGAAACAGCTGTTCAGATCATGGCATACCTTTCCGGCCGTATTATAAAAGGCATTGGTCCAAAAATGGCCGCAAAAATCGTTGACCGTTTTGGTGACATGACGTTATCCGTCATTGAAAAAGAGCCGGAGAGACTGGCTGAAGTTTCCGGAATCTCCCCTGCCAAAGCGAAAAGCATCGGTGAAGAATTCCGTCTTCAGGTTGGAATGCGCCATTTGATGGAATTTTTTGCCCTGCACCAATTACCTGCAGAGCTTGCGGTTAAGGTTTACAAACTGTACGGTGAAAGCGCAATAGATATGCTCTATGATGACCCCTATCTGTTAATGGAGCAGGAACTGGAAGCACCTTTTGGTGCAGTTGACCGCTTTGCCATTGAACTCGGCATTGCCGGAAACGATCCAAAACGTGTATGTGCAGGCATCCTTTTTGAGCTTCGTTATAACCTGAATGCAGGTCACGCTTTCCTGCCGGAAACCAAGCTGTGCGCAGCAACAGCACAGCTGCTTTCTGTAGATCCGGAGACAGTTCAGTCCTCCATTGAACGGCTCATACAAACGGAGCAAATCACGAAAGATCATCTTGCCGGAATTGACATCATATATTTGCCTGAGCTTTACGAAGCAGAGCTTTATGCCAAAGAGCGTTTACTTGCATTTTCCGAGTCCCACTTCCCTGCCCCTTTCCGTTTGGAGCGATTTGTAAAGCAAGCAACATCCGGCAATTTTCAATATTCACAGCAACAAGAGGATGCCATCCGAACCGCAGCAACAACCGGTCTTTTACTGATCACCGGTGGACCCGGTACCGGTAAAACCACAATTATCAACGGTATACTCGCATTGTTTGAAAAGATGGGGATCAAAAGCCTGCTGGCAGCCCCTACAGGACGGGCTGCCAAGCGCTTATCGGAGGTAACCGGCGAAGATGCCTCTACGATCCACCGCCTTCTGGAGGCAACTGTTGACCCTCACACCGGAAATCTTGAATTTTTACGGGACGAGGACAACCAGTTAAAATCCGATGCCATCATCATTGACGAGATGTCAATGGTGGATATCCAACTGCTGCACGCACTATTGCGAGCAATCCCCAAAGGCACAAGATTGATACTTGTGGGTGACCCTGATCAGCTTCCACCGGTAGGACCCGGTTTCCCATTCAGTGATATGCTGCGCAGCAACGCACTGCCGGCTGTGCATCTTACAGAAATCTTCCGTCAAGCGCAGCAAAGCCTGATCGTAACCAATGCGCACAAAGTAAACAAAGGCATAATGCCGGAACTGCGCAACGTAAAGAATGATTTCTTTTTCCTGAACGCTCGCTCCGAGGATGCGGTTGCTCAAACTATCGTAGGACTCTGCGCCACTCGTTTGCCACAGAACATGGGTATCCCTGCGGATCAAATTCAGGTTCTCTCCCCTACGAAAAAAGGCACTGCAGGCACAGTAAATCTGAACAAAATTCTGCAGGATGCTTTGAATCCTGCTACCGCAGAAAAGAAAGAGCGCAAATTTGGCGAATACACCTTCCGTGAGGGTGACCGTGTCATGCAAATTCGCAACAATTATGACATTATGTGGAAAAAATCCGACGGTTCTATGATCGGTGCCGGCGTATTTAATGGCGACGTGGGAATTATCACTGAAATTGACCCCTCCATGGAGCAGGTCACCGTTCTTTATGATGACAAAATTGTCGATTATGATTACACTCAGCTTAACGAGTTGGAGCCCGCTTATGCCATGACCGTGCATAAAAGCCAGGGCAGCGAATACCGTGCCGTTGTAATTGCCGCCTGGAACGGTTCCCAATATCTGCTGAACCGAAGTGTACTTTACACAGCCATTACAAGAGCAAGAGAACTGCTTATCATCGTCGGTAGAGAAGAAACCATTGCTATTATGACCCAAAACGAAAAGCCGGGGCGAAGATATACCGGATTAAAATTACGTCTCCAGGGGAAGGATTCATAATCTATGCTGTTACGTTTTCTCTTTCCGCCGAAATGCATACTCTGTCATAAACTTCTGACAGATGAAGAAACAGATCTCTGCCATAAATGCAGAGAAGATATGCCGGTTGCAAAACGTGAAAAAAGAACTTTTGAATTTATTGCACATTGGTGCGCAATATGGTATTATAAGGACAGTGTGCGTGACAGTATCTGGAGATACAAATTCGGAAACCTTAGATGTTACGCTGAACCCTATGCAAGATTACTGGCTATGAAACTGCTGGATACGTCATTTCTTGATGGCATTGATGTAATAACCTGGGCGCCCGTATCCTTCCTGCGGCGGTTCAATAGAGGTTATGACCAGGCCGAGCTTATTGCTGTGGCGCTTGGAAAAGAGCTGGGAATTCCCGTAAAACGTCTTTTGAAAAAGCAGCGTCACACACGTGCACAGTCAACGCTGAACGGCGCATCCGAAAGAAAAGCCAACATCCAGGGCGCTTACAGAGCAATAAACATTGCTGACATTCCCGGTAAAAACATTTTGCTTGTGGACGATGTGCTTACAACCGGCGCAACATCTAACGAGTGTGCAAGAATTTTAAAAACAGCCGGTGCAGAAAGCATCTGTCTTGCCACCGTCGCTGTAACCACTCATTCAAATCAAACGAAACAAAACGAACGTAGGTGACATAATGAAAAAACCGAACTTTAAATTTCAATTCTTATCAAACGATATCGGTATTGATCTGGGTACATCTAACATCATTATGAATGTTGACGGCAAAGGCCTGAAAGTGCGTGAGCCTGCTGTATTGGCATTGGATCGTAATACCGGAAAGGTACTGCAAATCGGATCTGCTGCCAGAAATATGATGGGCAGAACCCCCGGCAACATTGTTGCACTGCAACCGATTCAGGGTGGTGTGATTTCCGACCAGGAAATGACCGTGAAGCTGCTGGAGGCACTTTTCCGCAAGGTCTCCAAGAACTCCCTCCTGGCGCCGAAGCCCAGAGTTGTGATCAGTGTTCCCAGTGGAATCTCCGAGGTTGAAGAAAGAACCGTGATCAACTCTGCAATTGAAGCAGGCGCACGAAGAGTCTTTCTGATTGAAGCTCCCCTAGCGGCCGCACTGGGCGCAAGATTGGAAATTGAAAAAACAAAAGGCTACATGGTAATTGACATTGGCGGCGGTACTACTGACATTGCAGTTCTTACGATGAACAGCGTTGCTGTCTCTGCTTCCACCAAGGTTGCAGGCGACGCCTTTGATGAAGCCATCGCAAGATACCTGCGCGCCAAGTACGGTATTGTAATTGGCAAGGTAACTGCTGAAGAAATCAAGATCCAAATTGGTTGCGTCTATCCCAGAAATGCCGATTTGAGCATGATCGTCAAGGGTCGTGATGCCAAGTCCGGTGTTCCCAAGGAAACCACCGTTATGTCCTCCGAGATCTACGAGGTTTTGAAACGGCCTGCTAAATTCATTGCAGATCAGGTGCTGGCTGTACTGGAAGAAACATCCCCCGAACTTGTCGGTGATATCGCCTCCAACGGCATTACCCTCACCGGTGGCTGTAGTCAGCTGTACGGTATGACCGAGTACCTTTCTGAGTTGACCGGCATTAACTGCACCATTGCGGATGATCCCGATTCTTGTGTTGCATATGGTTGCGGCATCAGTCTTTCCTGGATCAATTCCATGAAAGAAGGCCCTATCAACATTGCAAGAAAGCGACTTCTTAAGCAAAAGTAACAACTTATACAAACAGACCGCTGCAGCAAACGTCGCAGCGGTCTTATTTATAGAAAAATTGATCCGGGACACCAAAGTGTCCCGGATCGGATTTTTTAATTACTTGTCAGCAATTGCCAGTGCGTTACCGAGTGCAACCACCTTCTTATTGTCAGCTGCTGCCTTAAAGAAGTCAACATACTGTTCAACAGAAGAAACTGCATTGGTAAAAGCACCGTCGTTTGCATTCACGGTAATATCAGCACCGGTCTTCATGATGCCGACAGACAGCTTCTTGCCGCTGGTCAAATCCAGCTCAGCAATAACAGGATTGCCGGAAATCATGGGAGAAAGTGCATCCGCAGCAACTGTAATCTTACCGGTAAATTCGCCACCTGCAACGGTGAGGTTTGCTTTCGTGCCACCGAATGTTACATCGCTGGCAACAACACCACCATAAGCATTGAAGGATGCAACAGCAGTACCGGGAATCTTAACAGTACCGGAGGAAATCTTGCCACCATACATATTCACAGCCTGGTTGTTAACCAGAATGCTGATGTTAGGAGCAACGATTTCTGCACCGTCATAGATATTGACTACAGAATGACCGTAGAAACCACGAGCGCACAGTGCAGGATTATTGCCGCTGGCTACGATCTTACCACCGTACAGGTTCACATTACCGCCGATATCGATTGTACCCTTAGGAATTGTAGCGTGATCGACGCCACCGCCGGTAACAACACCATTACCCATAATATTCAGCGTGTAAATGGTGTACTCGGCTGTAGTCTTGTTGTAAATTCCTTCCACATACAAAGCACGGACTGTGCTTGTAATGTTATGACCATTCAGATGCAAGCAGCAATTGGAAGTGAAGTTATACAGTGCAGTTGCATTGATGTCCTTAGACAGGTAGTAATGCTTATCTGTTTTCAGAGTAGAAGGAGCAACCTGAGCCAGGTCTTCCCACTGCTCTTCTGTGCCACATACAGGACACACAGCAGTTACAACACCACCTGCATCAAAGAGACCATCAGTAGTCATCTGCTCTGCAGCTTCGTGAACCAGATTTGCTTTTGCGGAAACAGATTCACGTACGGCCAGTGCATTGTTTTCAATAACAACTTCATTCATGGAATCCGTTGCGCCGAAGAATGCAACAAGATTTGCAGCATTGGTCAAAGCATCGGTAAATGCACCATTTGCAGTAACCTGAATATTAGCACCTACTTCCAGAGCCTCAACAGTCAGTTTCTTACCGGAGGTAAGATCCAGATTCTCAATAACAGGGGCTCCGGAAACTACCACAGACTTAGCATTGGCGTCTGCATAAACAGAGCCGTTTACAATGCTACCGCCGTAGATGTTAACATAAGCCCAATTTGCGGTTGCGTAAACATTGCCGCCACGCTCAGCAGTGCCGTTTTCAATCACACCACCATACATGTTAAATACGGGTGTGCTGTTGCTTGCGCCGGTAGTAATATAAACGTTACCTGCATTTGCGCCAACATTGGTGCCACCGGAAGCCGCGCCACCGGAGATAGAACCGCCAAACATATTGAAGTCACTGTTGTGATAGACCATTACACCCAAACCGGGAACGTTAACATCTCTGACAACAGAAGCACCCTCGTACATATTGACAGCATTCTCTCTGTTACTTCTGGAAGCAATAACAGCTCGGTTGCTGGTAGCAGTGTAAGTACCACCATAGAGGTTCAAATCACCGCAAGCATCAATAGTAGCCGCCCAGTGAGTCTTACCGGAGCCATCATTAAAGTAACCACCGGTAACAATACCCTCACCCATAATGTTCACTGCGTTATACTCAGTATACAGTGCACGAACAGGGCTGGTGATGTTATGACCATTCAGATGCAGACAAGCATTCACTGTGCCGGTAATGGAAATGTGAGAAGGAATGTTGGCGTCTGCGGAAAGATAATAGTGACCAGACTCGGTAATCTTGGTAGAACCGGTTGTAGACAGCAGGGGGTTCAGTTCAGTCCAAGTAACCTCTTCCTTACAGACAGGACAGTTTGCAACAACATTGCCGCCGGAGAGGATGCCGTCAGCAGTCATCTTTTCTGCTGCAAGGTGAATTGCATTTGCAAGATCAATAGGATCGATTGCAGCTACGCCGATTGCACCATTCTCAACATAGTACTCATCAGCATCGTTGAGTTTTACAAAGTAAGCCAAGTAATTCTCAGCGTTTGTCAAAGCCTTTGTGAAGACACCCTCAGCCTTAACACCGATCTGTGCGCCGGTAGTCAGGCCGCTGACATCAACATAAGCGCCCTTCTCAACAACCAATTCCTTGATCTTAGATGCGCCGGAAATTGCAACATTACCAGCAGCAGCGTTAACAAAGACATCGCCGTCAACCTCGCCACCGTTCATAGTCATGTGCGCATTGACAACAGCAACACAACCGCCAGCAACATCAGCAGTACCGCCGGTGATCACACCGCCGTTAATATTCAGCGTTGCATCAGATTCCACCTTGATAGCGCCGCCATTCTGGCTGACATTGCCGCCAATTACGGTACCACCGTAAATGTTCATTTCAACACCTGCGCCGGTGACCCAGAACAGACCGCCATTAGCAAAGGTCTCGAAAGCAGGATTCTCGGTATCCAGCTTCAATGTACCGCTGTACAGATTGAAGGCAGGAGTACCGGTAGTTGCGCTGTCTTTACCAACAAGAGCAATACCGCCGGCATAAGACTTACCACCTGTAGTGACCATCTGACCACCACCAACAGTGTCAACGATGGAAAGTGTGCCACGAACCAGGAAGTTACGGATCTTAACGGAAGAATAGGTGTGACCACGCAGGTCAAGAACAACATCGGTGTCATTCACAATGCTGTACTGGCCGGCCTGAGTGAAGTCGCCATCAATGTAGTAGTGACCGGAGACAGGGCTGGAGTGACCGGGCCATGTCTTCCACTCTACCATTTCGCCACAGTGTTCACAGTAGATCTTTGCAACCTCAGCATACAGAACGCCATTATCTTCAGTGATCACAACACCGGAGTTAGCGCCCTTGATATAACCTGCATCCAGATATGCCTTTGCACTTGCAAATTCAGTCGTAAACGCACCAACGGCATTAACGCTGACAGCAGCGCCCTCAGACAGGTAAGTAAAGGTTGCAAGCTTACCGGAAGTCAAATCCAGGTTAGAAATCACAGGAGCTCCGGATATAGTGAATGTGCCGAATTCCTCAGCAACAGCTACAGTACCGGAAATTTCACCACCGCCAATGTTCAAAGCACCCTTAGCACCGGTTGCTGCAATAACCTGACCATTAGCAGAGAAGGTACCGCCGGAAATGTTCAAGGAACTTGTAGCTGCACCGGGAATCTTTGTGGTACCGGAAGTAAACTTACCGCCGTAAACATTCACAGCCTGAGAAGAAACAAACATATTTACACTAGCGCCGCTAAATTCAGCACCATCATAAATATTAACAACAGAACGACCAATAAAGCCACGAGCTGTCATCGTGGGATGTGCACCGGTAGCAACATAAGTACCGCCGTAGAAGTTGACAGAACCGCCAACATCGACTGTACCTCTGGGGATCGTTGCGTGTGCAACACCTGCACCGGAAACAATACCCTTACCCATAATATTCAAAGTGTACAGATCAGCAGAAGTTGCATCGATGTAAAGCGCACGTGCAGAAGAAGTGATGTTATGACCATTCAAATGCAAGCAAGCATCAGCATAGAAGTTGTACTGGCTTGCAATCTCTGCATCTGCAGACAGATAGTAGTGGCCATCTGCCTTAATGGAAACACCGTTTTCAGCAACATATGCCAGCAGGTCTACCCACTGCTCTTCTGTACCACATACAGGGCACATTGCAGTTACAACGCCGCCATCCGCAAAGATGCCGTCTTCTGTCATCTTCTCTGCTTCAACATGAACGCTGTTGTACTTGTCGAAGTAGCCCTTACCAAGCACAGAAATCAGAGCATCTGCACCAGGTGTGATATCCTTAAATTCATTAGTGGAATGGACGAACTGCATATAATCTGCAGGAGCTTCCAGTTCGGTAGTGAAGACACCATCGGCATTCACACCAATAGAAGCGCCCTCTTCCAGGTAGGTAATATCGGCCAGGACACCCTTTACAAGAGTCAACTCTTCAATCACGGAAGCGCCGGCAATCACAACGTCACCATGTTCAACATAGAGTTCGCCCTCAATCACGCCGCCAGTCATGTTAACATCATTGTAAGAGTAGATACAACCACCAACGCCGCCAGAAGTACCGCCGGTAATTGTGCCGCCCATAATGTTAATAACAGAGTCAGCGCCGTTGGCGCGGATAACGCCGCCATTCTGAGTGACATGGCCGCCGATCATCGTACCGCCGTAAATGTTCAGTTCGCCGCCGGAAAATGCTATCAAACCGCCGTTGGCGAAAGTAGCAAACTCGGGATGCTCGGTATCCAGTCTCAAAGTACCGCTGTACAGGTTGAAGCCGGAGGGTCTTTCAGAACCCGCTTCTGTGCCAACCAATGCGATAGCACCGGCAAATTCAGCGCCGCCGGTAGAGACCATTTCACCGCCGCCCACAGTGTCCATGATGGACAGAGTACCACGAACAAGGAAGTTACGGATCTTGGTAGAGGAATAGGTATGACCATACAGGTCAATAACAACATCAGTGTCCTTCACAATGGAGATCTGACCTGCCTGCTTGAAATCCTTTGCGATAAAGTAGTGACCGGAAGCAGGAGAGTTGGAGCCGGACCATTCAGTCCATTCCACATCCTCACCACAGTGTTCACAGTAAGCCTTCTCGCCTACGATGACCAAAGCACCATCCTGAACAACAATATTAGTTCTGTCGGCAGCAGGCTTAAAGTAGCCGGCATCAACATATGCCTGAAGCTTGCTATTTTCAGCAGAGAATGTGCCGTTAGCGTTGACGTAAACTTCTGCACCTTGCTTCATCTCACCAACAGTAATATCAACAGAGGAAGGAATTGCCAAACCGGTATCCTTACCCTTTAAGATCTTAGGAGTACCGGATACTTCGATAGACTCACAGGTGACGATCTTAATATCACCGGTCACAGTACCACCGGAGAAGGTATACTTACCGGTATCATGAGAGCCGTAAACGTTATTGCCCTCTACCGCAGTACCATTATCCATAGTACCGGAAGCAAAGTTCAGGTGACCACTGAACTGGACATACAAGTTACCACCGCGAGATGCGCACTCACCGTCAGTGATCTTACCGCCCAGCATATTCAGGACAGAATCAGTCGTGATAAAGACGTTACCACCGTGCTGGTTGGAGTAACCGTTACGGATCACAGCGCCTTCGTACAGATTCACGATAGAACCCTTACCTGCGTACAGATTGCCGCCCTGTGCAGCGGGAGTGGGAGACAACTCAGGTGTACGGACAGCCTGACCGTTTTCGATCACGCCGCCGTAAATGTTGAATACGGTGTTACGGATATGCATATTACCGCCAAGGACATTAAAATCGCGCTTAGCAGGATCTGCAGTAACACTACTGATATACTCAACATTTGTTGCGGAAAGATTAGCAATACCGCCGGTAATTGTACCGCCGTACATGTTGATGGTAGAGCTGTCTGCATAGATAACAGTACCATTCTTAACGGAAGCATTCTCAGAATCCACGAAGGACAGAGTGCCGGCATGCAGATTCAGGATACCGCCTGCGGACATCAGAATCGTACCACCGTTACCATTGATACCGGTAGCTGCAAAAGTACCGCCGCCAACGGAGTCAATAATCGTCAAAGCATCATTATAACGGATCAAAACACCTCTGGAACCAATTGCTTCAAACTTCTTACCGTTCAGGTCAAGAACGATTTCGTAGTCCTTGTTTTGGTTACCAATGTTGCTCTGACCGCTGTACTTGATATCGCCAGCCAGGTAATAGTGGCCGTCATAACCATCCCAGCTACCACCTGCCCAAGGCAGCCACTTAACTGTCTGCTTACAGTGCTCACAGTAAGCTGTAGAACCCTTGACACGGCTGTCATGGAACAGAACATAGATGTAAACAATATTGCTTTCCGTATCACCGTAAGCCAGGATACGGTCACCAACCTTCAGTTCCACCTTCTCGCCGAACTGCTTTGCAGTTGGGCTGATATCAAAGACCTTAACATTAGATCCAAGGCTGACAGTCTTCTTCTCACCGGTATTGGTATAGCCAATCTTATTGAACTGAACGCCAATACTATACTTGCTCACAGAGGTAACATCCCAACCGTTAACAGGCGTGGTGCGAGCTCTGCCTGCATAAGTAGGACCGGTAACATTCAGGATCTGATCGCCATTTGTACGAATGCCGAAAGGTGTGGAATAGGAGTCTGCCAGAGAGGCAATAGCGACATCCTTTGTCCAGAACTTCTTCAGCTGACCATCAACTGCCAGCTCGAACCAGTACTTACCTTCTGCATCAGGCTCACGGAGCGTGACCTTATTGCTGGAATCGTACATACGCTGCTTGTTGACATAGATATTGTCAACAGCACGCTGACGCACATAAATCAGCTTAACATTGCCGCGGTAATCAGCAAGGGAAGTGACCATGTCGCCAACCTTCAGGGAATAGCAACGCTCACCTCTGTGACTGTCATACACATGGCTTACGTTGTACATGATGCAGTCATCAGCCATCTTCAGCACAAATTCTGTACCGCTGCTTGCATAGACAGTATAAGTGCCGTCACCATTGATGGACTTAACGCGGTAGCCGGAGCGAAGAACCTGGCCGTAAGCAGCCTGTGTATCGTACAGTTCTTTCACGATACCATTTTCCACACGCATGACACAAACAAGGTCACCAACGGGAGACTTATCAATCTTGTTTGCAAGTTCCTTATCCTTGGTCTTAACAGTTACCTGCTTGCCCTTATGTGCCATGGTGAACACATAGTAACCTTCCGCATCAGGTACACGCTTGGTTTCCTTTGTGGTGCTGTTATACTGGTAATCCAGGTTGTAGTAGACATTATTGTTGCCATCAACCATTCTTCTGGTGATGTAAACGACAACACCATTGTAAGAAACATCTCTGGTAACAGTAATGAAGTCACCCACACGGACAGTGGTCTCGGTACCGTAGGGAACGTCCTTACCGGAGATATCGTATGCCTTGTAACCGGCATTCATCAGAATGTTGGTGGGAGAATCAGGCTTGCTGAAGCTGACCAGGGACAGAATCATACCCTGAATCTGGGGAACATAGCCGCCATAAACACTGGTCCAGCCATAGATATCATCATCAGTATAAGCATTGAGAATAATACCGTTTTCAACCTTCAGGCCTACGATGCTGTTAGCAATGGAGTCAATGAAGGTAGCCAGTTCCTTATCCTTGGTCTTCAGAATCTTCTTACCAGTCTCGCCGCCCTTGACCATTTCAAAGACGTAGTAGCCGTAAGCATCAACCTCACGCTTGGTTTCCTTCTTGGTGCCATCGTACTGACGCTGCAGATTGTAGTAACCCTCTGCATCAGCCAAACGGTTAGCAATGTAAACCAGAACAGGAGTGCCCATGGGGTCAGACCACACACAGACACGATCGCCCAGCTTCAGGCTGTCAACACGCTCACCCTGGCGGCCATCACGGGCAGCAGCGGAGCTGGCGTCGTAAATGATGCAGTCCTCGGGCAGAGTAGCGGAGTAGCTGAGTCCTGCGTCACTGGGGATCAGCTGGCTACCGGCAAAGTAATTGCCATCCAGTTCGGTAACTTCAATACGCTCAGCAGCAACTGCGCCACGAATACCGATACCGGAGTTCATGATCTCAATGATGTAGCCCTCTTCATCAAACACGAAGCCGAAGTGGCAGGAGTGAGGAGACTTGTTATCAATAGAGGTAACGATGGACTTATCCTTACACTTCAGGGTAACGATACCACCGTCAGAGCAGAAGTCAACAGAGTACACACCGTTTTCATCGGGAACACGGGATGTAGACTTCTCTGCACTGTTCCACATCTGATATGCACGCCAGTACACAGCAGATGTCTCAGGGTGATCAGTCATGTAGATGTGAGTTACCTCTTCCAAATCGTTTGCATAGACCCAAATGGAGTCCATTGCCTGGAAGGCTGTAGGCTCAATGAACTGACCTGCGATTTCAGCAGTGTCAGACACATCATACAGCTGGGTAAGATCAGTCAACTCAATGGTATACTGCATACCATTCATAGCAATGGAGGAGTTAGCAATGATTCTATCTCCCAATACCTGCTGCACATAAGCATTCTGTGCAACAGGAGTAGCGATGTCTTCAACAGCAATAACATCCACTACCATGCCATCAGCGTCTTTTACAAGACCCATGATGTCCATTGTGTCAATATAGTTGACAAGCTGCTTGTCTACGATGGGCAGCTCAACCTGCTCGCCATTGTAGGCAAAACGAACACGGTATACACCGTCTTCACCAGCCTCACGGGTAGACAAGCCCGATTCGGAATCCTTGGTATAGGTTTCTCTATCAAGGTTCCAATACAAATCGGGACGACCACCAACGGGACCGGTGGGTTCCTTTTCGCCGCCAAAGAGGAAGATTGCACCAATCACAGCACCGGCGATCAAAACCAGTGCCAGAAGGCCAATCCACAACCAAAGCAGCTTCTTGGGTTTCTTTGTTGCTTCTTTTTTCATAAAAAGCACCTTTCCCTTCCGTTTATTTAAGCCTCACCTTTTAATGCGGTGAGCATACTTACATATTTGTCTGCAAGAATTTCTGCAGTACCACGTGCAAAATAGGAGCACTGGGATTCGTAGCAATTGTAATCAAAAGCTGCCTCGGTAGGAATATAGCTGGCATCGCCTTCACTACAAGTTGCAATAAATGTCATGGCATACGGTGTATTATCCTTGATATAACGACCGCTGGTGCCAAACATTTCATAAGGAGCAAAGACAAAGGACAAATCGCCAATGGCGAAAATCTTCATCTCCAACTCACGTTCTTCCGGAAGACCGGCACGCTTGACTGTCCAGGAGGCATCCAGGTAACTGGAGAAACCATATTTGGCTACAAGGTTCTTCACTTCCTGAGAACCGGAGCCATAAGCACTGATCGCTTCTTTAACTTCGTTCGCATTGCCCACACGCTGGGGATCTGTTCCAGCCTTATGGGTGGCACCCACATAGACCTCAGTAACTGCCTTGATCTCGTTATCCCCTTCCAGCTTTGTCATGTTGGAAAGTGCCTCAACCGCATAACGGCCAAGTTCTTTGCCGTAAGCTCTGTAATCCTTACTGAAGGATTCGCCTGCTATTCGGCTGCTGGGCACCTGGTCACCTGCAGAGCCAATAAAGTAAGCGCAGTGAACACCGGCGGTCTGCTCTACGTAATCACGGAAAGGACCGGGGAAATCCGCAGACATTTCCGTGCCGCCTTCTGTAAATGTGGCATGTGCCGGGAAGCTTGCCAGGAGAATATCCTTCTTCTCTTTTCCCTTCTCGTCCACTCCGTCACGACTAAAGAGAACCATCTGCAATTCATTATCAGCCTCAAAAGTATGACCTGTTTCACCACTGGCACGATTACCGAAATTGGAACCGGAAACAGTGCCATCAGCCATTGTATAATGGCGAACCCATGCCATTTTTTCTGTCATAGCTGTTCCCACGCTGACCTCTGCAGCAGACATATCCTTGATTGCCTTCTCCGCAGCTTTGATCGCTGCCTTGTAAAAATCTTCTTTGTAACGATCCGCATTGTCCCAATTGTAACGAATGGCAACACCTGCATGGGTGTGGGTACCGTTAATGTACATATTCTCAAGAGGAACGCCGGTAGCAGCATACACACGGGCTCTTGTTTCCGGCGCAAAACTGCCGGTACCAAGCTTAATATCGCCGGTATAGATCAAATATGTCTGTGTACCGTCAGATACAGCAATGCAGGTCAAATACAACATATCCAGGAAGCCGGTGGAAATGCGGTCTTTATAAGAACCGCCCTGGAGGCAAACCGGATAATTCGGTGTGATGCTCTCTCTCGCAAAACCAACCTGAAGACCTTTTTTTGCAGCATCCTTACCTGATGAACCGCATGCACAAAGAGCAAAAACCATCAAGCACGCAATAGCAAAACAAAGAATTCTTTTCATAGATATACCTCACCCAGTATATTTTGTCTATTATAGCATAAGTGGTAGTAAAAGTGCAAGGAAAATCTTCTATTTTGACAATAAAATTTAAAGTGATTTTAACCGAATCAAGTCCCCTTCAATTCCTGAAGCATCTGACAAAACGCATCAGCAACACGCTCAGCAGTTCCTCTTGGATACCGACGAAAATCCACCTCATAGCAGCCATAATCAAATGCGAGATCCTCTGCCAAATAATTATGAAGCGTATTACAGCTTGTAACGATAAACGTCATATCAAAAGGCGAATTTTCTTTAACATACGAACTGTTAATTGCGTACATCTCAAAGGGCGCACAGACAAAGGAAATGCCACCAACTGAGAAAACATTAAGCACCATTTCCAAGCTCTCTCCCATACGAGCCCGTCTCAGAATGCCGGCAGCATGGTAGACAGAGTTTATACTGTAAGAATTCGCAAACTTGTTGCAAAAAGCATAATCATTATACTTACGCCAATGTTCATCCACGATTTTAGCAGCCTCCACCATATGATCATCAGAATGATCAATGGGGATGCGTAAAGTTTTCTCAATCAGAGAAACCTTCTCCCCTTCCACAGGTTTCAAATCGTTATACAGATACATTGACCACTCTGCAAGGATTCCACCGTAAATCTTATGGTTACGGGTTATGGTCTCACCGACTATTTTGCTGGCACAAGTAAGATTTCCCGAAGCCCCCTGGAAGAACGCAAACAACGAATCTGTTTTCTCTTCCATAATATCACGGATAACACCAATGTAATCTGCCGATATGTCCGTTTTCTTCAGGCCGCCTGTAAGGGTGGGATGCGCCTGCCAATTCATAAGCAAAATATCTTTGCCACCCTCACGGGTAATTTTAACCAACTGCATCCGTCTGTCTGGCTCACCTGCATGGCGAATGCCGTCAGGCGCAGTTTTGTCTTTTATGTAATTACGCACAAAGTTTGTATTTTGCTGCATTTTACGAACACCGGCAAAAAGCTTAGCCGGCAATCTGTCATTCATGGACAAAATTGCCGCATCGCAAACCTTTTTCACAAGAAAATCCTTGTATCTGAAAAGACTAGCTTCTTCGTTGTTATAAGCATCCGGCGCTGCATGGGTATGGGTATGTGCAACCATGATATGATTCCCAGGTACGCCGCAGGCTTCCGTAATTGCGCTACGTATGCTTTCAGTCCAGTCTGCCTTAGCATGCAGCATATCCAAGGTGATTAATATAACCGTTTCCTTGTCATCCGAAAATGTAACAGCTGTTGCATAGAGATCGTCCAACACATTCTTTGACATGCGCATACTTGTATTGCCGTAGCCTGCAAGCGGCACGGATTCTTCCGGTGTAATACAAGTCCGTCCAAAACCGACTTTCAAAGACATCAACATACCTCCTGGTTATACTTATAGTTTCTAACTGTAGTATACCATAATTTTTCATAAAGTGGCATATAAATTACTTACACCCATATAATTTTTTCTTATAACTCGTTATCATTTGTAACTTCTGCAAAAAAGAGGGTCGGACAAATCCGACCCACTGAAGGAATTTATAAAATTGGGATCAGCAGCATTCTGTCAACGTCCGGCTCTCCCTGCAGCTGATTGGCATCCATGATCAGCGCTACAGTTGAACCATACTCTTTTGCAATTTCCCAAAGTGTATCGCCGGCCGCCCTTCGCAAAACAACGCCCGGCCGTTCATCCAAAGATTCCGTATGATCCCCCACATCCAGCTCAGTGACCATATTTATAGGCTTATTTGCTATCCACAAACTTTTACTCTCCAATTCCGAAGATAACACAAATGCACTCCCAGAGGTCATCCCCTGCGGAACAGTCGCAGAAGAAACAGTCACCATCGGTTTCGCAGTCATGTCAGAAGCCACCGACTCTTCTGTATTGAATTGCACGCTTTGAAAACCAAGCTCACCATCCAACGACCGGCAAAGAGCGCGAAACACCCCGGAATGCGCAATGGTTGTACTCTCTCCATCCTTGTAGGCTCTTGGGTGCACAGGATACAGAACGGAATCCACCACATCCACATATTCATCACCAATTCTACAATCTCCCGAAACAAAACGTTGCTGTACATCAAGAACAGCCGGAATAACCAGATCTTCAGTATGAACACTGACAGAACGATTTGGACTATACGCATCTTTCACGACGGTAATTTTTTCGTGATCGTAGATCACAAATTGCCCCGTAAGACCGGCTCGCAGACGATAACCGTTCTCTTCCCTTTCCAATGCTGCGCTTGTAACTGCCATGATTATATTGGCGCAGGAACCATCTGTATATTCCCTGCCAAGTTCAGCAAACTGGGAAAACGGAAATTCCTCATCCCATGTGTGCACCTGCCCATCTGTGTCCATATACAACACATGCAGCCGGGACTGACCACGAAAAATGATCTTATCTCCCATCACCTTGTAATCCGTTACAGATGGGGAAAGCTGATAATATACAACTTTGTCAATTTTTTCAGCAGACGTCGGGAATGTCACAGCATCATCAAGCATGAATGCCTTCTCATTCATTTCCTTCGGCAGCAACGGTTCAAAAGTCTCCTGCAAGAGCATAATATCATCTGCAATCGCACCAGGGCTGAAACACGTAATTTCAGAATCCACCATCGCCTGGCACAAAACGCTGATATCCCCACAAAGCATGATCTTCCTAGAGGAAATCATGCGTGCATCCAAACTGCTTAGCAGCGGCTGCACAACAATGCCACCATCTCTTTCGTTTTCATCAAAATCACACTTGAACTGATACGGTATCCATGCGCTTGCGCAGCACAACTGTTCCCCTTCTTCCGGCTTATACAGAACCCAGGCAATGATGCCGCCATTTGTACTGATGCCACCTGGTCGCCACTCTTTCCCCCGTACAACTACTTGTCCCCAGCAGCCGATAATTTCCCCAATATCCGCCATGCCGTCCTCCAGGCGCAGCTCATAGGTCTCTTCGTGGTCCTTGGTCTCACAAAGGACACTCCGCAGGCATCTGATACTATTCTTTTCAAATTGCATCTGCACGATGATCACTCCTTACTTTGTTCCTTAAAACTTATGCATATAAAAGGAAAAATATTACCTTCTTTTCAAAATAACCGAACCGAGAATGATCATACCGAACCCAAAGCAATGGGACAAAAAGCTTGCTTCAATCCAAAGACCGATCAGCACGCCGATGCCAAAAGCAAGCTGTATGTAACCCCACAACTGATTCTGTCGGCACATAAAAAACACCCCCTGCACGAATATATGCAGAGGGTGTTATAAATATTAACCGCCAAGATATGCTTTACGAACCTCATCACTGACTGCCAGTTCTGCGCCGGTACCGGAAAGTGTAATAGAACCGGTTTCCAAAACGTAGGCACGGTCAGCGATCTGCAAAGCTTTGCTTGCATTCTGCTCAACCAGCAGGATCGTCGTTCCGGCATCATGCAGTTCCTGAATAATATCAAAAATCTGATCCACCAGAATCGGAGCAAGACCCATAGAAGGCTCATCAAGCATCAAGAGCTTGGGATGGCTCATAAGCGCACGGCTCATAGCCAGCATCTGCTGCTCACCGCCAGACAAAGTACCGGCAATCTGCTTACGGCGTTCCTTCAGTCTGGGGAACAGTGTAAACATTCTCTCAAGGTCTTCCTTGGAAACATCTTTCTGGGTAAAAGCGCCCATTTCCAAATTGTCCTGAACAGTCATCTGCAGGAAGATGCGTCTTCCCTCGGGAACGTGCGCCAGTCCATGGCGTACAAGCTTGTGCGCATCCGTATGGGAAATATTTTTACCGTCAAAAATGACATTGCCACTACGGGGATGCAGCAGACCGGAAACAGTTTTCAAAATCGTAGACTTGCCGGCACCGTTAGCGCCAATAAGTGCGACGATCTCGCCTTCACCGACATCAAAGGAAACACCCTTCACCGCATGAATTGCACCGTAGTACACATGCATATCTTCAACACTAAGGATCGTACTCATATTATTCTTCCTCCTTCTTGCCGAGATATGCCTCAATAACCGCAGGATCATTCTTGATCTGCTCAGGTGTGCCCTTAGCAATGATCCGGCCGTAGTTAACAACAACAATACCCTCACAAACATTCATGACCAGGTTCATGTCATGCTCAATGAGGAAAATCGCAATCTGGAACGTATCACGAATTCTGCGGATCTGATGCATCAGCTCTTCTGTTTCTGTGGGGTTCATACCGGCAGCAGGCTCATCCAACAGAATGATGGACGGATTGGTTGCCAATGCACGGACGATCTCCAAACGGCGCTGAACACCATAGGGCAAAGAACCTGCCTTGGTATCCGCAACATCTGCAAGGCCCATAAAATCCAGCAACTCCATAGCGCGCTTATTTGCTTCTTTTTCTGCCTTAAAGTAAGGAGGCAGACGGAGCAAAGAAGAAATGAAGCCGCATTTAATGGAATTATGCATACCTACCTTGACGTTCTCAAGTGCAGTCATATCCGTAAACAGACGGATATTCTGGAACGTTCTTGCAACGCCAAGACGGTTCACCTTTGCAGTGGTCATACCCTTAGTGTTGATGCCGTTCACAAGAATACTGCCACGGGTAGGCTGATACACGCTGGTAAGCAAGTTAAAAATGGTTGTTTTACCTGCACCGTTTGGGCCGATGAGACCGGATATCTCCGTAGGGCCAATGGTCATATTGAAGCCGTCAACAGCAGTCAAACCGCCGAAATCAATACCAAGATTTCGGACATCCAAAACCGGGACTTTGCCCAAATCCTGCTGGCGGTGGAGGTTCTTACTAATGACCTCAACCATTTCACGGGAATACTTTTCAGCCATTTACAGAACCTCCCTTCTTATCTTTCTTTTTAAACAAGTCCTTAATACGAACCTGAACGACCTGAATCATCTGCTTGACCTTGGGAGACCATGTCACAAGCATAACAACGATCAGGACAATTGCGTAAATGATCATACGGTAGTCCTGAAGCTCACGCAACAGTTCCGGGACTAGATAAAGCACCGTTGTAGATATAATAGAGCCCAGAATATTACCCATACCGCCAAGCACAACAAACACAAGAATGTTGATGGAGGTATTGAAATTAAACTGGGAAGCATTGACGCTGGAATAGTTCAATGCAAACAGCGCACCTGCCATACCGGCAAGGAATGCAGAGGTAACAAACGCCTTCAGTTTAAATGCAGTAACGTTAATACCAACAGACTCAGCAGCAATACGGTTGTCACGGATTGCCTTAATTGCACGACCCTCTTTAGAATTGATCAGGTTCAGCACCACAAAAAGCGTAATCAGGATCAGGACAAATGCCACCGGGAATGTTGCAATCTTCTTAATACCTGCAGCACCCATAGGTCCCTTCAGGATCATTTTACCGCCTTCAGCCAGCTTAATTGCTTCGGAGCTGAAAGCGAACTGAATACCGTTAATATCCTTACCGACATACAAGTTACCAAAGATATTCTTGAGGATCTCACCGAAAGCAAGGGTAACAATAGCTAGATAGTCACCACGCAAACGGAGAACCGGGATGCCAACAACAAAACCTGCAACACCCGCCAGAACGCCACCACAAACCATGGACAGCGCAAGGCGCAGGATCTCATTGTCAATGGTATCACGGAAAATACCGGCAATGATAACACCGGTAAAGGCACCTACACCCATAAAACCGGCATGGCCAAGGCTCAATTCACCGGAAATACCAACAACCAGATTCAAAGAAACAGCCAGAACAATATAGACGCAAATCGGGATCAGGTAACCCTGCATAGACTTCGTCAGCATTTTACCTTCAGACATATACTGAAGAATAACAAACGCAACAATTACAAGCGCATAGGTCAAAAAGTTGGTAAGTTGCGTTTTACGATCGTTTTTAATTCTCATAACGCACCTCACACTTTCTCCTGAACCTGCTTACCCAGCAGGCCTGCAGGCTTGACCAACAAGACGATGATCAACACAAGGAACACAATTGCGTCACTGAACTGAGAGGACAGATAGGCCTTACTAAAGGTCTCAATAACACCCAGCAGAATACCACCAAGCATTGCGCCGGGGATAGAGCCGATACCGCCAAAAACAGCAGCGGTGAAAGCACGGATACCGGGCATAGAACCGGTGGTAGGCTGCAAGGTAGGAACAGTGGAGCAAAGCAACACACCGGCAATTGCAGCCAAAGCAGAGCCAATGGCAAATGTAGTGGAAATGGTTCTGTTAACGTTAATACCCATCAGCTGTGCAGCATCACGGTCTTCAGAAACCGCACGCATTGCCTTACCGATCTTTGTCTTAGTAGTGAAGAAGTGCAGAGCCAGCATAATAACGGCAGATGCAACAATGGTAATGATAACTTCGCCGGTAATGGTGAGCTGACCGCCAAACAAGCTGATCGGTGCAGATGTCACAATACTGGTAAAGTTCTTGGGTGTAGCACCCCAAATCAGCTGTGCTGCATTCTGCAGGAAATAGCTGACACCAATGGCGGTGATCAAAACTGCAAGGCTGGATGTGCCACGAAGAGGCTTATAGGCAAGACCCTCAATAATAATACCGAGAATCGTACAAACAGCCATTGCGATGAAGATACTCAACACCGCAGGAACACCTAAATAATTTGTAGCGCTAAAGGATATGTACGCACCAACCATGATAACGTCACCATGTGCAAAATTCAGCATTTTTGCAATACCGTAAACCATGGTATAACCAAGTGCGATAATGGCATATACAGCGCCGATGCTAATGCCATTGATCAAATACTGTAAAAAACTCAATTGCTTGTCCTCTCTTTCCCGACAGCCAATGACAAGGAGCCAGAATGACTCCCTCTCATCGACTGTCGCATCTGTGGGGAATCACGCACAGAGCCGGATGGGGGTAAAGTGCCCCCATCCAGCCTCAAAAATCATGTAAAATTAAGGATTATTCCTTACCAACGTAGACACCGTTCTCAATCACAACAGCCATGGGGCTCTTGGAAACTTCGCCGGTCTCCATCCAGGTCATGCCAGCACCGGTCAGACCGTCAAAGGTCATGGAGGTGAACTGCTCAACCATGATCTCGTTGATCTCTTCAGCAGTCATGTCAGCGGTGACACCACCGTCAACACAGGCCTGGTAGATAGCATAGATAACGTCGTATGCGTCTGCTGCAAACTGGTTGGGAACAATGCCGGTCTTCTCCTGGTACTTCTTAACGAAGGACTGAGTCTTCTCATCCTCGGAGTCAGCGGAGAAGGGAGTCAGCAGCATCAGGCCTTCAGCCAGGGTGGGATCAAAGCCTTCAGTGGTCAGGATGCCGTCCATGCCGTCGCAGCCGAAGAACAGGGGCTCATAGCCGATCTTGTTAGCGTAGGTCAGAACCTGAGCAGCCTCAACAGCGTAGAAGGGCAGGAACACCAGATCAGCACCGGCCTTCTGGCAAGCGGTAACCTGGTTGGTCAGATCGGACTTATTGTCAGCGGTGAAAGCTTCAGCGCAAACGATCTCAAGACCAACAACCTCAGCCTGTGCCTTAAACTTCTCGTAGATACCGGAAGAGTATGCATCGGAGGAATCGTAGATAACACCGATCTTGGTGCCCAGCTTGTGCTCTGCAATGTAGTCTGCAGATGCAGTACCCTGGTTGGGGTCGGTGAAACAGATCTGGAAGATGTTGTCGCCAGCTTCAATGACGTCAACGCCGGAAGCGGAAGGAGTCAGCATGAAGATACCATCAGCTGCACACTCGCCTGCAACAGCGGTAGAAGGAGCAGTAGTAACAGGGCCAGCCATGATCTGCATACCCCAGTCAACCAGAGAGTTGTAAGCATTGATAGCCTTCTCTGCATTGTGCTCGTCGTCAGCAGTCTTCAGTTCAAACTGCAGGCCGCCCAGAGCGTTGATCTCTTCAACAGCGATTTCCATACCCTCTTTAACAGCAGTACCGTAAACGGCTGCACCACCGGTCAGAGGACCACACATACCCAGCTTGATAGCGCCGGCTGCTGCTGCATTTTCAGTAGCTTCACCGGTAGCTTCCGCACCCTGGGTTTCACCAGAGTCAGCGGTGGGCTGCTGTGTTTCGGAGGAACCACAGCCTGCGAACATTGCGATGACCATAACCGCGGCCATCAAAAGAGCAAATAACTTTTTCATGATAGGATCTCCCTTTCAAAAAATTTCGTTCATCATTATATAAAGATTCGTCGCAAATTGCAACCCCTCTTTAAAATACTAATGTGATGAAGTATGCATATTGTATCTCACTCGTGCACATTTGTCAACCGTAGAAAGAACAAAATATAATATTTTTCAAAAGAATATTTTGTACAACTTCACAAACAGTCAATTTAAAGCGCCGTTTACACCCTTTTTACACGCTTCCAAAACGGCTGAAATTACAGGAATACAGTTCTTTCCGTAGCCTGTATCCTCCATACACACGATAAAAGCATAAGGATACGCATCATCCTGCACAAATCCCGCAAACATAGCATTGGACTTTTTCTCACCGCCGACTTCTGCTGTGCCGGTCTTTGCGCAAACCGTCAGTCCGGGGAAATTTTCAGCACCGTACCGCACAGAAACATTGTGGCTCATATATTCCGCAACTTTTTCTGCAGTGGCAGAAGACATGATTCTGGTATTTCCCTTTGTCTGTGCCTCATAGGTGAGCGAACCACCTACAGATATCTCATCCACAAAATACATAGCATTTCCCTCTCCTCCGTTGGCAATTGCGCCAACAAATGAGAGAAAAGCCGCAGGGTTCACCTGATCGTTATATTGTCCGATAGCACTCCATGCAACGTTGACATCATGGGCATCATTAATATCATAACTGCCGCCGGCAGTTGTAATGCCGTCAAATACAACGGGCTGTGTTATGCCAAATTGCGCAACATACTTTTGCAGTGTCTCTTTTCCCAATTGCAATGCAATCTGCGCAAATGCGCAGTTACAGGAGTTGGAAAATGCGGTTTTGATATCCTGCTCTCCATGCACAGCTTCGCAGGTGATTCTGTCCACACCAAACTGATAACTGCCGGAACAAGTAAACTTTTGGGTTTCAATATCCGGCACCGATTCCAAGGCTGCCGCCAATGTTACGATCTTAAAAATAGATCCCGGAGTATAAACAGATTGTGTAAAACGATTTAAATACATACCCTCATAAATGCCGTCAGGATCATTTGTAATGTCCGGCGGGTTGTCGGGGTCAAAAGCAGGCGTGGAAACAGAACACAACAGTTCACCGGTTTTGTAATTATAAACCGCAACCGTTCCCTTCCGTCCCCCAAGCGCTGTAAGCGCCGCCTTTTGAACAGATGCACGCAGTGTAAGCTTTACAACGCCAGCCTGGTCGCCGTAATTATAGACACCGTTGAGCATATCAAAACCGGCGATCTGTTCCGCATAAGAAGATAGTGCAGGTGCATCCACATAGCCGTAACGGTCACCCAGCCAATGCACTGTTGACATGCGAAGGAATTTATCGGAAGAGTAATCTCTCTCCCCTTCCATATCCAGCAGCACATACCCCTCGCTGTCAATTACCGTTCCGCAATTGATATTGCCGGCATTATAAACGTGGGGTGAACCGGAAAACACTACCCACTCCCCTGCGCTTGTAGCATATTCAAAAAGAAAGAATATAAATCCACCAAGAAGGATCAGAACAAAAAGAATTGTGATCCAGGCACGTCCTGCAATTCTATTCATCGGCTTCACCTCCAAATTTGCCCAATCGGATCGCAAAACTGGCATTCTGTCGTGTATCAGCCGCTTTAATAAATGCAAGCAGTCCCCATGCACCGATCATACTGGAGCCACCGTTGGACAAGAACGGGAAGGTCACACCGGTCAAAGGTAGAACATCCACCGTGCCCAGGGCATTTAAAATTGCCTGAACAAGCAACACGCTGGCGGCCGTACAGCTTCCGATGGTATAAAAGCTACTGCGACCAACAGCCGCACTTCTCAAAGCAAAAATACCCAATGCAACCACGCAAAGGATAACGATTGCCAGCATAATAAGACCCCATTCTTCTGTCAGTGTTGCAACCGCGACATCGGAGTCTGCCGCAAAAATACTCTTCATCTGGCCCATACCTGCGCCAACACCCAGTATGCCACCTGATGCCATGCACATTAATGCACGGGTCTGCTGGTAACCGGCATCCAAAGGGTCTTCCCATATATGTCTGTAGGATTGAAAGCGTCGCATAGCGTGAGGCGCGATTTTCAGTGCAACAACACCGGCAAAGCCCAAGGAGGTGCAAGCCAGCGTGATGGTTCCGATGCTACCGGAGCGCATATAGGCGATCACCAGAAACGCACAGAAGAAAATAAGCGCTGTGCCAAAATCATTCATAAGGGCAAGGCAACCGCAAAGCGCAACGGAATATACGATGAAAGAAATCAGATTCCGCTTTGTCATGATCCGATCCATTGCAGAAGCGCCCACGTAAACAAAGCAAACCTTCGTCAGCTCCGACGGTTGCAGAGAGAAAGAACCCAACACCAGCCAGTTCTTTGCGCCGTAGTATTCCTGACCAAACAAAAGGGTTATGAGCAGGAAACAAATACCGGCCACACCGGCAACATAACGGAACACCTTGGCTCGCTGCAGGTCTCGCAGAGACCAGCCAACCAGCAGAAAGAGCACCACGCCAATAACCATAGCAATCAGCTGTTTAAATGCTTCATCCGGTGTTACAGTAGCGATGACACACATGCCCATGGTACACAGGAAGAATGCAATAGTCTCAACTTCAAAGGAGGTTCTTTTGATGCAAAGATAAAACAGCATCAGTAACCACTGGCATACAGAAATGCCGCCAAAGCCAAGAAGCACAGATTGGGCAGTTTCCCCACTATCAACAAGCAAAAAGGCAACTGCACACAAAAGCTGAAACACAGTCAACAGAATCAGATTGGAAAAATTAGCAAACACCGAGGAATTTCCGGTTCGCATTTTTGCAAGCTTTTGCTCCTGCTTTCCCGAAATGGGTTGCAGAACCATGTCTGCGCCACCGATGGTTATAATATCTTCCGGCTCAAGGGCACGAAAAGACACACGTATTCCGTTAACAAAGACACCGCCTTCGGAATCGGCATCTGTGATACTCCAGCTTCCGTCATCATAACGAGTCAGTACCGCATGGGAACGGGAAACACCTCTCCGATCCAGCACCACATCGCTACTTTTACTTTTGCCAATCACGTTTTCCCAATGAGTAAGGGCATATTTCTTGCCATTGGCAAGGCAAAGTCGAGCCCATATTTCAGGCTCTCGTTTAAACGTTAAAAGCGGATAAACGCACCGAACGAATAACACCAAAGAAAGGATCGGTGCGATCCAGCGTAATATAGCAATAAACACATCCACATACACCTGCGGTGCATCATGAATTGTTGACGCTAAAAACATCATAGGTATACCTCAAAAAGAATCAGCGAACCATCCCACGAAGCATAGCGATTTCCTCGCCGTAGCCAGGAATCGTATTAGGTGTCTCCAGGATCATAGGCAGCTTGGAAAGCACCGGATGATTCACAACATTTTCAAAAAGTCCTGCTCCCAGGTTTCCGTTACCAAGAAGTTCATGCCTGTCCTTATGGCTGCCGAAGGGATTCTTGGAATCATTCAAGTGAAGCGCCTTCAGCTTGTCCAGACCGATGATTCTGTCAAACTCCATCAAAACACCATTCAGATCATTCACGATATCATATCCGCCGTCATGCACATGGCAGGTATCCAGGCACACACCGACATCATTGCTGCCAACACCGTCAATAATCATTTTCAGTTCCTCAAAGCGACCACCGATCTCACTTCCCTTGCCTGCCATTGTCTCCAAAAGCACCGTAACGGGATAACCGGGTGCCAGCGCCTTTTTCAGCGCATCACAGATTTGAGAGATACCGGTCTCTGTTCCCTGCCCCACATGGCTGCCGGGATGGAAATTGTAATAATTTCCGGGAAGGTAGGCCATTCTTCGCAAGTCATCGCACAAAACCTCGCAAGCAAATTCTCTTGCACCGGCTTCTGCCGTGCAAAGATTCATGGTATATGCGCCATGGGCAACCAAAGGGCCGAAGGAAGCTTCCTTCATTGCCACCATTGCATTTTGGCAATCAACAGGGTCTTCTTTTTTTGCTTTGCTGCCACGGGGATTACGTGTAAAAAATGCAAATGTATTGGCACCTATAGACTGCGCCGTGCGAACTGTATCAACAAAACCGTTACTAACAGACAAATGACATCCTGCATATAGCATATTATCAACTCCTTTGCATAATAGAATAACATATTCTGAAGAAAAAATCAATTTCTCTATTCCATTTATCAAAAGGTGTGATATAATGGACTAAATATAGAATCAGGAGGTATTAACATGCCCAAATCTGACAATCAAAAGCTGAAGATCCTTTACATCAAAGATTACCTGGAGCGCAATTCCCACGAGGATCATCCCGTGCGCGCAGCCGAGCTGATCACTATGCTGGATCGGGAGCACGGTATTTCTTGTGACCGTAAAACTGTATACTCAGACATTGCCGCCCTGCAGGACTACGGGGTTGACGTTGTTTCCATCCCCGGCAAGAACGGCGGTTATTATATTGCTTCCAGAAACTTTGAACTGCCCGAATTAAAACTGCTGATTGACGCAGTGCTTTCCAGCCGTTACCTGACAGAAAAGAAATCAAAAGAATTGATTGAGAAGCTTTGCGCCCAGTGCAATGAACACGACGCAAGTCTTATGCGCAGAAATGTGTTTGTTTCCGGTCGTGTAAAAAGCATGAACGAAACCATTTACTATAATGTGGATACCATTCAGGAAGCCATCGGACAAAACCTTCAGATCACCTTCCGTTACTTTGACTGGGATATTAGCGGCAAACGGAACTACAGAGAAAAAGAATACCTGGCAAGCCCCTACGGACTTTGCCAGGATCATGAGAACTGTTATTTACTTGCTTATTCCGAACGTCACGGTATTACATCCTATCGTGTTGACCGCATGTCTGATATTCAGCTTGCCACAGAAAGCCGTATCCCCTGCCCTGAGCTCACCGGCAAAGCCTTAAATGAACACGCAAAAAGGCTGTTCCAGATGTATTCCGGCGAGACAGTAAATGTTAAGCTTCGCTTCCACAAGAGTCTTATTAATGTCGTCATGGATCGCTTTGGCAAAGACACCATGCTGATCCCCGACGGTGATGAACATTTCAATTTCACCGTCTCCGTAGCAGTCTCTCCCATGTTCCTCAGCTGGGTGATCGGATTCGGCAATAAAGCCAAAATCGTTTATCCCCAGTCCGTTGCTGACCGTTGCCGTGCGCTTTGCAACGAATCGCTTACGCAACATGAAGCGTAACGGAATCCAGCACGTTGTTCATTTCCTGCGCCAACTCCCCTGCCACCTCATAATCGCACATAACAGTTACTGCATAATGTGAATTTCCGTCATCAAGAATAACCGCTTTGCAAATCTGTTCCGACGCTTCCCCAAGGGATGTCCAGGCACAAGTATGACGTTTCGTTCCGTTTTCCCTTGTTGTCATCACCGTCAACGTCGTTTTTTCAAATCCGGTAATTTCCCGGATGGTGCGTGCAAGATCGCCACCTGCCAGCGTGCTGACTGCAACAGTGAATCCGTCGCATACATAATAGCTGTCTCCGTTATCGGAAGCAAGTACAGCTTCCGCCGCTCCCTCCGGCAATGTAATCGCAACATTTTGGACCGGTGAACTCACCGAAACATCATAAACATCCGCAACTGTTTCTAAATTTGCGGCAGTTGAACACCCGGAAAACATCATCAGTACAACCAAAACAACAGCAAATACTCTCACCCTATCGCCTCCAGAAAGGAATCCACCATGAAGATCATCATTCTGTATCTGCTTATAGTCAATGCACTGGGCTTTATTCTTATGCTTATTGACAAATACAAAGCACAAAAAAATTTATGGCGTATTCCCGAAGCCACGCTGATGACTGTAGCTGCCATTGGCGGCAGCGTCGGAAGTCTTTTGGGAATGAAACTGATTCGCCACAAAACAAAGCACCCTAAATTCACAATCGGCATCCCCGTGATCCTTGCTCTGCAAATCTTCCTGATTGTGATACTGGAAGGCTATTTTTAAAAAGAAACAGTGCTGTCTCAAAGATGAAGAGACAGCACTGTTTTTATAACGCTTCCATAAGTGCCTCTGCACAAAGAATACCGTCAATCGCCGCAGACATAATGCCGCCGGCATAACCGGCGCCCTCACCTGCAGGGTACAATCCAGCCAGGCTGACAGATTGTTTATCTGCACCACGGTTGATACGAACCGGCGAAGAGCTGCGTGTTTCAGGCGCCGTCATAACTGCATCCGGATCAGCATATCCCTTCAGGCTTTGCTCCAGAAGTGGCAATGCTTTTTCCAGTGCGTTGGTGATTTTTTTCGGCAATACAGCGTGAAGGTCGCACCAGGTAACACCTGGTCTGTAGGTCGGCTTCACTGAGCCGGGGCCACTGCTGGGAATACCGAAAAGAAAATCTCCCACACGCTGCGCAGGCGCATTATATGTTTTACCACCTGCCACAAAAGCAGCCTCTTCAATTTCCTGTTGCCAACGAACACCACCCAGTGCGCCATCGTAAGGAAAGTCCTTGGGATTGAGGGTCACAAGCAGTGCAGCATTGGCATTTTCGCCTCCACGTTCTGAATAACTCATACCATTTGTTACAACACGACATTCTTCGGATGCAGCAGCGACGACGTAGCCACCGGGACACATACAAAAGGTGTACACTGTTTCTTCGTCCAAATGCTTCACAAGCTTATAATCCGCAGGCGGCAGTACAGGATCATTCTTACCGTATTGGGATTCATTGATCATGATCTGAGGATGCTCAATGCGCACACCCATAGAAAAAGGCTTCGGTTCCATAGAAATGCCCGACGCATGAAGGAAAGCAAATGTGTCTCTTGCACTGTGTCCAATTGCCAGAATCACGTTTCTGCAAGCGATCCTTGTTCCATCCGAAAGCACCACTGCGCACACACGGTCCTGTTCCCGTACAATCTCAACAACCTGACTGCAAAAACGGACTTCGCCACCCAAAGAAATGATCCGCTGACGAATATTTTGAACAACCGTTAACAGCACATCTGTGCCGACATGCGGCTTTGCATCAAAAAGGATATCCTCTCCTGCTCCGGCCATGACAAGCTGCTCAAGAACCCACCCAATACGAGGATTGTTGACACCGGTATTCAGCTTACCGTCTGAAAAAGTACCGGCGCCGCCTTCACCGAACTGAACATTACTGCCGAGATCCAGTTCACCCGTTTCAAAGAAGCGTTGCACCTTTGCATGACGGGAAGCTGCATCCTCACCACGTTCAAGCACCAAGGGGCGCAAGCCTGCCAACGACAGCACCAGGGCCGCAAACATTCCGGCAGGACCAAAACCCACTACCACCGGGCGCTCATCCGTTTCACGGGACGGCTTCGGCGGTTTATAGTAGGAAACCGGCGCAATCGCCGCTCGTTTGCAGCCGCTGCGTTTTAAAATTTGGGGTTCATTGCCGTCCACCTGAACATCCACTGTATAAACAACACGCACATCAGGTTTCTTTCTGGCATCAATGCTTCTGCGAACAATCTTCAGTTTTCGCACAGCGGAAGCAGATATCTTCAACAGTTTTGCCGCTTCATAGGAAAGCTGCGCAGCATTGTGCTCAGGGGGCAAAGATATTTCCCGAATACGAATCATATTTATTCCTTTCCTGCGTTCCTGCCAGCCATAATGCCGGACGCCCACGCCCAGTGCAAGTTATAACCACCGCAGTCGCCGTCGATATCCAAAACCTCACCGCATGCATAAAGCCCGGGAATCAAACAACTTTCCATGGTGTTGGGATCAAAGTCAGCAGTCAAAACACCACCTGCAGTAACCTGGGCATGATCCATACCCATGGGTTCTGTCAAATTAATTTCAAAGTGTTTAACCGTTTTTATCAGTTCCTGAATTTCATGATCTGTCAGCATTTCTGTATTGCTGCCGGTAACGCCTGCCGCTTTCGTAAGCACTCTTCCCAAACGGTTGTGAAGGATGCCGGTAAACAATTCATCCATAGGCAGCTTCCGTTCTCTTCTCTTCTCCAGTAACTGAGTAAATTCATCCGACAAAATTCTGGGCATAAGGTCCAATACAGCCGTCCAATTTCCGCTGCCGTGGCATACATCTCTGGAAACACGGAATACCACAGGACCCGAGAGTCCGTACTCCGTGAACTGCAATTCGCCACCGGATCTTGCAAAACATTCGCCGTCACGCTGGATCGTAATATTGCACTGACAGCGTACACCCTTCAGGGCTGTAACACCTGGCCAATCACACTTTAACTGCACCAGACTGGGGCGCAATCTGGTAGACTTATGTCCCAGCTTACTTAAGAGCTTATAGCCCCACATGCTACCGCCAAGTTTCGTACCTGCCAAACCGCCGCAAGCAATGATCAGTCGGTCACAAAAATCCGTATCATTGATTACGAAGCCATCCTTTTCCTGTCGGATCTTTGTGACCTCTGCACCGGCAAGAAGCGTGATATTTTCTTTCACCAACGCAAGGCGGAGTACATCCACAACAGAGTTTGCCTGGTCAGAAAAAGGATAGATTTTATTATCATCCGCAACCATATGCAAGCCCAAATCATAAAACCATGCACGGAGAGTCAGCACATCTACTTGGTTCAAAGCTTCCTCCACAAAAGAAGGATCTTCACCGTGATAGAACTCCACACCCATTTTACAATTTGACAAATTACAACGGCCATTGCCGGTAGCCATCAATTTCTTGCCCACACGTGCCTGCCGTTCATAAAGCCGCACCTGAACATTGGGATTCTCCGCTGCAGAGATTGCAGCAGCCATGCCGGAAGCACCGGCGCCGATAATGCCAACAACCATAATATCACCTCTTATGCTATTATAACTGATAAAAATCAACCTTGCAATACAAAAACTCTGTGATATAATACCTTTGGTGATTTTATGGACAGATCAAACATTGAAAAAATCGCAAAGACACCGGAAGACAGATTGCTGCTTGCCAAAATATGGGACAAGATTCAAGCCGGAATGCGAAAGAACATTCCCGCAAACACAGCATTCCTCTCTCTGCGTGAACTGGATATGACCCAGTATCTATTCGGACAGCAAGACGGTCTTTATCATTTTGGCGGCTATCCCGAAGCGGAACGGCAAATGCTGATTTATCTTCCCGATTATCAGGATGAATCATCGCTATCCGATGATGATAGCCCCCTTGTGTGCTTAAGAGCCACGTTCTACGAAGGCGACAGTCCCAGCCACCGAGATTTTTTAGGCGCTCTTATGGGTATCGGCATCGCAAGAGAAACCATCGGTGATATTTGTGTAGGAAAAGAAAGCTGTGACTTCTTTGCGACTACAGAAATCGCCCCCTACATTCTTCAAAACCTGACCGGCGCAGGCAGAACAAAGCTACACATAGAGCAAATACCGTTGACCCATGTGCAGATTCCCGAGACTGAAACGAAAGAAATACGTGATACCGTTGCCTCCGTGAGACTTGACAGCATCGTCTCCTCCGGCTTTCGGATTGCCCGAGGTGTTGCTGCACAATACATTGGTGCCGGATAGGTTGCCATTGACGGTCTGCCCTGCGAGAAGCCTGACAAGACGGTAAATGAGGGTGCAAAAATATCTGTCCGTGGATTGGGCAAAATCAAATTGCGCAACATTGGAAACCAAACAAAAAAAGGTCGCATTTCTATTTTGATTGATAAATATATCTAACTTAAAATACGAGGTAATTGAAGATGAACATGGATGAAGTAATTGCAAGAATCAATGAGCTGGCAAAGAAA
>JAFYNQ010000101.1 GCA_017548065.1 Oscillospiraceae bacterium
AAGCTGGATTATTATACCGGCGCATTTGGCTTTGTGGCAAAGGGGGATGAGATCGTAGATGTCACGTCTCCCAATTCCGTGAAAAATGTGGAAGGCTTGAGCCTCAATCTGTGGGACGTGGTTTCCGTTGACGGCAACAAGCTGACGGTGAAATATAATCTTCCCGGCAGTAAGACAACGGGAACTGTGAAAACAGTGAACATCAGTAAGAATGCAAAGATTTACGATGTGAGCCCCACAGCAAAGAGCTTCGGTCAGGAGGTCAAGCTGCAGCCCGGTGACCATATCCGTACCTATCATGACGAGGCAGAAAATGAAATTTATCTGTACGTTATGTATCATGATACCTATGCCAACGGTGTGGACAGCATCTGCAGTCATTGCGGTGAGTTGGTCCACTGGAATCCTTATTCCGGTGACTCCATTGCCAAGGCAGCCGGTCACTACTATTTGCCCAGTGACATTACCGCAAAAAATCAATTCTCCGTCACCCATGAGACCAAGGATTATGAGGTGGTGCTGGACCTGAACGGACACACCGTGACGAAGGCAAGCGGACGCTTTGCTTTGGTCAGTGAGGGTGAGAGTCTGACGGTTATGGACAGCGTTGGCGGCGGCAGGATCTGCGCCCCCGGCAGCAACGGCATCAACGGCGGTGTTGTTATGGTTTCCTCCGGCGGTCGGTTCAATCTGAAGGCCGGAACGCTGGAGCTGCTGAAGACGGATGTCAAGAGCGGTTACGGTGGCGTTGTGTATATGAGCGGCAGCGCATCTGTATTTAATATGGATGGCGGCACATTGACCGGCGGCGTTGTCTATTCCAAGAATTCTGAAGCCAACGGCTGCGGCGGTAATCTCTATGTCTACGGCGGCACCTTCAATATGACGGCAGGTACCATTACAGGCGGTCAGGCTTACGGTGCCAGCTACGAGGAAAACGGCGAAACCGTTACCACCAAGGGTCTGGGCGGTAACATTTACATTACCACCGGCTCCAGAGTGAACATCACCGGCGGCACAGTGGAAAATGGCTATACCGATGCTTACGGCGGCAATATTTATTGCCTGGGCAACGGCGCTGTTGTCAATCTTTCCGGCGTGCGTGTTGTTGGCGGTACTGCGCTGACAAGAGGTGGTAACATCCATGCAGATGGCGGCACCTTGATTCTGGACGGTGACACCTACGTTGGAAACGGTATTGCCGGCACAGAGAGTAAAGTTGGCTATGGTGGCAACATTGCCATGTATGGCGGCGAGCTTACCCTGAAGAATGCCACAGTGGAAAAGGGAACTGCCAACGGCGGCGGTAACTGCTATATTTACAGAGATTCTGTACTCACTGTGGAAGAAACTGCAGTGATTCGTGAGGGTACTGCAAGAACCAACGGCGGTAATCTGTGGATATCCCGATACGTAAGCGGCAATACCGTAAAGATTCCGACTGTTAATATTTTTGGCTCTGTTGTGGAGGGCAAGCTTGCAGAAGGCGCTACCGGCACGGATAACAATATGGTTGCCAATGCCGGCGTGGCGGTGAACATTGCAGGCGGCACCCTGGACGGCAACAGCTCCGTAGCCCAGGAGGCGGTATTGACTGTCTCCGGTGCGGCTGTGATCGGCAAGAATGCAGATAAGGGTCTTGTTCTGAATACATTGCTGCAGCCGACCGGTTTGACGGAGGGTGCTGAGGTGTATGTTACTGCAGAGGGTGTGTTTACAGACGCACTGGAAAATGCAGAGCAGTATCTGAATTGGATTCATTCCGCTGAGGGTAAGCAGATTGTTGTTGATGACGCATGTCTCTGTGTATTTGACAATTACGGAACAGAAGAGAACCCCATCCTGATTACCAATGAAGCGGATTGGGTTTACTATCTGAACAGCAGCGACGGCTATGCCTACAAGCACACTTCCCGAATGGAATGGCACTTCAAGCTTACTGCGGATATTACCCTGGATGCTGCGGAAGGGGAGGACACTGTCAACGGTGCGGTCTCCTATTCTTCCACCGGCAAAACCACGGTCATTGACCTTGACGGTCATACAGTAGCTGTAGAGGGCGGCACAGCTCGCTTTATTGCAGCTGCCAATGCGGACAGTAGCTTGACAATGAAGAACGGTACAGTGACGGTTAACCGTACATCTTCCAGCAATGGCTCTGTTTTCTACATCGTGAATGGCAAGCTGACGCTGGAGAACATGACTGTTACAGAACTGTCTGACAGCGCTTACAGTAAGACCGGAGAAATTCTTTATGTTTCCGGTGGCGATGCAGAACTGAAGAAT